>DASWHX010000225.1:0-3742 GCA_036397995.1 Cyclobacteriaceae bacterium
TTCAAGAAGCTTGTCTTTGTCAAGGTCAACTTTATTGATCACCAGTATCAATTTTTTTTCGGATTTTTTAATCCGCCGGATGACTTCATCATCAGGATCAAATTTTTGTCCCAACTCCACAATGTAAATAATAATGTCCGCGTCGCTTACAGCAGTCTTTACAAAAGTCATCATGGATTCCTGCAATTTATACGCGGGTTTTATAATGCCTGGTGTGTCTGAGTAAACAATCTGAAAATTTTCTCCACTTAGTATGCCAAGGATTCTGTGGCGGGTAGTTTGAGCTTTGCTTGTGATAATAGACAACTTTTCACCCACAAGTTGATTCATGAGGGTAGACTTGCCCACATTTGGTTTGCCAATAATGGAAACAAATCCTGCTTTATGTGAAATTGTGGTCAAACTATTTTTTTACTTTTCTTCTTCTATCGGAATTTCCACCTCTTCACCCCAGACATATTTTAGAAACCATTGCCAGTTGTGCCAAACCGCGGCGAGCCTTTCTTTTGGCTTTGTGATTCCGTGACCGAAGCCTTTGTAAACAATTAATTTGGTTTCCACGCCGACATCCTGCAAACCCTGGTATAACTCATAGGCATTGGGTATGGGTACCCGTCGATCAAATTCACCATGCTGAATTAATGTTGGAGTTGAAGCTTTAGTGATAGTAGTCATGGGAGATGTTTTTGCATAGATTTCCGGATCGTTCCAGGGTGTACCTTCCAGGTATTGCCGGGTAAATGGGTGAATGTCTGTATTTACATAATAAGTCATCCAGTTGGAAATACCGGCACCCACCGAGATTGCTTTAAATCGATTGGTGTTGGTTGTCAGATAAGCGGAAATATAACCACCCTGGCTCCAGCCCATGCAACCCATTTTTGATTCATCAATAAAACCCTTGCTTATTAAATTATCAATCCCCGAAAGAACATCCCAAGCATCGCCCACCCCCAGGTTGCGAACGTTCAATGAACGAAAAGCTTCCCCATAACCGGCTGAGCCCCGGTAATTAACCCGTAATACAACCGCACCCTTATTTAAAAACTGAATAAGAGGATATACATAAGTAAGGACTGGTGTTGGCCGGTCAACGCCTGTTGGTCCCCCGTGGATCATCACCAACAAGGGATATTTTTTACCGGGATCAAAATCAGCGGGTTTGTGCAGCACTCCTTCGACCGCAGTACCATCCTCACTTTGCCAGGTTTGTACTTCACTTTTAGCAACCTTCCATCCATTTATCTGTTTGGTTAAAGATGTTAACTGAGTTATTTTGAAATTCATTGTGGGGCAAGTATAAAGTTCAGTGAGCTCATTATCCCTTTGCCCGTTGAAAGACATTATAGAGCCATCTTTACTAAATGAAAGGCCATAAATTCGATTATGGTTCACATTAACAATATCTATATTTCCTGATTTGGGATCGATTTTATAAAGATGCCGGTTTGTGCGTATTGAAGCAGTAGCAAAAATACCCAAAGGAGTCCATACAAATCCGCCGAGATCTTCATCTAAACCTGTTGCAATTTGTCGATTGTCTGATCCGTCTGTGTTTATTATGAAAACTTTTGCATTCTTAAAAAAATTACTGGTGGTGTCATTTACACCCGATGTATACAAAATAGCTTTGTTGTCAGGAGACCAGGCAGCAAAAAAATCTCCGGCGGAGTTCTGTAATAATGGATTGACCTTTTTAGTTTCTACATCGAAGATAGAGATATCCGTTTTCATGAATCCGAGGATATCTGTGTTAGGTGCATGATTTAAGGCAATAGATTTGCCATCAGGAGACCATTCATATCTCCGTATTGCAAATTTGGGATTATCGATTAACGCTTTTGGCTTTTCCAGTTCTTTTGAAACTGAATCCTTAGTATAATTGGGCAGTTGAGCTTTGAAAAAATCTTCGGGGTTAAAATCCATAAGCCATAAGGTCGGCAAGTTGTATTCATTGTCTTCCACAGAGAACTTCCCAAATTTATCTTCCCTTTGTTTATTGGATTTAGCTTCAGTGGTTTTGGTAAAAGCTATTGATTTTCCGTTTGGTGAAAACTCAAAATCGTTTACGCCATCCTTCTCTTTGGTAATTTTAATGGCTTCCCCACCTATTGGATTGATAATATAAATCTGATTTCCATCATCTCTGCGGGACACGAATGCAATCCACTTTCCGTCCGGAGACCAACGCACGCCTGAACTGCTTCCTTTAGTATTATTAGTGAGCTGAAATGGATGCTCACCATTCCTGGAAAGCCAAAGTTCCGTATCGTATTGATTATTTTCCCAGTCCGTAGAGTTAATGGAATAAACAATACTCTTTCCATCAGGAGATAAGGTGTGTCCACCAACCGACTGGAGTGATAATACTTCTTCAAAAGAAGGGTTTTTGAGATCTTGGGAAAAACTGTTACATGGAAGAATGAAAACTATCAGCGACAACACAAATGATTTCATACACGATAAAATTTAATTTGTAAAAGATACATAATTATTGGTGTTGTTCACAGTTGTTCTTTCCTGGAATCGAATTCCGATTTCTGTTTTATTGCCTGTAGGGCCTGGGTTTGAATCAAATCAAGAATAAGGCAACGACTTTGAAGGTTTCAGGTTCCGAGCAATAAACGCTAAAAATACTCAGTCCACAATGGCCTGGTAGATTAAGGACCTCAATTTACCTGCATCATCCAAACCATTGGTTGGAATAAGCTGTTTGAAATAAACAATAATCAGTTTCTCTTCCGGGTCAACCCAATAATTTGAACCGTACGCACCACCCCACCCATATTCTCCGACTGAACCCGGTATCCCTCGTGATCCGGCATCAAGCACAACTTCAAATCCGAGCCCAAATCCTCTGCCTGGGCTGTAGGGAATATCCCGGAGGTGATTGGACGTCATTAATTTTATAGTTGATGGCGCCAGTAACCTATGTCCATTCAGTTCTCCTTCGTTAAACATCATCAGCAGAAATCTTGCAAAATCCTCAGCCGTAGAGAGGAGTCCAGCACCTCCCGAAAAGCTTTTTCTAGGGCCTTCCAGGTATGCACCTTGCCCTATCATTTTACCAGGATCCGGTGCTTTGGTAATTCCACCGGCGTTAGTAGCAGAATAAACAACCGATAATCGATTTGCTTTCTGCGGGGGCAAGTAGAAATACGTGTCCTCCATACCCAGCGGTTTCAAAATATTCAGTTCGATGAATGCGTCAAGAGGCATACCGCTTGCTCTTTCAATAACAACTCCCAAAATATCTGTGCCATACCCATACACAAATTTTTGCCCTGGCTGCTCACTCATAGGTAATGAAGCCATCCTTCCAACGGTGGTGGAAATGGGCTCATCCCTGTCAGCAAAATACCAACCCAAAATTCCTGCATCCTCCCATTCTTTTTCAGCAAGTCCCCAACCATAACCAATTCCAGCTGTGTGAGTAAGCAAATCCCGAATGGTAATTTGTCTGTTTGCATCTACAATTTCATATTCACTTTCATTTTCCTTTTGAACAGCAACTTTAGTTTTCTCAAACTCCGGAATATATTTGCTGAGAGGGTCGGATATCAATAGCTTTCCTTGCTCCTGCAACATCATAATTCCCGCGCTTGTAATGGCTTTTGTTTGCGATGCAATACGGAAAATGGTATTTCTTTCCATTTTTAATTTGTCCTCCACGTTTCTATAACCAAAAGCTTCAAAGTAAGCTACTTTTCCCTTACGCATCACAAGGATTACGCTTCCAGCT
>DASWHX010000226.1:0-12439 GCA_036397995.1 Cyclobacteriaceae bacterium
CGTTTGGTTGAGCGTTGAATTAAGAATATCTGTTCGATCAAAATAAATCCATATCAATGAGATTCTCCCCATTGTTAAATCTTCTGCCAATTGTGTTGACAACATAAGTGAGGACAACTGCTGCAGCAACTCCGGCCGTGAGTATCCCCATTCCAGCCGCGAGGTCGTTCAATGCATCCATGTGTTAGTTCGTTTAAGTTGAGAATGATTAGATTATTTGATTGGTTCCCAAAGATCAGACTAGTTATTAATTATTTGTAAATCAGATTATTAGAGTTTTCAGAATTCAAAAATTTTGTCATATTGAAAATTCCTTTTTCAAATCGAATCTCAGGTAATTAACATTATTAAATAATATTGTAGCTTCAAATGTTGATTTGCCAACAACATCTTTGACCAATTGAATTGTTGAACACAAAGCTGACTTTAATTCTGACTTAATGATAAGATTTTTCGAGTCAACAGATCTTGATCAAATTACCGGCATTTTTAATGAAGTTGTGGAAACAGGAGAATATTTCTTCACCGAATTTCCTCTTACTGCGGAACAAATGCGGGAGCGATTATCAACACCGGAAAGAGAAACCGTGGTCCTGGAAGACGATGGAGCGATTCTTGGATTTTATTATATGAATCCTTTATTTGAGGGCAGAAGCAATCACGTTGCCAACTGTGCCTACGCGGTAAGTAAAAGTGCCCGCGGTAAAAAAGTAGGTAGCAGACTTGCTGAGTTTTCTATTGAGCATGCCCGCAAGAAAGGGTATAAGTCCATTTCTTTTGTTGCCGTGGTTGCTACTAATGAAGTAGCTAATCATCTCTGGCAAAAGCTAGGTTTCAGAATGGTGGGCACCATGAAAAAATCGCATAGAAACAAAGACGGCTCTTTTGTTGACACAAATATTTACCAGTTGGAGTTGTGAAGGTTATCTGATCGAAAATTTATAAATGGTGGTTTGCCTGTAAGTATTTCCCGGTTCCAAAATCGTATTGGGAAATTCAGGTTGATTTGGTGAATCAGGAAAATGCTGCGCTTCAAGACACAAACCTCCATGCTTAAAATAGATTTTTCCCGCCTTACCCCGGAGGGTTCCATCCAGAAAATTTCCGGAATAGAATTGAATTCCCGGCTCAGTGGTAAATATCTCCATTACTCTTCCACTTGCCGAGTGGTGCAATTCACCAGCCTTTTCTATTTCTTCTCCGGATTTATTCAAAACCCAATTATGATCAAATCCTCCTGCCACTTTCATGATATCATTACCAATTCGATTTAGATTTCTGAAATCCATTGGTGTCGAGTCCACATCCGCCAAATTACCTGTGGGAATCAGGTTTTCATTCACTTCTGTAAACTTGTCTGCATCCAGCATAAGTTCATGGTCCAGAATTGTTTCATCGGTTCCAGCAGATAAATTAAAATAGCAGTGGTTGGTCAGGTTTACCGGAGTAGGCTGGTCGGTAGTGGCTGTGTATTTAATTACAAGTTCATTGTCAGAACTTAATGCATAGGTCACCTCCACCTGCAAATTTCCCGGGTATCCTTCCTCCCCGTCATGACTAAGATATTTCAAACGCAGGCTGCTGTCGCCGGGCATAAGTTCCGCATCCCAAACCACCTTGTCAAAACCTCTTAGACCGCCATGCAAACTATTTGCATCATTATTTGCCGCCAATTGGAAGGTTTCTCCCCTCAATTCAAATGTTGCATTGGCGATCCGGTTTGCATATCTGCCCACCAGGCAGCCGAAATAGGGGTTGTCATCCTGAAGATAACCTTCTAAATTTTCAAACCCCAGGATTACATCACCTGCATTTCCGTTCTTATCCGGAGTTAAGATATGGGTAACAGTACCCCCATAGTTCAATATTCCTACTTCCATTCCTGCTGAATTCCTGAGAATGAACTGAGTAACTTCCTTCCCACCAAAGGTTCCATAGGGTTTTGATTCAGCGAGGTGTTCCGGAGGTTCTTTTTCCATTTCAGTTTCCTGGTTTGAACCTGAACATCCCAGAATAATGGCAACTGCAAGAATTATCAGGCATTGAAAAATTCTTATCATCTGTAATTTATCTTAACGTCATTAATTCTTACCGGAAGCCATACCTGCATTTCACTGCGGCCCCGGTTAGCCCAGGTGTAATAAGGGATGGCCGTTATAGTTTTATTTTGAGTTTGAATTGACATTCCATCGCTGCCCACATTAATTACGGGAATCTCAAATTGTATGGTTGTAATTCCACCCAGCATTTTCGGATTAAATTCTGAAGTGAATCGCGTATTTTCCGGAACTATCAGGTTCCAGGCCTGGCCATCATTATCCACACCTTCAACACAATAAACCAGCGGACCCCGTTGCAAGGCAACCCTGTCATTGTTTTGTTCAACTTCCTCCCTGGCCACCACTCTTCTTACTTCCATTGGAAGAACTAACTGCACTTCATCCCCTTTTTTCCATTTGTTATTTATCACCGCGTATCCTTTTTCAATGGCAACAGGAATTTCTTTTCCATTCAAGCTTACTTTGTATGGAGTATCAATATTATCGCCATATTTGTAAATATCACCAGGAACAGGTTTTCCTTGTACCCAACCGGGTATTCTTACGTATAACGGAAATTCAGCTCTTGATTTGGGATTTACAGTAATTTTAATATTGCCATCCCATGGGTAATTGGTTTGCATCTCAATTCCAATTTCCGAATTATTAACATTAATGTTAGTTTTACTTCCTACAAAAAGATTTACCCAAACTCCTTTATCTGAATACCCATAAATATAATCTCCAATTGAAGCGATTAACCTGGCAATGTTGGCCGGACAGCAGGCAGTACCAAACCATTCGCGCCTTGCATGTTGACCCCGCGAAGCAAGCGGATTCCCGTAAAAGAAATGATCACCGCTCAAAGAAAGGCCATCGCGTGCTCCATTGTATAAACTTCTTTCCAGTATATCTATAAATTTACTGTCGCCGGTAAGCAAGTTCATTCGTTGGTTCCAGAAAACCATTCCCACTGATGCGCAAGTTTCACAATATGCCTGCTCGTTTGGCAAATCATAATCAATTCCGAATCCCTCATTTCTACCGGACGCACCGATTCCCCCGGTGATATACATGTTTCGGTTTGTGACATCGCCCCAGACCGTTAGCATAGCTTTCATATACCCTTCATCCCCGGTTAGCGAAGCAACATCCGCGGCGCCGGTATACATGTACATAGCTCTTACTGCATGACCTGTTATTTCCGTTTGATCCCTAACCGGTATTACATCCTGGGCATACGCGGTGTCACGCCAGCTGCTCCAGGTATATCCTTTCGCCAATTTTTTTCCTCTTTCTTCCAAAAGCCAATAAGCAAGATCCAGATACTTTTTATCATTGGTTGTGTGGTAAAGCTTAACAAGCGCCAGCTCCAATTCCTGGTGACCGGTAACCCAATGCCTCTTCCCGGGACCAAACAAACTGTCAAAATGAACCGCCCATTTAATGGCCACATCCAGAAATTTACGTTTGCCTGTTGCATTGAAGTAAGCCACCGCGGCTTCAATCATGTGTCCGCCGTTATAATCTTCGTGCATGCTCATGTCGGTCCATCTTTGATCCAATCGACCCAGGGTATAATAAGTATTCAGATAACCATCCTCCAGTTGAGCCGCGGCAATCTTGTCAATCCATTCATCTGCTTTTTTCTCCAGGGCAGGATCAGGATAATTATTGATTGAATAAGCAATAGCTTCCAGCGCCTTGAAGACATCCGAATCATCATAAAAAATTCCTTCATGAGCCTCACTTTTATCGCGGGCAACTTTTTCAAAATTTCTTATCCGGGGAGTTTTCACTTCCGTTTGCTCAATGCAGGCTGCCAGCGTTTCTGTGGCAACTAAATCCATTGTGGGTTTCCAAAAATTATCTATGACTTCAACTTTAGAAAAATTAACAGGATTAAATTTTCTTGAAACTTCCTGCGCATAGGAAGCAATTGGTAGCATTATTAAACAAAAGCTTACGATTATACTCTTTGGTTTCATATTCTGAATATTAAACATTGGACGATTACGTTTTTAAAGTTAAAAATAATAATGGTTATATAAAGAGCAAGGTGACCAACTAATCCTGAAACAGGTTGACTTCATCATTTCACGGGGGTCAAATCATTAAGGATGCAGGTGAAGTTCTAAAATTTAATTAAAATAATGCTATCTTAATGCCTTTCAAATGCGGACCTGAAAGCAGCATCACACAATCGGATTTGGAAATATAAAGAAGGAAACTATTACGTTCGGAATAATAATTAATGCAATATGAATAGCGGATTTTCAAATATTGACTACATCATTTTCTTCGGGTATTGTGCCCTGATCATCACCATAGGATTATATGTTTCACGAAATAAAGGAAAAGAAAAAACAGCCCAGGATTACTTTCTTGCCAGCCGATCACTAACCTGGTGGGCAATCGGGGCTTCTCTTATCGCGGCTAATATTTCCGCGGAACATTTTATCGCCATGTCGGGTTCCGGATTTGCCATCGGGCTTGGAATAGCTGCCTACGAATGGATTGCCGCCATCTCGCTAATCATTGTTGCAAAATTCTTCCTGCCTGTATTCCTTAAGAATGAAATTTATACGATTCCCCAGTTAGCAGAGAAAAGGTTTAATAAGCATGTGGGACTTTTCTTTGCTTCATTTTGGCTTCTGGTTTATGTTTTTGTGAATTTAACTTCCGTAAGTTATCTGGGGGCACTGGCTTTGGAAAAAATCGTAGGAATACCCCTAATCTATGGAATTATTGGTTTGCTCCTTTTCTCGGGAATCTATTCAATTTACGGGGGATTAACATCCGTTGCCTGGACAGACGTAATCCAGGTGATATTCCTGGTCTTTGGCGGCCTGGTAACCACATTTCTGGCGCTGGATGCTGTAGGAGGCGGCAGTATAATCGGCGGGTTCAGCTATATTTTTGAGGCCGGCAGGGATCATTTTTCCATGATCATCAGCGAAGGTCAAATAATGGTGCCGGATGGAGGTGGCGGAACCAAAGATGCTTTTAACGACTTGCCGGGACTGGCGGTGATCCTGGGTTCAATGTGGATTACTAACCTTGGCTACTGGGGGTACAACCAGTATATCATTCAAAAAGGCCTTGCCGCCAAAAGTATTGAAGAGGCTAAACGCGGATTGATCTTCGCCGGATATCTGAAAATCCTGGTTCCACTGCTTGTAATTATACCCGGAATTACCGCATATGTTTTGGTTAATGATTTTACTCCTGAACAGCTTGCCGCTATGGTCGGAAAGCCCGTGGAAGAATTAGGAGTAATAGCCAAATCCGACGAGGCTTATCCCTGGTTGCTGCAGAATTTTGTTCCCGCCGGAATTCGCGGCCTTGCCTTTGCTGCTCTAACGGCCGCCATAGTTTCTTCGCTGGCATCAATGATTAACAGTACTTCTACGATCTTTACCATGGACATCTATAAACATTATATTAATAAAGCGGCATCCAACAAGCAAATGGTGAGAGTTGGCAGACTTGTGGCAATTGTTGCCATGCTGATTGCCATATCGTTCGCGCCCCAGTTAAGCAACCTGGACCAGGTTTTTCAATATATTCAGGAATATACCGGGTTTATTTACCCCGGTGTAGTAGTGGTGTTTACTATGGGCTTATTCTGGAACCAGATTACAAGCAAAGCAGCCATCTGGACCGCGGCGGCTACCATTCCTATTGGAATTGCTATCAAATTTGCATTACCGGAAATTCCATGGATTCTACGAATGGGTTACGTATTCATAATCCTGTGTACGGTAGCCTCGGTTATTTCATTCCTTGATAAAGGAGTAAAAGTGAAATCACCAACCCTTGGTGAAGGTGTTCAGAAGAAACTCATTTCCACCAGTTACCTGCTAACTGCCCTCAGCATTGTTTGCATTTTGCCTGGTTTGTTTTTCTCCGGTACATATGCGCACCTTGGCTTTGAATCTATATTTGTGCTTGCCTCAATATTTCTTATGCTTGCTATTATTTCTTATACCAATGCAAAAATTGATGTTGAAGACCGGAAGGCGTTTCATACGGAAGTTACAATATTCAAGACCGGAGTTGGCTTTAATGTAGGTGCAATTGGTATTATAGCCATTGTTGCATTCCTCTATATTGTCTTCTGGATGTAATAAATTCAAGATGTTACCGAATCTTAAAAAGCTTGAAGTTTGGTTTCTGACAGGCAGTCAGCATTTATATGGAGATGATGTATTGAAACAGGTTGCCGCTCATTCAAGAGAGATAATTTCTTCAATCAATTTATCAGGACAGATTCCGGTTAAGATTATTGCCAGGCAAACATTAACTACACCGGAATTAATTTATCAGGTTTGTCTGGAAGCGAACAGTTCTTCTGGCTGTATCGGGGTAATACTTTGGATGCATACCTTTTCGCCGGCTAAAATGTGGATCAGAGGTCTGAAAATTCTTCAGAAACCATTATTACATTTTCACACTCAATTCAATGCAGAAATTCCATGGGAAGTTATTGATATGGATTTTATGAATCTGAACCAGAGTGCCCATGGTGATCGTGAATTTGCCCATATATGTGCGCGACTCAATCTGAAGCGGAAGATTATAGCCGGCCACTGGAAAGATAAGTCTTGCCTGAAGCAAATTGGCATCTGGACAAGAGCGGCGATTGCCCGGTATGATTTAGATGGCGCCCGGATAGGAAGACTTGGTGATAATATGCGGTATGTGGCAGTAACTGAAGGAGACAAAGTTGAAGCGGAGATAAAACTCGGATTTTCAACAAATGGATATGGAATTAGCGAATTGGCTGAATTGATTACAAAAATTACTAATGCCCGGGCCGAAAAACTTGTGTACGAATATCTGGATGAATACCAGGTTGTCCGGGAGCTTAAAAAAGGCGGCCCGAAGTATTCTTCACTGGTTTATGCAGCAAGAATTGAACTCGGGCTGCGGACATTTCTGAAAAAAGAAAACCTGGTTGGTTTTACTGACACCTTTGAAGATTTGCACGGACTGGAACAACTGCCGGGAATTGCGGTTCAGAGGCTGATGCGTGATGGATATGGCTTCGGTGCTGAAGGAGATTGGAAAACCGCAGCCCTGGTAAGAGCGATGAAAGTGATGAGTTGCGGTCTTGAAGGAGGTAATTCCTTTATGGAGGATTATACGTATAATTTCACTTCAGTGGAAAATCAGGTTCTGGGAGCACACATGCTCGAAATATGTGAATCTTTAGCGGAGTCTAAACCTTCTTGCGAGATTCATCCCCTGAGTATTGGAGGCAAGTCAGATCCGGTCAGGCTTGTATTTAATGTTGGAGCGGGAAAGGCTGTAAATGCATCCCTTATCGATACCGGCAGCAGGTTTAGAATGTTGGTTAATAAAGTTGAACTCAGGAAGCCTGAAAAGGCATTGCCAAAGTTGCCTGTAGCGAGAGCTGTTTGGAAACCTCTTCCTGACCTAAAAACATCCGCTACCGCCTGGCTGATGGCTGGAGGTTCACATCACACCTGTCTGAGTAAAGCATTGGAGGTGGAGCATCTGATGGATTTTTGTGAAATGATGAACATAGAATTACTTGTGATTGATGAGTCCACGAACCTGGTAAATTTCCATAATGAATTAAGATGGAATGATAAATCGTTCGAAGAAAAATAATTTCCTCTAATTCTGAAATTCCATATCATCATTCCCACCATTGTCATCATTATCTTCACCATTATCTTTGCGCTTCTGATTTATGCGGTAGGTGAAAGTAATGCGCAATTGGCGTGATCTCCACTGAAATTCAGATTCTGAGTAAAAATATTGCCCTTCAGAAATTCCACGGTATTTCCTGGTATTGAAAAGGTCGCGGATATTCAAACTTATGGTACCATTACCTTTCAGGATCAGCCAGTTGGCTCCAATGTCTGCATGATATTGGCTCTTCCTCCTGCCCTGGGTAGTATTTTCCGGAGCCCTGTATCTTCCTCTAAGCTGTAGGTCAACTTTACCCAGATCGAACTTTGTTGAAAGATTAAATTGGGTAGTATAGGTTTCACTGCTGAGACGTTCGCCATTAAAATCTCCATCAACTTTGGCATGATAGAAATTTGCATTTCCATTCAGGTTTAGCCACTCCAGCGGATCGCTGGAGACGTTTAGTTCAATTCCGTATGATTCTTCCGATCCAAGGTTATGAGGTTGCGAATAAGTGGTACCATTAGTTTCGACATAATTTATCCGCTGAATCATACCTGAAGTATACCGGTAATAAATGCCACCGTACAAACTAGTTTTTTCCCTGTTGTTCAAATATCCTGCTTCGTAGGAGTTAGTGTATTCCGGATCCAGGTTTGGATTTCCGGTCCGGATATTCCTGGGATCATTGAATGATAAAAATGGATTCAGGAACCAATGACGCGGCCTTGATAGTCTGCGGCTGTAACTTACTTGTATGGTATTTAATTCAGAGAGCTTGTAGGTCAGGTAAACGCTGGGAAAGAAATTCAAATAAGACTTTTTACTTTCTTCAGCCGTTTCACGCTGATAAGTTTTTATCCTTGTATTTTCCGCCCGCAATCCCACCTGGTATCCCCACTTGGGTAATTTATGCTCGAAAATGGCGTAGCCTGCATTTACATCCTCATCATATATAAATTGATTGGAGAAATTATCAAGGGAGATCCAATTTCCGGAGGTATTCTGTTCTTCCACCAGGTAATCACTCTCCATTTGCCGAAATGTGCCTCTATAGCCTGCTTCAAATTTAAATGCCTCATTCACCGGATATACATAATCAAGTTGAGCCAGCCAATTCTGATCTCCTTCCCTGTTCGATGAGCGTTGGAATAAATATGGCGCATTATTGGTCAATGCATCGGATTCACTGATTTGTGATTTCTCAGTTTCTGAATTGTCTCTAAACTGAACTTCCGCGGCCAGCTCATGTCCATCGCCGGGCAATGTTTTTCGATAAACCAGTTGAAATTCCGAGTTTTGATCATCTTCAGTTTCATTGTCCAGCCTTAATGTTTTATCCAACAATACTCCATCACCGGAATAATCATCATAAATAATGCGGCTGTCATTGCTTTCATCAGAAATTCTATATAATCCTGAAGCTGTGATAACGTCGTTATCGGTGATATATGTGTCAATCCCGAATCTGAAAGAATTTCCAAAATCACCGCGCTCGCGATCCTGATCGCGGTAGGTAACATAAGTTGTATCAGGGAAGGTAAACTTCTGATACGACGATCCGCCACCAGGACGTTTGTCATAATCGATACCGTAATTGGCGAAGAAATTAAATTTTCCTACTTTATAATTAAAATTAGTAGAAATACCAACATCAACAGGTAATCCGCCATTTATATTAAAAGAACCATTGAAACCCATACGCTCCTGTTTTTTCAGAATAATGTTAATGATACCTGCGGTTCCTTCGGCATCATACCGGGCCGAGGGATTTGTGATAACTTCAACACTTTCTATGAGGTCACCCTGCAGCATCCGCAAAGCATCAGGGCCGCTAATCCCAACAAGCCCGGATGGCTTTCCATCAACCAGAATTCTCACATTTTGATTTCCCCGGAGGCTTACATTGCCTTCTACATCCACGTTTATGGAAGGCAGGTTATCTAAAATATCCGCTGCATTAAGGGATACATTATTTATATTCTGCCCCACATTAAAAATCCGCTTATCCAATTCCAATCTCATTTGATTTTTCTCACCGGTGACCACTACTTCTTCCAGTAACTTCACAGCTTGCCGCATCGTAATGGTACCCAATGATCTAGATTCTCCATCCGCCACGGTTACCAATATCCTGGAAAGCTCGTAAGAAATGGACTGAATTTCCAGGTAATATTGTGCAGGTTCCACTTCCAGCCTGAAAGCTCCATCAAAATCCGTTATCGCTCCATCCACCAAAGTAGAATCGGTTCTATATACGGCCACAGTTGTATATGGAAGAGTTTCTTTTGTGTTTATATCTATTAACGTTCCGGTAATAACCGCCGATTTCTCCTGCCCAAAGGCAGTGTTGGCCAACATTAATACCAAAATCAATTTTAATACTATCGCTATTCCTATTCTCACTATCTTAAATTTTTACTTATCTAACAAACCATATTCTTGCAACCTTATTCTTGCTATTGTCTCATTAACAAAAATAAAGTGGGAATTTGAAGCAAATTTGAAGTGTTCGCCCTTAAGATTTTGGTAATGCCATGGAGCCTTTTACGAGTGCCATTCTTTGCTGGCAAAAGTGGAAGTGTGGCACACGTTTGATGTTACTTTTATTTACTTCTTCAAGTATTCCAGTAGAGCCTTTTTACGTGTGCCACACTTTGCCGGCAATAGGGGAAGTGTGGACATACGTTGATGTTTACTTTCATTTACTCTTCAAGTATTCCGTTAGAGTCTTTTTACGTGCGCCACACTTTGCCGGCAATAGTGGAACGCGGACACACGCTAGATGTTAATTTAATTTGGATTTAAACTGAGACACTATCAAAATTTTACAGTCAGAACGTGTTTGTTATCAGTGTAGTTATACGAGATCTGGAAATTGTTGGCTTCACAAATTTTTTGAACAATGGCAAGTCCGAGTCCCAGTGAGTCTCCACTTTGATCTTCCTTTCTGAAACGTTCAAAGAATAAGGCGGGATCTTTTTTTGGAACATTTCCCGTATTTTCAATGGTTAGGGATTCTGCATTTAATGAAACCCGGATTTTACCTTTTTCTATGTTATGCTTTATCGCGTTCTGGAGCAGGTTTGCAATTATAACATCCATCAAAACCTGATCAGAGTGAACTTTGACATTGCCATCAATATTCTTGCTGAGTGTAAGTCCTTTGATTTCAATAAGTTCAGTGAAATCATCCAGAGTTTTTTCCACTAATGCAGACATATTCACTTCTTCAAGTTTATTAAATTCCTGGTTTTCAATTTTTGTTAATAATGCCAGCGAATGGCCCAGCCTGCTCAATTTTGTTAATGCTTCCTGGGCCGAAAGAATTTGCTTTAGCTCGTTATCATTAAGATTTGGAGAATCTATCAACAGTTGCAGTTTACTATTCATTATGGCCAGGGGAGTTTGCATTTCATGTGAGGCATTCTCTGTAAATTCTTTCAATGATTGGTAATCCATCTTCACTTTCCTGGTCATTTCAGAAATAAACTCATTAAGCTGAGTGAATTCCCTGGTAGAAGTCTTCCGCAGATCAAGGGGATCAGATTTACTCAGACTAAATCCACTAATGAATTCTAAAGTTTTATTGAAGGGTTTGAACACTCTCGCGGAAAAAATGAAAGTTATTATAATTACAGCCACAAATAAGATCGCGTAGATTCCCAACATAGATTTATATACACCTTCAATAATATCTTCCGCCTCAACAATTACGTCATACATTTCAAATCGATAGAATGTCCCGCTGACTTCGGTTATAGTCTTGAGCTTGACGTGTGGTTCAAGTCTTCGCAAGGTTGCGTGGATCACCACCGTATCGGTGAATTCAATTCTCTCTTCGCCCACTCCCTGAGGAACTCTTGTAATGGATACTTTCTCATGATTCAATGATTCGATTGGGACTCCCTTTTCAATTGAATTTTTCAGATAACCCAGTTGCTCTCTCAAATGTCTTTTTTGCTCCAAATTTACCTGGGTTTGAATGTTAACGTATGTAATTATACCCCCGGCTATAATTACACCCAGTGTTATCAACAAATACAGTATTACTATTTTGTAGATTAATCTCATTCAATTGTGCTTTTGAATTTATACCCGGCACCGTACCGGGTAGTAATATAATCCCGGCAGCCATGTGCTGTTAGTTTTTTTCGCAGATTTTTGATATGCGTGTAAACAAAATCAAATGAATCATTAAGGTCCATATAGTCGCCCCAAAGGTGTTCGGCAATTGTCTGACGGGTAATTATTCTTTCTTTGTTTGAAAGAAAAAATAATAAAAGTTCATATTCTTTTCGGGTAAGGGTTACTGGTTTTCCATGAACTTTGATTTCTTCCTTTACTGTATCAATCCGCATTTCTTTGAATTGTATTTCTGAGTGGCCATCAAATTTTTTCCTCCTGTTTATCGCGTTCAGGCGGGCATTCAGCTCGGTGAGTTGGAACGGTTTTGCCAAATAATCATCCGCGCCCAAATTCAAGCCTTTTATCTTATCTCCGGTAGAATTTTTTGCAGATAAAATCAGTACGCCGCATTGCTTTCGTTCTTCTTTTATAGTTTTCAGAATATCCAAACCATCACCATCCGGAAGCATCAAATCCAGGATGACAACATCATAATCGAAGGAAATTATCTTGTCAATTGCCTGTTTATAATTGTAGGCATTTTCACAAACAACACCTTCCCTGGTCATAAAAGCCTCAATGCTTTCTGAAAGTGATTTGTTGTCCTC
>DASWHX010000227.1:0-1915 GCA_036397995.1 Cyclobacteriaceae bacterium
AGAATAGTAATAATCACTCCCCAGGCAATTGCATTGGCCGGATAAATTAACAACCCCAGGGCAAAATTAAGTGGAGCTATGAACTGGGGATCTTTCACCTTTACCCTGATAAGGGTAGAAATTATTAGTCGGGGAAGAATATGAGTGATCCATCCAACCGGGATGATTGGATAAACAAGATAATTAATCCTTGATTTGACATCCATTCTAACATTTACTTCTACCGGTTCGCTGTTAAGCAAGGCCGATATTATGCCCTGGTCAGATTGTAATTGCTGAACCTGGTTAGAAAAATATCCCCTGACAGCTTTCAGCTTTTCAACCAAACTTTCATATCCTTCCTCCGGGATATCTAGTATTAGCGGATTCATAGCGTTGAACAAGTCATGGAGCAGCAAATCCATTTTTGTCCGCTGATCAACATTTTCCATAGCAAGATATTTCTCAACATCAACCGGTTCCCCAATTTGAACCAATATCCTGGATGCCGCCGTCATGTGAGCTTCGTATTGCAATCCTACCGGAACAATTTTAATAGGCGGGATCTCAGCACTCTCCCGCGATTGGAAAGCAATCCGGGCAATTCCTCGCTGCAAAGGCCGGAGCGACCATCTCATGTAATGATTCCCCTCAGGAAAAATCATGACCGCCCCATTTTCCTTCAAAATTTCCGAGCACGCATTAAAAATGGCAGTGTTATCTTTCACCTTTCCTAAACCATCGCGGGTTCTGTAAATCGGCATAATTCCAAGGCTCGACAACATCGTATGCGCCCACTTCTTCCTGAATACATCACCCCTGGCAAGAAAATACGATTTGCGATTCAACACACACGCAACAATGATGGCATCCAAAAATGAATTCTGATGATTAACGGCAAGAATGATGGGTCCTTTGGCAGGTACATTCTTGAGTCCGTTTACCTGCAGGCTGGAAAAATACATTTTCAATCCCAGGGACGCGACAAGTTGCCAAAATCTATACCATACTATAAGCAGAATATCTTTCATTGTTTCAGAACCCATTGGCTGATTTTAAATCGCCGGAAGATAATTGCTGATACAATCCCGGAGATTAAGTGCCAGATACCCCACCAGGCTGTGATCAGCGCCATGGGTCCCATTCCATCAAAAAAAGTAAAAATAATAAGCAGTCCAAGCCCTGAATTTTGAATTCCGGTTTCAATAGTTATTGTTTTTACATCTCTTGAGTTGAGCCTGGTAATTTTTGCAGTCAGATAACCGGTTATCAACGCCAAAGCATTATGAAGCAAAACCAGATAAACTACATAATGTATATATTTTGAGAATACATCCATGTTGCCAGCCAATGCAAAACCAATAAAGGCAGCCAATATTAAGAAAGAAAGAATCCGAACGTATTTCTCAATCCGGATTGTGAGGGGCGGGAATTTTCGCCGAAACCAAATCCCAAGCAACAATGGAATTATGAGGATGAGCACCAGGGTTTTTGCCATCTCGAAGAAACTAATATCAATTGAGTTCAGAATTTCTTCTGTCTCCGGTAGGATGCTTCCCCAGAATTCAAAATTCAGCGGGGTTAGGAAGACCGCAAAAAAAGTTGCAAATCCTGTCAGACTCACACTCAGGGCTACATTTCCTCCGGCGACCAAAGAATAAAAATTGGAAACGTTCCCGCCAGGACAAGCAGCCACCAGGATCATGCCCAGTGCCAGTCCGGGATGCGGCCTTAAAAAATAAACGAGCAGAAAGGTAATAGCCGGAAGAAAAATAAACTGCGACACCACTCCTACCCAAAATCCTTTGGGATTTCTTGCAACTTCCCTGAAGTGCCGGGTCTCAAGACTTAAGGCCACACCAAACATGATAAAGGCAAGAGCTAGATTCAGCATCCATACCTTTTCCTGACTGAAATTCAGGTGAACAGAGTTGAG
>DASWHX010000228.1:0-10214 GCA_036397995.1 Cyclobacteriaceae bacterium
GCATTTCCTGTAATAGGGTATACTGTAAATGCTCCATCACCGGTGGCTAGCCATTTAATAGAATCGACGGGTGCGGAGAAAGCTGGTTCTAAGGTGACAAATTTTGTATCGGCACAAATCTGCTGGTTCGGGCCGGCTTCCACCAAGACTTCTTCATTAAAGGAAATCCTTATCCCATCTTCAACGGAATTACATCCATTTGAAGAATTGACAATCAATTTAAGATCGACATATCCGGCCGCAATGTCACCTGAACCGGAAACGTAGGCTGCTTCCAATCCGGTATTATCAGGGCTGAAATTTCCATCGCCGGTTGATACCCAGAATGCTTCTGCAAAATTTCCCGCAGCCGTTCCGTTTAATTCAATTTGCCCGGAACTGCAAACTGTAAAATCTGTCCCTGCCGAGATTTCCGGCAATTTCTTGATGAAAATAGTAACCTGATCCGTGACCCCACTACAAATACCCACATGAGTTAATGTTAAAGTTACGCTGTCCATTTCGAGGTCGTTTTTACCAATTATATAACTGGTAATCAATTGATTAGGACTTTCAAAGCTCCCAAATCCATCGGATGACCAAAAAACGGAGTCGGTTAAACCGGTAATTGATCCGGTAACCGCGATTGACGTCTCGTTAGCACAAATCTCCTGGTCACTACCGGCATCAGCAGTAAGTTTTTGATAGGTTATTATCATTGAATCAGAAGAATCCTGACACACAGAACTATTTAAGGAAGATAAAGTAAGGATAACCGAACCATTGAGGAGGTCTTCGGGGCTGGGGAAATACTTTGCGTTCAAACTGGAAGAGTCCGGATCAAAGATACCGGTTCCGGATGTTGACCAGTAACCTACAGTGGAACTTCCTGAAATGGAACCGTTCAAAACCAAATCAGGATTTTCAGAACAAATTGTTGTATCACTTCCGGCGTCCACAACAGTTTCAGGGTAAAAGAAAATCTTTACTTCATCCTGAACCGGATCGCAGGAAGCATTGCTTGCTGTGAGGGTGAGCGTAATTTCTGTAAATGCTTTATCTGCAGTTGAGGGGACATAAGAAGCTTCCAGGTTATCCGCTCCGGGTGAAAAATACCCGGTTCCATCTGTAGACCACTCGATCGTGGTTGCACCGGCAACACTTCCATTTAATAATATACTGGCTGTGCTGCTACAAATATCCTGATCATTGCCTGCTGACAACGCAACAGGATCCATAACTTCAACCCAGACAATATCTACATCCTGGCATCCAAAGGCATCCTCAACAAGCAAAAAGTAGTAAGAAGAGACCGTTGGAGAAGCTATGGGGTCAGCTTTTGTGGGATTATCTAAACCCACAGTAGGTACCCATTGATAGGAATAGGGGGGTTGGCCTCCCATAGCGGAAGGTTTACCCCCTAACCTAACCTCATCCCCCTGACAAATTTCGAAATTAGATCCACCGTTGGCTGTCGGTGGTGTATTGATTGTTATGGTAACGGCTGAGGTAGATTGACACCCCTCCGCATCAGTAATTGTTAATGAATAAGTGATTGTTTCTTTAGGGCTGGCGGCAGGATTTGCGATAAAGGGATTATCTAATCCCGTAACCGGACTCCACTCGTACGTATAAGGACCTGTTCCTCCTGAGGCTGCCTGGAGTCCGCCCAGGGTGGTTCTGCCTCCTAAACAAAGGCTTACATCGTTACCGGCATCTGCTGTACAAGCCAGAGACAAGTTCTCATTAGCGGCTTCTGCCAGTGAGCAAACCAGAAGCATCAGGATAATAAAACCTAAGAAGATTAAACGTACTGACTTCATAAACTTGATTTAATTATTAGACCATGCAAAGGTTGGCAGCACGCAAGTATTCTTTATGGGAAAATTCAGGAATGAAATTCTTTAGGCATTTTACCTATGCTTAGCTCTGGAGTCTCAATTGAGTTTTTAAGAAATGGGTAAAATACCTATTTCCTCCAATTCAGGTATTCTGTAATATTTAAATGAAGCCTATCAATCATCTTTGGGGTGTTATTTTAAATAAAATGTTGATGCGAACCTTTACAAACCTTTTCATTTTAACCGGGCTGATACTACCCCATTTTCTTGATGCCCAATCTGTTACTGTTGAGAATTTCAGTAATTACGGTTTAACCAATCAAGGAATTTACCTGGAACAAGACAAGCAATTCGGTTCCTTTCTTTATGAATTTAAATTGGAACAACAGAAGGTGGATACTGTGGGATTCGCCGCCGCAATTGGTATAGATGGATACTTGCAAGTTGGAGGATTCGAACCTGTAACTGAATTTAAAATAGTGAACAAAGAGAAAACGAAGTTCTCATTTAATGGATTATTTGGTTCAGTACTGAATGACACACCGGCAGAGATTTTAGTTTCAGGATATAAAAATGGGATGCAGGTAGCCGAAGAGGTCCTGATAACCATAAACAAAACAAAGCCGGGTAAATTTTACGATTTCACAGCCAATTCGCAATTTTATAATGTAGATGAAATAAGATTCAGAAGTGAAAATAATATGTCTTTCATTATTGAGCATTGGTCTTACAGTGAAAAATGCCTGGCTGCAATAGCGGATGCCGGAGAAAATAGTGAAGTCTGTGCTTCAGGCAGCATACTAACAGCGAACAACCCCTCAGTCGGGACAGGAACCTGGCAGGTAATCAAAGGGTCAGGAATACTTGATAATCCCGGTTCATTTCAAACCCAGGTTGAAAACCTAAGCGTTGGCTTAAATGAATTTGAATGGAAAGTTGTGAATGGATATTGCGACAGTGCAGTTAGCAATGTGCAGGTTTACAGGTACGCCGAGCCTAATCTCGCGGAAACAGTAGTTGATTTTGAAACCTGTTCGACTGAAGTCACTCTGAATGCCAATTCACCAACGAATGGTACCGGAATGTGGACCATTATCGCCGGGACAGCAATAATTAATTCTGTAAACGAGCCTATTACGAAGGCCGGTAATCTTTCAACCGGTGAAAATATTTTTGTATGGCAAATTTCCAATGGTATTTGTGCTTCCACAGCAGACACATTAAAAATAACAAAAAACCCAAGCCCTGATGAGTCATGGGCAGGAACTGACTTTATCACTTGTTCTTCTGAAGTGCAACTTGCAGCCAACTTACCACTAACCGGTACAGGTGAATGGTCGGTGAAAGAGGGGAATGCGATTATTTCAGATAAAGGAAATCCTACCGCGTATGCTTTTAATTTAAGTGAAGGTGAAAATATCTTTCAGTGGAACATTACCAATGAATGCAATACTTTTTCATCTCGCATAACTATCACAGTTCCATTTAATGTTACCCAGGCAAATGCCGGAAGTAACCAGGAAGTGTGCATCAACGAAATCGCAATGAATGCTAATGTCGCGGTGATTGGAACCGGCGAGTGGAGTATTATTAGCGGTTCGGGACAAATTCAGGACCCCGGGAATCCGGCGTCTCTGATAACGGGCTTGAATGAAGGACAAAATTTATTCGTGTGGAAAATCAAAGGTCAGGAATGCCGGATTAGTTCCGATACGGTATCGGTAACAGTTAATCCAATTATAGTGAATGCCGGGGAAGATAAAGAAATCTTTACCGGGCAATCTGTAACCATCGGTCCCGAAAGTTTTGATCTTGCTTCAGGAACAGTTTTTTGGGAGGGAGGGTATGAAATTGATGATCCTTATTTATTAAATCCCAGGGTCAGCCCGCTTGAAACCACCACATATACTATGACCTATACGGATGGTAGCGGCTGCGAGGGTAGGAATTCAGTTGTTGTTAAAGTGATTGAAAGAGAAACCATCGTGGATCTGCATATTCCAAAGGGAATTTCACCAAACAATGATGGTATCAATGACACCTGGCACATCAGGGGTATTGAGGAGTTTTCCAATAACGCGGTGAAGATATTTAATCGCTGGGGACAGATTGTGTTTGAAAGAAATGGATATGACAATACAGATCCTTTCATCGGAGTTTCCAAAGTCGGTTTATCCTTTGGATCCGAGTTGCCTGAAGGCACGTATTTTTACCACATAAGTTTGTATGAAACAAATACAGTATTCAAAGGTTATATTGAAGTTAGAAAATAATTCTTACCTCTCACATAGAATAAAATGACTATCAGAAAATTCATCCAAAAGACCTTAAAATTGCAATCTAATACAGAGTTGCAGGAAGTTCAGAGATTAATTAATGCAACTGAGAATTATATTTCATCAATAAATGAAAATTCCACGAATAAGCTGGAAAGGAATCATGAATTAATTTTTCTAAGCGGAATTATTCAACACCTTGAGAACAACTATACCCAAATTCCGGATTGTATTTATGAGAAAATATTAAAATGCAATAGCGGAGTCAAAAAGAAATCATTTGAGAATTTCAGAAAAGAATACAGTTGTTAGCCTGGAAATTGTCCCCCTTGTTTTAAGGGGGACTAAAGGGGGTTTTCCTTCCCACATATAACAACTGCATTTCTATTTTCAAAACTACCCCTGGGAAAAATATTAACCACCCCTGCCCCCTCCTTAAAATAAGGAGGGGAAATTACCCCCTGCCCAGAAATTGTCCCCCTTGTTTTAAGGGGGACTACAGGGGGTTTTTGAATTTCAGATTTTGCTAATGAAATTAGTTTTGGTCGTTCGCATACATTGAGCCTCTCCTGAATGCACCGGCCATGGCCATGGGAATCTTTGCCAATGCTTCAATAACCAAAGCACGGGCTTCCTGTGACTTGGCTATCATTTCTTGCTCCAGGGCAACCGCCACTGCTCGTCTTTCCTCCGCTTTAGCCTGCGCAATATGTAAATCTGCCTTGGCCTGATCAATTTGTAACGCGGCTCCAATATTTTTTCCTACCTCAATATCTGCTATATCAATGGAAAGGATATCAAAAGCGGTGCCTGAGTCCAATCCGTTCATAAGGACTTCTTTGGAAATGAATTCCGGGTTACCAAGAATTGCTTTGTAGTTCTTTGCTTTGCCGATTGCCGAAATTATGCCCTGGCCAACTCTGGCTTTTATCGTTTCTTCACCTGCGCCGCCAACCAGTTGTTTAATGTTGGCTCTTACGGTAACTCGCACATCCACCAGCAGCTGAATGCCTTCAATGGATACCCCGATAATAGAGGGTACGACAATAACGAACGGAGTCACAGAAATACCAACGGCTTTCAATACATCTCTGCCTGCCAGGTCAATGGCAGTAGCCTGCTTGAAGGAAAGGTCAAGATTGGCTTTATCGGCAATAATCAATGCCTTTATCACTGCAATGACATTACCCCTGGCCAAAAAATGCATTTCAAGAACATCGGTGGTAATTCCTTTAATGCCCGCTTTGGTAGAAAGAATTAGCGATTGAACAATAAGAAGCGGCGGCACTTTACGAAACCGCATAATCATAAGAGTAAACAAATTAACCCTTACACCCGACAGAGTTGCGCTGATCCACAGACCTATGGGGATGAAATACATAATCACCCAAAATCCACCCAGGATTGCACCAATCCAGATGTAAAGAGCATATTCCATCATTGTTTTTAGTGACTTATATTTTCCTTATTTCCAACTTCTCCATTCGCTTTGCAGCTTTTGCAGCTCTCTTTTCCTTTAAATTTTTGGCAGGCTTTTTCTTAACGGATTGTTCCTTCCCTCCCTTTTCTTTTGACATTTCTTTCTATTTTATATGATACTTTAAACTGATGATAATGTAATAATATAATTAGCAATGGTAAAGGTAAATCACTGATACTTTTATGACATTACATTCTTATGTAAGAACGTTACATAAATCACATGTTTTACCCTGAATTTTCTCATTACCGGATGATTTGATAGCACACTTAAAATTACCCGGGTAAAATTTAAAAATTCTTTTCATTGCCTTATTTTTGCTATCGGTCTTATGGGCCAAAAATACATTATCCTTCATATATTATCCTTATTTACGGAGCACGGAATGTTTGAATACCATTCAAAATGAAACTCTACATTAAATTTATGGTCAGTTTGCGATGCAAATTGATGGTTAAAGAAGAACTTAATAAACTTGGGGTGAAGAATGCAATTATAGACCTCGGGGTTGTTGAAATTTTTGAGGACATAACCAAAGAACAACATAAACTTTTGAAGAAAAATCTACTCAAGTCGGGGTTAGAGCTTCTGGACGATAAAAGGAGTATTTTGATTGAAAAGATAAAGAATGTTGTTGTTGAAATGATCCATTATTCCGATGAATTGCCTAAAGAGAATTTTTCGGACTACATAAGTAATAAATTAGGTTTCGACTACACTTACCTTGCCAATACATTTTCTGAGGTCAAGGGAATTACATTGCAGCATTTCATCATTATAAATAAAGTTGAAAAAGTAAAAGAATTATTAATGTATAACGACCTTAATCTTACCGAGATTTCCTATAGATTAAATTATAGTAGCGTCGCCCATTTATCTAACCAGTTTAAAAAAATTACAGGCACCACACCTTCTTATTATAAGCAATTAAAACTCAAAAGAAGAAGTAACCTAGAAAGCCTGTGAGTTAGGTAATCAGCTTGGAGAATAATCTCTTCCTTTTCATTAATCCTTGATATCAGTTTCTTCCAAATACAAATTTGGACTAATAATGAATGCCAGTCCGCATTCGTTTGAATGAGTGGCTCACGCTTGAGAAATACACTAAAACAAGTTTGAATGGCATTACAGACGCCTCAATTCCAGGAAAACTGTGATATATATAAAGATTATTCAAAAAAATGTAACATTCTCCAAACCCATATTCATAATTTTGTTTAGACAAGATTTTATATTCAGGAAAATATTTATGCAAAGGAAGTGCTGAATTACAATTTCAAGAATCTTAGGATTAATGGAAATAAAAGGAACGGAACTCGAAAAGTGCAAGGTTTATATAACCGCGAATGTAATTGATTACTTACCAGACTCAATTATCACAAGAACAATTCTAAATAAAAACTCTGGAAATGTTAAAGTGACTGCAATTGATTCCAGCAAGGTATTAAAGGAAGTCTCACCATTTGATTCTCTTATTCAGATTATTGAAGGAAAAGCAGAAATAGTGATTGATGAGTTATCTATCCTGGTTGAAGCCGGTCAATTCATAATTGTCCCTGCCCATTCTCACAATTTCATTAGGGCGACGGAACGATTCAAGATGTTTTCTACCGTTATTAAGAGTGGATATGAAGATGTAGTTTGATTTGAATTATTGTGAATTCAAAATTGACACAAATTGAGAAGTTCAATAATCGATAACAAATTTAAGGAAGGCGAAGTTGTTTGTGCTAGAGTAGACCCCGGCCAGAGGTTGGTTATCAGGCGCTATAACGACAGGATATATTATTGTAAGATTCAGGCGAGCCCGGGCACAAATGAGCTTGTCTATTTTGAAAGAGAGCTAATGCCTCCTGCAGAAAACAAGGCATCCGGCGAAAAAACTCAGATTATTAAGTAAACAAGTGATAGTAAATAATTATCCATAATTCCATGGAACAGCTAAAATCAAATCATAATATTTCTTCCGTAATCATTGGAAGCGGAAGCTATATACCCACGCGTAGAATCACCAATCAGGATTTCATAAATTCTGCATTTTTTGATGAGACAGGAAAAAGGCTCACCAAACCAAATGCGGAAGTCATTAAAAAATTTGGCGAAATAACCGGCATTCAGGAAAGAAGGTATGTAAGTGAAGATCTTGTAGCATCAGATATAGCATATCTTGCGGCAAAGGATGCCATTGAAACTTCAGGCATTAACAAGGAAACATTAGATTATATAATAGTTGCGCATAACTTTGGAGATATAAAAGAAGAAAACAGAAGAAGTGAGTTCGTGCCTGCGCTGGCATCAAGAGTTAAACACCATCTTAATATTAAAAATTCGAATACAATCTGTTATGATTTGCCATTTGGATGTGCAGGCTGGCTTCAGGCTTTTATTCAATCTGATTTCTACCTCAAGTCCGGTTCAGCCGGAAGAATACTCGTTATAGGGGCTGAAACCCTCTCACGAATTTCGGATCCACATGACCGCGACAGCATGATTTATGCTGATGGAGCCGGTGCCGTAATTGTGGAAGGGAAGAAAGGGAGTAAGCCGGCGGGAATTCTTTCACATTGCTCTCATACCTACACAACTGATCATGCCTACGCATTAAGAATGGGGAAGTCCAACAACCCCGGATATTCTCTGGATAATCTGTTTTTGAAAATGCAGGGTCGGTCACTTTACGAGCATGCACTTAAAAAAGTTCCAAAAGTTATTAAAGAAAGTATTGACAAGGCCGGTTTGTCTCTAAGTCAAATCCACAAAGTGCTTATTCATCAGGCTAATTTGAAAATGATTGAAGCGATTTTACGCCGCCTTTTTGAGGAGTATGGAATCAAAAAGATTCCTGACCATGTTTTTCCCCTAACCATCGGATGGCTGGGGAACAGCTCGGTAGCCACCTTACCTACTTTATATGACTTGTTCAGCAAGGATAAATTGCAGGATCATAAATTTGAACATGGAAGCAACCTGGTATTTGCTTCGGTTGGTGCCGGTGTAAATATAAATTCTATGGTATATCGGGTTCCCTGATTTTACAGGCATTATATTCGCCAATAAATCAAAGATTTAAATGATTTTGAAATTATGTGATGAAAGTCGGACCTGGTAGAATAAAAATAAATTTACCTGGGCTTAAAGTAATTAATGGAAAAAGAAAAACTGACACTTGAGCAAGTAATCAATTTGGGCACACCGGATGTAATTCGATATGCCGTACCTGTAATGATAATCCTGGTTTTGGCAGAATGGGGAATATCTTATTACCAAAAAAAAGAAATATACAATAAGAGAGATTTGTTGGCCGCCACTTTAATAGGCACAGGTAACTTAATCGTAAGCGCACTGATTAAGACGAGTTTGTTTGTAACGTTTTTGTTTATAATAAATCTAATGCCCTGGTCCATTCCACCCACCTGGTGGTCCTACATACTTTGCATAATTGCTATCGACTTTTTCAGATATTGGGGTCACAGGGTAGCTCATGAAAACAGGTTTTGGTGGGCTACTCACGTTACGCACCATAATTCCAAAAAATACAACTGGTCAGTTTCGTTTCGACTTAGTTGGGTTCAACATATCAAATTTGTATTCTTTATACCGGTTGCAATGATGGGATTTCACCCCGTAGTTTTTTTCATTTGTCATCAAATAGAAGTTCTCTATCAATTCTGGATACATACTGAGTATATTCGAAAGCTTCCAAAACCTATTGAATATATCTTCACCACTCCTTCCCATCATCGCGTACACCATGCTACCAATGCAAAGTACATCGATAAGAACTACGGCTCCACATTAATTATTTGGGATAGAATGTTTGGAACTTTTCAACCTGAAGAAGAACAGGCAATTTATGGTATTACCAAGCCTTTGACTACCTACAACCCAATAACTTTAGTGTTCCATGAATGGAGAGACATATGCAAGGATTTATACAGGGCTAAAAACATTAAGGAAGCCCGCAAATACTTATTTGGCAGGCCTTCTGAATTATCGAAACAGGAATCGGAATCAGCAGAATAGCCATTGCTGCAAAATTTAATATTTGGAATGATGAAGCGATCCCCTGAGCTTCTGCGTTCAAAAACTGCTTTACACCTCCTTAATACAATTCTTCTTTGTATCTTTGTACATGAATATTTTAAGGAGCTGGAGAGAACAAAAAATTTTATTAAAAAGAAGATTTCCCATCCTTACAGATGAAGACTTTCAATTTAAAGATGGCGAAAAGGAAAGTATGCTCAAGACCTTACAAAACAAATTAGGTAAAACTAAGAGCGAGCTTGAGTCGATCTTTGCTGAGATACAATTAACCTAAGCCAACCCAATCTAGGAAAATTGTCTCTCTTGTTTTTAAGGGGAACTGCGAGGGGGTTTTGAATTACCGCAAATACATCAGCTCTGTCAGAAATTGTCCCCCTTGTTTTAAGGGGGACTACAGGGGGTTTGAACCACCCCTGCCAAGAAAATTGTCTCCCTTGTCTTAAGGGGAACTTCAGGGGTTTTGAATTACCGCAAATACATCAGCTCTGTCAGAAATTGCCTCCCCTGTTTTAAGGGGAACTGCGAGGGGGTTTTGAATTACCGCAAATACATCAGCTCTGTCAGAAATTGTCCCCCTTGTTTTAAGGGGGACTA
>DASWHX010000229.1:0-10959 GCA_036397995.1 Cyclobacteriaceae bacterium
GAACTTAACCTGGATTTAAGCGGCGTGAAAAATTATGATGAGTTGGTTAGCCACGTTGCTGATGCAGTTGCAAAAGCTAATCCCGGTGATTGGATAGTTGGTCGTGGCTGGCATCAAAGCAAATGGGATCCTGTACCGGAAGAAATGGTAGATGGGTTTCAAACTCATAAGAAACTCAGCGAGATTTCTCCTGAAAATCCAGTATGGTTATCGCACGCCAGCGGGCATGCCGGTTTTGCAAATGCAAGAGCTATGGAAATTGCGGGAGTAAATCCACTCTCTATAGAAAGTTTGGAACAGAATGTTGAAGGGGGTGAAATTATTACTGATGCATTGGGGAATCCCACTGGAATTTTCAGTGAAACCGCACAGGGTCTCATCAGGAGACATATTCCGGAAAATACACCTGCAATGGATCGCCGGGCTCTGGAATTGGCGATAAAGGCTTGTCAAAGAAATGGTATAACAAGTTTTCATGATGCAGGTACTGGACAAGGTACCATTGATCTGATGCAGCAATTCAAAGAGGAAGGAATTCTGGGGGTGAGGATGTATATAATGCTTGCCGGCAGGAGCGAAGAACTAATTAATCAATGGCTGGAAAAGGGACCTGTGCACGATACTGACGATCAACTCTTAACGATTCGGGCAATAAAACTTAATGCTGATGGTGCCCTGGGAAATAGAGGCGCCTGGTTACTGGAGGAATATACGGACAGACAGGGACATTTCGGATTTGCTACCATGCCGCTTGAGTATATGGAACGCGTAACTCGTGATGGTCTGAGTGCGGGATTTCAGGTGAACACACATGCCATCGGGGACAGAACCAATCGGGAAATACTTGACATTTATGAAAAAGTATTAACTGAAATTCCTGAGAAGGCAACGGACCATCGGTTTAGAATTGAACATGCACAACATCTTAGCCTGGATGACATTCCCCGATTTGGCGAACTGGGAGTAATTGCTTCTATGGAAGCAATCCACATGAGTAGCGACCGACCATGGGCAATTGACAGACTTGGGGAAAAGCGAATTGTTGATGGCGCTTATGTTTGGCAGAAGCTGCTTCAATCAGGCGCGATAATTGTGAATGGAACGGATGTGCCTGTAGAACCGATTGATCCAATTGCATGTTTTTATGCTTCAGTAAGCAGGAAAACCCTGGCTGGAATACCGGAAGGTGGATTTGAACCAGAGCAGAAAATGTCAAGGGAAGAAGCACTTCGTTCGTATACGCTTGATGCAGCTTATGGTGAATTTGCTGAAGAGGTTAAAGGATCGATTTCACCTGGTAAGTTCGCGGATTTTACAGTTTTTGATCAGGATATTATGACGGTTCCTGAGAATCAAATTCTGGATACTAAAGTGACTATGACTGTATTCAATGGTAAAGTTGTGTATGATGGAAATCCTTCAATGTAGATTATTTAATCAATGAAAATCTTATTCACTTTTATGGTATTACTAATTGTAGCCTGCACAGCTGAGAAAAAAGTTGGAGAAGATAGTTCAAGACCGGAAAGAGAAATTTCAAGTCCTCGAAGAGAAGCTACCGGGAATGCAAGCGGAATAAACATCATGGTTGATTATGGAAGCCCTGCAGTAAAAGGGCGTAGAATCTGGGGTGGCCTGGAAAAATATGATCGCGTCTGGCGAGCCGGTGCCAATGAAACGACTGCAATTTCATTTGATAAAGATGCATTAATTAATGGTGAGCCGATTGACAAAGGTAAATATGCAATTTTTATTATTCCAAAAGAGAATGAAGCCTGGATTGTTATTTTCAACCAGGATTGGGATGAATGGGGCGCATTCAGATACAACCAGGAAAGGGATGTCCTTAGGTTTACTGTTAGCCCGGAGTGGAGTGATAACATTCATGAGCGACTGGAATATTCAATTGAAGAAGGAAACCTTACCTTCCGATGGGAAAAAGTTAGCTTATCAATGGCTGTAAGTTCAAGAAACTGATTTTATTACAATCACGGTTAGCATTTGGAGTAGTACTAAATAATTAATCTCTGAAAATAGATCTTTGAGTTGTTTTTGCCCCAGCTCTTTCATTTACCTTAGTCAAATAAATTTCAACAAAGAAAATTATTTAAAGATGTCAAAGAAAAAAGTAACAGGAATCGGAGGAATCTTCTTTAAGAGTGAGGATCCTAAAAAATTGAATGAGTGGTATGAAAAGAATCTGGGATTGGTTTTGAATGAGTATGGCTCACTTTTTGAATTCCGAATGTCTGATAATTCTGATACAAAAGGTTATTTGCAGTGGGGTCCCTTCACAAAAGATACCCGATATTTTGATCCTTCTCAAAAGCAATACATGATTAATTACAGGGTTGAAAATCTTGAAGAACTGGTAGAAGAATTGAAAAGTGCCGGCGTAGAGGTCGTAGATGAAATAGAGATTTACGAATATGGTAAATTTGTGCACATTATGGATCCTGAAGGGAATAAGCTTGAACTATGGGAGCCGGTGGATAGTGTTTTTACGAAAATGTATGAAGGTAAAACTACGAAATAGCTACTTTTCTTTTCTGATTTTGGCTTGTTTGATGTGGGCCAGGTGATGGTTGCTGTGCCATGAATAAAGTGCCGTAACCACAAAAAGTTTATAAGTCTTGTTATATTCAGGATGAATAAATTCAAGGTTGAATTGGTCGTCATTCAATGTTTTCAGGAGGTAAACCCATCGCTTGTGTAACCCATCAAGGATGTTTAAGGAGTGAGCTACAGGAGTGTCTTTTGCATCCGGTAATTCAGCCCACATGTTTTCAAGATAAGGCTTTATTGTTGGACTCCTTTCAGTTAAAGTTAATTTGAATCTCATAAAACTATTCATGTGGCTATCTGCCAAATGGTGAATAACCTGCCTGACTGTCCAACCTTCCGGCCGATACCGGTAGTCCAACTCTTCCTTACCGAGATATTCAGTTTCACTTTTTATCCTTGCGGGTAATTGTTCAATTTGATTGATCCAGTCATCAATTGAATCTTTGCTGAAAGCTTCCGGTGCATTGAACTTTCCTATAGGGTAACGCAAGTCGGGTGTTTCCATGACACATTAATTTATTACAAATTACGCAAAATTTTCAGAGCATTAAACTCCGCTGATGAGCGCAAAAATAGTTAAGAAATACAAATCAGCCGAGGAATTTAATTCTGGAAGGAAGACATACTATCCGCTTAGGAACAGGGGCAATAAGTTCTCCATCTGATTCTGCCGCAAATGTGACTTCACCTGAATGAATTTCAAGATCCCTGGCCTCAAAATAGTATACTCTGGGGTGTTTCAACTTCTTTGATTGAAAGATGTAAGGTAATTGGGTCAAATATTCCCACATACTCACCTCACCAACAATAGTAATGGAGAACAGCCCGCTAAATGGGGAAGCATCAGGTGCAAGACTCATACCTCCGCCCATGTATTTACCGTTAGCCACCACAATCATGAATGCTTTGCCTTCCCATTTAAAATTATCTCCAACTATCTTGACAGCAGTAGGACGGTAGGAATTGAATGCCTGCATAATGGATTTGAAATAAGATTTCTTTCCAGTGCCTTTTGAGATTTCCATTTTCCGGATAACCTCGGCACTGAAGCCGAATGACACTTCATTATGAAAATAAACATTTGTTCCATCCGCCAGGGTAAGTTGCCCGATGTCAATTTTTCTAATGGATGGCGAGTGAAGGCGCCGGGATAAATCTGCAATTTTTTTTGACAAGTTAAAGTTCCTTGAAAAATCATTGCCGGTACCAATGGGAAATTGTCCGATGATGATAGAATCCTTGTCCTGACTGCCTGAAGTCATGTAACCATTCAGTATTTCGTGCAGCGTGCCATCACCACCATACCCAATAATTAGCGTAGTTCCCGACTCAATTGCTTTCCTGGTCAGGAGGATTGAATCACCCTTTTTTTCAGTAAACAGGTAATCAATATCTTTATTTGAAGTCAGGTACAGTTGGGGAAGGATGTTCTTCCTGAAAGCAGATTGGGAATGATAAAGAGAGTTGACAACAAAAGTTATTTTCATAAATTATCCCAGAGTGGTCTGTAATAGTTGGAATATTTCATTTGAACGCAGACTAACCCAGAAATTTTGATAATAGCAGGTGAAAGTGATGAACTCCGATTTCTCTTTTGGGAGAAAACCTGCCAGCCTTGTATAGCATAGAATTTACGCCCTTCTGAACACTTTCTACAACAAACTCATCTTCCCGCTCAACCTTGTCCAATAAAGCGCCGGCACTGTTTGTCATTTTAGATTCATCATGCATAAATATTTGAAAAATAACTTTACAACGGTCTTTTGTTAAAGGTTGAACAATATTGACAGATAAACCCCACGGATAAAAGTTTAACATCAGATTTGGAAATATCCAATAATAATATGCCGATACATTCTTTCCATAGTCAATGTGGCCCTCGGGAAGATCAAATTTTTCAGTTCCACCTTTTGCATATCCGATTTGCAGGTTTCCATATTCAAAAGTTTTGGTTTCATAAGTTCCATAATCGATCGCCTCATTTAAATCATTATGAACAAATGGAATATGAAAACCTTCCAGATAATTGTCGCAATACAAAGCCCAATGCGAGTTCACCAGGTATTCTCTTGATAACTCCGGTTTAAATGTAAAATTCTCCACAGGCAGGAAACCGGTTCTTTCGTTCAGAATTTTTTCAATTTTGATAAATTCATAAGCAGGATTTAAGCTAAGAAAAAAAAATTGCTTCCATTTAGCCAATGGGATTTTTGGAAGATTATCGCAATTGGAAGGAAAGTTTTCTGCTTCTTTGAATTCCGGCATAAATTCAAATTTACCATCCAACGCAAATTTCCTTCCATGATATCCACAAATCAGTTTACTTTTCTTAGCCGGCGAATTTATCAAGACATTTCCCCTGTGGGTACACACATTGCTAAGGGCCGCCACAGAATCATTTTCATCACAGGTTAGCAAAAGCGGTTCATCCATGAATCCGGGATAAAAATTTATGGGGTAAAGGTTAGTCTTCAGATTAAACAATTTTTCATTTCCCACCAGGTGCCAGGTAACAGCAAAAACTTTTTCTTTGAAAGAATTAAAAACTTCATCGCTCCTGTAGAACGCGGCGGGTAACGTCTCAGCTTTTGATATTTCCTGATGGATAGAAAAATGATTCATTATTTAAATGATTCATTATTTAAAACAATTACCAAAAATATGAAAATATCGGTATTATCTTAGAAAATGCAAATTCCTGACGCAAAACCCAAAGTCGGATTCTTGACTGCCACCTCACTGGTTGTTGGCAATATGATAGGTTCCGGGATATTTTTATTGCCGGCAACTCTCGCGTTTTATGGTGGAATAAGCATTTTTGGTTGGGTAATAAGCGGGATTGGTGCCATTTTTCTCGCGCTGGTTTTCGGAAGATTAAGCAAGCTTGTTCCCAACTCAGGAGGCCCGTATGCATATACGCGTGAAGGATTCGGCGATTTCGCCGGCTTTATAGTTTCCTGGGGATATTGGATTTCAATCATTTGTACAAACGCAGCTATAGCGGTTACTTTGGTTAGTTATTTATCTGTTTTCATCCCGGTTATAGCCGCTTCAAATCTAACGTCAGCACTTATTGCTGTGGGAACTGTTTGGTTCCTCACCTGGATCAATAGTCTGGGCATAAAGAGAGGTGGTAATATGCAGGTGATAACTACAGTTCTGAAGATAATTCCATTGCTGGCAGTATCAATTGCGGGTATTTTCTATCTGAACATCGACCATTTTCAACCCTGGAATATAAGCAGTCAATCAAATATCGATGCTGTTGGAGCCACCGTTGCGTTAACATTTTTTGCATTCATGGGCATGGAGTCTGCGACTATACCTTCTGAAGATGTAAAGAATGCATCAATTGTAATTCCAAGGGCAACGATAACCGGTACTATGCTGGTGCTGTTAATTTATATGCTGAGTTATGTGGCTTTAATGGGGCTAATTCCACCGGAAAGTTTACAGAAGTCCACTTCACCTTTTGCTGATGGAGCCGGTTTGATTTGGGGTGATACCGGCAGATATATTATCGGGCTGGGAGCAATCATCAGCACGTTCGGTGCCTTGAACGGCTGGATATTATTGCAGGGCCAGGTACCATACGCGATAGCGAGGGACAGATTATTTCCGCATAGTTTAAGCAAGGTAAATATCCATAAGGCACCGGTTACCGGGCTGGTAGTATCAAGTATTTTCATAACTATTCTGATAATTTCAAACTTTACAAAGGGACTTGTAGGCATGTTCACTTTCATGATATTGCTGACAACTGTTGTAGTAGTCTTTCCTTACCTTTTCTGTTCACTTGCTGAAATTTTAATTCTTATTAAAAGAAAAAAGAGCAAGACTAAATTCATAAAACCATTGCTGGTTGGAATTCCATCATTCCTATATCTGATGTGGGCGTTAACCGGTGTGGGAAAGGATGAAGTTTATTACGGGCTCTTATTAATTATTGCAGGTATCCCTTTTTACGCCCTGATTAAATATAAAACAAAGCGTGAGTAATTCTACGATTTGAGTATCATGCCCTGCTTCTTTCGATACTATTTACAATGTATTTACGAATCATATCAACGGGTATTATCACCAAAGCCATCGATGCAATTATTATCCATTCGTTAACTGTCAGTGCGGTAGTTCTAAGAATATTTCCTCCGATATAAGTGAAAATTACCTGTAGTCCCAGGATCATTGCCATTACCCACACAAAGCTGGTATTCTGACTTATATGTTCAAACAGGTTATATTTTTCGGTTCTTACGCTGAAGCCATTAAAAATGATCATGAAAATAAAGAGATTAAAAAAGGCTGTTAGATGAACCTCAGGAGCCGGGATACCATTTCTCACAAATAGATCTTTGAAAGGAGGGAAAGTGAGGAAGAATATAGAAAAGAAGGTGATGAAAAGACCGCTGGTTAAAATGGCCGAAACCATATTCTTTGTAAGAATATTTTCATCTCTGTTAACAGGTGGCTCTTCCATATACCGCAGCAAAGCAGGCTCACCCCCAAATGCTATTGCTGCAAGGGTATCCATAATAATATTAATCCATAATATCTGGATAATAGTAAGCGGGAAATCTACTCCGATAAGAGGGCCAAGGAATGCGGTACAAACAGCGGCAACATTTACCGTAAGCTGGAAAACAATAAATTTACGAATTGACTTAAAAATGGTTCTTCCATATCTTATGGCATTACTGATTGAGTGGAAGTTATCATCCAGGATCACGATATCTCCGGCTTCCTTTGAAACTTCTGATCCACTGCCCATTGCTACACCCACATCGGCATGCTTCAATGCGGCGGAATCATTTACGCCATCTCCGGTCATCCCCACAACTTTACCAAGGGATTTGGAAATTCTGACCAGCCTGCTCTTATCAGAAGGAAGTGCCCGGGCAATAATTTTAAGATTGCCAAGTACCCTCTTAATATCCTCATCACTATGTTCGCTTAATTCTGAAGATACCATTACTACATCATCCGACCTGGTCAGCAATCCAACTTCTGTGGCTACTGATGAGGCAGTTCCTTTTTTGTCTCCTGTTATCATTACAACCTGAATACCCGCATTCTGCACTTCTTTAATTGCACGGAAAGATTCGGCTCTCACTTCGTCACCAATACCTACGATACCCACAAGGCAAGCACTATTGGGAATAGAGTGATCATCTTTGATTAATTCATTGGTTACCGCAAGGGCAATCAGTCGAATACCTGCTTCGGCCAGCTCATCCATTTCTTTATATAATGCATCCGTACTTGTTAATGGTACCTTTGTTCCATCATCCTCAAACTGATGTGTACACTCCGGTATTAATACTTCAGGCGCACCTTTGATCAAGGTTATCCTGGTTGAATCAAGCCCTTTGATTTGATAATCAATCTTTACCTGCGTGGCTGAAAATTTTCGTTCACTATTAAATAGAATTTTCTTTTCGCCTTCAGCGCCCAACTTCATGGTTTTTTCAATTTCATTTTTTGAAACGAAAGCAATAAGCGCTCTTTCAGAACCATTACCACCAATTACGTCACCTTCGGGAGAAATATAGCTTGAAGAATTTTCGATAACTGATAATCCCAACAGCTCCTTGAGTTCAAGTGGAATTGAATTGAAGTCAGGGAAAATAGTTCCGGCACTGTTAATAAATAATTTGGGCTCAAGTTGGCCTTTGGTAATTGTACCCGTTTTATCAGAAAACAAAATATTTAGGGAACCTGCCGTTTCAATACCTAAAAGCTTTCGCACAAGAACTTTTTCGACCAATAGTTTCCGCATGTTAAGAGAGAGCACAATGGCGATCATCATTGGCAGCCCTTCCGGAACCGCGGCAACGACAATAATTATGGAAAGAACCAACGCATCAAGAAGGTCTGGAATGAGAATCTCCCACTGGGACAAATAAGCCATTATTTTGTCTCCTTCAAAACCATTGGCCACCACTATTTTATTGAAAGTGAATGCGATAGCAATGAAAATCGCGGCTATATATCCGAACCGGCTTATAAGTTGAGCTAATCCCTTCAATTTTACCTGAAGGGGTGAAAGCCTCCCTTCTGCTTCCGCCAGTTCTTTGGCAAGGTGACCATAAAAGGTATTATTGCCAACTGTGTCAACTCTTACAACACCTTCTCCATCATCAACAACTGAACCCCGGAATATCAGGTGCGGATCAGCAAGGTCTTTGGCCTTTGGTAGGTAGTCAAATGGCATTTTGGTCTTATAAACGGAGTCAGATTCACCGGTAAGAGAGGCCTGATTGACTCTTAATTCTCCTTTTACCACTTTGCCATCCGCGGGTACTTTATCTCCGGCCTGAAGCAGAACATAATCTCCGGTGACAATTTCACCTACCGGTATTTTTCTAAGCTGGCCGCCTCGAAATGCAGTATTTTCAATGCGGGAAGCTTCTTCCTGAAGTTTCTGGAAAGATGATTCATTTTTATATTCCGAGAATGTGGAAACCAATGTGGCCAAAGCAACGGCAATTGCAATTGCCAGTGCTTCATACCATTCAGTTAATTCAAAAATGGATAAAACAAAAATTATCACCAGGGCAGCGGTGAGTATAATTATGATAGGGTCTTGAAAATTACCCACCAACTTGCTCCAGAAACTCTTAATTTCATACGGACTGAGTTCGTTTGAGCCGAACTTCTTCCTGGAATCTAGAACTTCCTGGGTACTAAGACCCTTAAATTCGTATTTCATGCAAACTAATAAATTTTGTTACCGCCCAGACAAAATTCCTGCGTTGCAGCAGCCCGAAAATAGTAGATTTTTTCCTGAAAACTTACGTCCAATGGGTTTAGTTGTTTATCAAAATACCTTAGGTGGGAAACATTCGAAAGAATTGCATCCTTTCCCAATCACAAAATTGGCAGGAAATTGCTCATTTCCCAATTTTGGCCTATTTTTTTATCCTTTATCGCAGTTTATTTTTGCTTTTACTTATCCATGCCTGGCAAACTAACTGTAATTCAGTGAGTTTATATTGATATCGCCTGGTTTCGTTTATTTTTGTAGGACACAAATATCCAAGGCGATTCATAATGAGTATAAAATTCCAATTGAAATATTACTTACTCATTGTCCTCTTAATATCCTCATTAACAGGGACATGTCAAAATAGTTATTATCCAACCCGGGCTGAATGGCAATCCAAAACACCAATGGAGCTGGGTCTGAATCCGGAAAAAATATCAGCTGCGGCTCAGTTTGCCACACAAAATGAATACTCCGGTCCAAAGGATTTGCGCGTTGCAATATTAGGTTCTTTTGCCCGCGAACCTTACATGCAGATTGTAGGGCCAACCAGGGAGAGAGGCGGCCCGGCTGGAATGATTGTAAAGAACGGCTACGTGACCGCAACCTGGGGAGATTTGGATAGGGTTGATATGACTTTCAGTGTAACCAAGAGTTACTTGTCTACCACAGTGGGACTTGCTTTTGATGAAGGTCGAATGGCTTTGAAAGACCCGGTCGCCAAATACGTCTGGGATGGTACATTTGAAGGTGAACATAATTCCAAAATCACCTGGCATCACCTGCTTAATCAATCCTCGGATTGGTCAGGTTCCTTGTTTGGAGTACCTGACTGGTCTGACCGGCCTCCCAGGGAAGGCAGTATTGATGACTGGAAAAACCGGAAGCTCAATGAGCCGGGAACCTTTTTTGAATACAACGACATCCGGGTTAATTTACTGGCTTATTCCATACTTCAGGTTGTAAGGCGACCCTTGCCTGAACTGTTAAAAGAACGGATTATGGATCCTATTGGGGCTTCATCAACCTGGCGCTGGTATGGTTATGAAACCTCGTGGGTTGATATCGATGGAACCAAAGTTCAATCCGTGAGCGGTGGTGGTCATTTCGGAGGTGGGATGTTTATTAATACATATGACCAGGCCAAATTTGGCTTATTATTTTTACGCGAAGGAAATTGGAATGGTCAACAACTGATTTCAAAGAAATGGATTGAGCTGCTCCAACAACCCTCTGAGGCTAATGAAAGCTATGGATACATGTGGTGGCTAAATAAAGGAGAACGAAAATGGGAGGGAGTTTCAGATTCTGTTTTTTACGCGGCAGGATTTGGCGGCAATTATATTATAGTAGACAAGGAGCATGACTTGCTGATAGTAACAAGGTGGCTGGAACCTTCAAAGCTTGGTGAATTTGCAAAAATGGTTCTTGATTTACTTGAAAAGTAAAAATTGCTAGTTCCCCGAAAAAATATCATCAAGGCTTGAAGCGATACCAATTCTTACGCCAAAATCTCTGTATGATCCATTTTGGAAGGATGAAACAAACTCCAACCTGAATATTCGGAGGATATAATCAATACTATATCCAAATTCTGTGTAGTGGTTTGCAGTGGGAGCTTCCAGATGATT
>DASWHX010000230.1:0-13730 GCA_036397995.1 Cyclobacteriaceae bacterium
GTAAAGGCGGTCTGAAAGGTGGCAAGGCAAAGGCTAAAGCGTTAAGTCCTGAAAGGAGAAAAGATAGTTAAAAAGGCAGCAAATAAGCGGTGGAAAAGAGATTAGGCTACTTCAACTTTAACTCCCTTTGTTTCTATCCAAGATTTTAATTGCCCATACATACGTTTACTTTCTTCAAATTTAATGCGACAAAAGAATTCGAAGTTTTCGCGGGTTGTAAATCCACTGTACCTGACATCTCTGGAATTTCTGTATAAAGTCCGAAATGCTTTGTAAATCTTATCGCCTGAGTTGACTTTTTGAAGGTAATCAAAAACATCATTGTGTCTATTTCCCAGGCTATCTCCATTTGATTCAGCCAATCCGCGGATAATATGAACACTACAATAAAACAATACGGTGATTTTCCAATCAAAATAAAGGTCCGGGAATTTATCAGTTAATTTGGATAGGAATTCCTGGTTAACTTGGCATAGATTAAGATATTTGTTTGCTTCCATCTAAGGGAATTTTTTTTATTCCCTCAATTCCGCTTACAGCATCATCTAAATCATGAGTATTTATGAAGTGGAAAATAATAGGGTAATCATCGAAAATCTTTTTCTTTTCATATTTATCCAGTAAATCATAAAATACCTCACGAGATTCATCGGTGTCTGTATTCAATGAAATAAATACTTGAGTTGCTCCATCATCATTTACCATAAAACCCCTTTCAACCAATTTAGACTTGGAAGCGACAAACTTTGTTATTAGCTGTTCTTTGAATCCCAAGAATCCAGCTTTGAATGATTCATTTATATCAGACATTGTTTTTAGTGGATCGTCTATGGACTTTTCAAGCTGAAGTATGAGTTCGTTCTTTTCTCCAATATCATATAGCGAAAGCGCATCACTTGCCTGTCCGGATAATTCCTTCAGAAAACCCTCTAAAGCCATTAACATACCAGTGATTGTTAGCTTTCTTCCTTCTTCAATTTGAGTATCTGAGGTCGTATTACGCATTAATGGAGTTGTTATAGTGAAGAGAGCGCAAAATTAGTACCTAAAGATGAATAAACTTAGATAAAGTTGATTAATAATTCAAGTATATATACGTGGAAATAGTAAAAGTAACTGAAGGAAATAGTAATAATTATTGAGATAAAAATGAACTCTGCCTTACAAATGCATTTTCTAAGAAATTAGAGAATCATTGCTTGACAATAGCCCTGCACTTTGTATATTATAACTTCGTTCGCATTCATAAAAGTTTGAGGGTAACTCCTGCAATGGAAGCTGGATTGGCAAAACGGCCAATGACTATCGGGGATTTAGTAAACTTAATTGATTAATGGAGTTTGAAGTTTACGAGCTTCACGAACAAATCCTTTTGTATTTATATGAATACAGGAATACTGGAAATCTTTATAATCTGCTGGACAAATTCGGCAACTTAAATAGAAATCTGTTAAGGGAAAAAGTAGATGAACTATATTCTAAAGGGTTTATCCATGTAATTCCTGAATATTATGTTCAAGTAGTTAGCCTTAAACCTAAAAAGAATCGGGGTGTAACCGTACAAACAGGCAATAGGCAAAATAAGCCCGAACGAATACTTGCAAGAATTTTAACAACGGGTGTTGAATATGTTAAGAAAGAAATTTTGAATCAAAACCGTCAATCTAGTAATATAAATATTGGAAAAGGCTCCAATGTTAATTTTGGGACAACAAAGAGTCAATCAGTTAAATCATCCAATAGCCAACGATTAATCTCCGCTAAAAAAGAAATGAGTATAATAAAAAGGTGCTCATTGGAATAGGGATTGCAGTAATAGCAGGATTAATACTTTATTACCTGTTTGGAATAGGTGGAGGCGGATAATTTCAAACTGAGGCTACCAAATTATTTCATGCCTTTTCTATTTAAGGAAATAAATTATACTTTTGCAGTCCGAAATAAGGGCAAGAATTGTCCCATGGTGTAACTGGCAACACGTCTGATTTTGGTTCAGAAGAGTCTAGGTTCGAGCCCTAGTGGGACAACTAACCCGATATACACCGGGATTTAATTTAGTATAGCAATTTCAATCTGATGCAGTCTGTAAAGATCTTTGGCGGAAATGGTACCAGGAAATTAGCTGAGGAAATTGCCACTTCATTTGGCAAACCTCTCGGCTCTGTTTCCATTCGCAAATTCTCTGATGGCGAAATCTGGGTAAGCTTCGATGAGTCTGTCAGGGGTTGCGATGTTTTTGTTGTTCAGAGTACAGGCGCTCCTTCCGATAATCTGGTTGAACTGATTTTAATGATTGATGCCGCTAAGAGAGCCAGTGCGGATTATGTGACAGTTGTAGTTCCCTACTTTGGCTATGCCCGCCAGGACAGGAAAGATCAACCGCGGGTTTCCATCGCTGCTAAACTTATGGCCAACATTTTATCCGCAGCAGGCGCTGACCGGTTAATGACAGTGGATCTGCACGCCGATCAGATTCAGGGATTTTTTGATATTCCCGTGGATCATCTTGATGGTTCTTCTGTTTTTGTTCCCTATTTAAGCAACCTGAAGAGTGATATTTTGGTTTTCGCTTCTCCTGATGTTGGAGGAGTAAAGCGAGCCAGAAATTATGCAAAGTATTTTGGAGCTGATATGGTGGTAGTGGATAAACACAGGGAAAAGGCAAACCAGGTGGCATCCATGCAGCTAATTGGTAATGTAGAGGGTGCCGACGTAATTCTAGTTGATGACCTCATTGATACCGGCGGAACGATGTGTAAGGCAGCTAAATTAATATTGGAAAAAGGAGCGAAATCGGTTAGAGCTGTCGTAACACACCCTGTGTTGTCAGGAAACGCGTACAAGAATATTGATGAATCCGTATTAGAGGAATTAGTGGTAACAGATACAATTCAAGTAAAAGGATCAAGTAAAAAAATTAGAGTACTGGGCATTGCAGATTTATTTGCAAAAGCAATCCGGAAAATTCATGACCATGAATCCACCAGTTCATTATTCATAAAAGGATTTAACTAGCAACAACTAAATAATAAATTATATGAAAACTGTAGAGATTATAGGGTATAAAAGAGCAAATCTCGGAAAGAGCGAAGCAAAGCGCTTAAGAGAAGAGGGTAACGTTCCATGTGTATTATATGGCGACCAAAAACAGGTGCATTTCTATTCACCAATGATTCTCTTTAACGAACTGCTTTTTACTAATGAAGCTCACTTCGTTCACCTCAATGTAGAGGGTGAAGAATATAGCGCAATTTTACAGGAAGTCCAGTTTCATCCGGTCAGCGACATTATACTGCATGCAGATTTCCTGGCACTTCATGAAGACAGGAGAATAAAAATGAGTGTACCGGTCAGGTTGAAAGGCACTAGTCCGGGAGTAGCAAAGGGTGGAACCCTAATTCAAAAAAGACGTTCCCTGATGATCAAAGCATTTCCAAAAGATATGCCCGATCATATTGATGTGGATATATCCGAACTTGATTTTCACCATGCGGTAAAAGTAAACAAAGTGGTGGAGGAGAATTTCGAAATTCAGGATACCAAGATCGCATCTATAGCTGTGGTAGAAGTACCACGAGCTCTTAAAACGGTTGAGGAAGAGGCTGCCGAAGCTGCAGCGAAACTTGCCATCGAGGGTGTTGAAGGTGGAGAGGTTGCGGAGGGTGAAGAAGGAGAAAAGAAAGCGGAGTCTAAAGAAGGCAAGGAAGGGAAGGACAACAAGTAATTTCGAAACGACACACTTCAAAATCCCGCCTAATTGACGGGATTTTCTTTTTGCAACCAATTGTCATCAAATAAATGCACCCTAAGTTTTTCTTAATTTTATACCCGTGAAATATCTCATTGCAGGATTGGGAAATATAGGTGCTAAATATGAGCTTACCCGTCATAATGTTGGCTTCCTTATTCTTGACCGGTTAGCAGAAAGATTGGGTGGCAATTTTACTCCAGACAGACTTGCCGAAATTTCCAGAGTAAAATTTAAGGGCAAGCAATTGGTTTTGGTAAAACCTGCCACCTACATGAATCAAAGTGGTAAAGCTCTTAATTACTGGCTGCAGCAGGAGAAAATTAATAAGCAAAATCTAATGGTAATCGCTGATGATATTGCTCTCCCATTTGGCAAAATCCGTATCAGGGCAAAAGGATCTGATGCCGGCCACAATGGATTAAAAAACATTGAAGAACTGCTAATGGGTCCTGATTATCCGCGGCTAAGATTTGGTATTGGTGACGATTTTGCACAGGGGCAAAAAGTAGATTTTGTTCTGAGCAATTTTAATCAACAAGAGTTTGAAGCATTGCCCGTTTTAATGGACAACGCATGTGAGGCCATTCTTTCATTCATTTCAATTGGGCTGGAAAGAACCATGAACATCTTTAACTGATTTGGCTTCCGTTGCCTGTTTGTGAAGATGGAGCTATAAAATTGAGTTTTCCGTCAGAATCTTCCGACATCAGGATCATCCCCTGAGATTCCAGCCCCAGCATTTTTCTTGGAGCCAGGTTGGCCAGGACACATACCTGCCTGCCAATAATTTCTTCAGGACTATACTGTTCACTTATGCCGCTCAGAACGGTTCTTGTGTCAAGCCCGGTATCAAGTTTAATCTTAAGAAGCTTTTTTGATTTTGGAACTACTTCTGCTTCAAGGATAGTTCCAACCCTTATATCAAGCTTCGCAAAATCATCGTATTGAATTTCCGGCCGAAGCCCGGGCAGTTGGTTTGATTGCATATTCTCTTTTCTTGTGTTTTCTAATTTTTGAATTTGATACTGAATAGTATCATCTTCTATCTTTTCAAATAATAATTCAGCCTTCCCTAATTTGGAACCTGGTTTAATCAGATCAATTGAACCACTATCTTTCCAGTTATAACTTTCAAGTTTAAGAATACTCCCAAGTTTTTTACTTGTAAAGGGAAGAAATGGATGTCCGAGTATCTGAAGATTTGCCGCTACCTGAAGGGCAAGATTCAAAATCGTCTTTACTCTTTCCGGATTGGTTTTGATGAGTTGCCATGGCTCCGTTTCCGCAAGATATTTATTCCCCAACCTCGCCAAATCCATGAACAAGCTCAGAGCTTCGCGGAATTTATATTCTTCCAGGGCAGAAGCGATTTTATCAGGGTAAGCATTTAGTTCCGCAATCAGTTTTTCATCAATCGAAAAAATTTCACCTCTTTCAGGAATTACTCCATTAAAGAATTTATCAGTAAGGACAGCGGCCCGGTTTATGAAATTTCCAAAAATAGCAACCAGTTCATTGTTATTTCTGGCCTGAAAATCCTTCCAGGTGAAATCGTTATCTTTTGTTTCCGGTGCATTGGCGCAAAGAGTGTAGCGCAATACATCTTCCTTACCGGGAAATTCCTCAAGATATTCATGCAACCAAACAGCCCAGTTTCTTGAAGTGGAAATTTTGTTACCTTCCAGGTTTAGAAATTCATTGGCAGGTACATTTTCAGGTAAAATGTAATCACCGTGAGACTTAAGAATCACCGGAAATATTATACAATGAAATACGATATTATCTTTCCCAATAAAATGAAGGAGTTTGGTATCCTTATCCTGCCAATACGGTTTCCAGTCGATACCATTTTCCTTTGCCCAATCAATAGTAGCAGAGATATAACCAACAGGAGCATCGAACCATACATATAGGACTTTGCCTTCCATCCCTTTCAATGGTACAGGTACGCCCCAATCCAAATCCCTGGTAACTGCACGAGGCTTAAGTCCGTTATCTATCCAGGATTTGCATTGTCCATATACATTAATTTTCCAATCGTTTTTGTGTCCTTCAATGATCCACCCACGCAGCCAGCTTTCATATTCATTCAAAGGCAAATAAAAATGCCTGGTCTCCTTAAGAACAGGTTTAGCACCGCTAATGGCCGAGCGAGGGTTTATCAGTTCTGCCGGACTCAGCGAAGTTCCACAAGATTCACATTGATCACCATAAGCATTCGTGTTTCCGCAATTTGGGCAGGTTCCAATAATATAGCGATCGGCAAGAAATTGCTTTTCCTGCCGGTCATAAAATTGTTCGCTTGTTTTCTCCTCAAGTTTTCCTTGCTCATAAAGCTTTAGAAAAATAGAGGAGGCTGTTTCATGATGAGTGGATGATGATGTTCTGTGATAGATGCTGAAGCCAATGCCAAAATTTTCAAATGATTCCTTAATCATGGAGTGATACTTATCAACAACTTGCTGCGGTGTTAGCCCTTCTTTTCTTGCTTTAAGTGTTATGGCTACACCATGCTCATCAGATCCGCATACGAATACAACATCCTTTTCTTTACTTCGCAAGTACCGGACATAAATATCCGCCGGGATGTAAACTCCTGCCAAATGACCAATGTGTATCGGACCATTGGCATAAGGTAATGCAGCAGTGACGGTATATCTCTTAAATTCCTTTGACATTTTTTTCAATCAAAAACTGGGCAAAGATAAAGATTTAAAGGGGTTTTACCGGATTGACCACTCATTTTCAAAGATTAATTTGAGTGGTTACATTTTAGACTGAAACCCTTTTTGTACTTTTGCACCTGTTTTCAATAAAGAATGACTTCAATTAGAAATATTGCAATAATTGCTCACGTAGATCACGGCAAGACAACACTTGTGGATAAAATGATCTATACCGCAAATATTTTCAGGGAAAACCAGGAGAAAAAGGAATTGATTCTGGACAGTAATGAACTGGAAAGGGAACGGGGCATTACCATACTTAGCAAAAACGTTTCTATTGTTTACAAAGACACCAAAATTAACATTATCGATACGCCAGGTCACTCCGATTTTGGCGGTGAAGTGGAAAGAGTACTTAAAATGGCAGATGGCGTGTTGCTGTTGGTTGATGCTTTTGAAGGCCCAATGCCTCAAACCCGTTTTGTCCTGAATAAAGCCCTTGGTTTGGGACTAAAGCCTATTGTTGTTGTGAATAAAGTAGATAAGCCGAATTGTCGCCCTGATGAAGTTCATGAATTGGTTTTTGATTTAATGTTCAATCTGGGCGCGACCGAAGAACAGCTTGACTTTGTTACACTTTTCGGTTCATCCAAACAAGGATGGATGAGTACCGATTGGAAAGAACCGACAAATAATATCACACCTTTGCTGGATGCGATCCTTAAGGTAATCCCCGCCCCGGTTGTAAAAGAAGGCACGCCGGTATTTCAGATTACTTCGCTGGACTATTCTTCCTTTATTGGAAGGATTGCCATTGGACGGATTTATAAAGGAATTCTGAAAGAAGGCGACAGGCTTGGCCTCACAAAGAGAAATGGAAAAACTGTTCCTGTCAAGCTTAAAGAGTTACATGTGTTTGAGGGGTTAGGTAAGAAAAAAGTTAATGATGTGGCCTGCGGAGATATTTGTGCTATTGTAGGGATTGAAGATTTTGAAATTGGCGATACAATCTCCAGCCTGGAGAATCCTGAACCTATGCCTCGTATTGCAGTTGATGAGCCAACGATGAGCATGTTATTCACGATCAATAATTCCCCTTTTTATGGTAAAGAAGGCAAATACGTAACTTCACGGCATTTAAGGGATCGTCTTTTCCGGGAGACAGAAAAAAATCTTGCCCTCCGGATTGAGGAAACCAGTTCCGAGGACAAATTCATCGTTTTTGGTAGGGGAATTCTTCACCTTTCCATTCTTATCGAAACCATGAGACGTGAAGGATATGAGTTGCAGGTAGGACAACCTCAGGTTCTTTATAAGAATATAGATGGACTAAGATGTGAACCCGTAGAAACTCTGGTGATTGAGGTTCCCCGGGAATATTCCGGTAAAGCCATTGAAATGGTGACGCAGAGAAAAGGAGAATTGCTAATTATGGAGCCAAAGCAGGATGTGCAGCACCTTGAATTTTCCATTCCTGCTCGCGGAATTATCGGGCTCAGAAATAGTTTGCTCACAGCAACCGCCGGTGAAGCAACCATAACTCATCGCTTTAAATCTTATGAACCATTTAAAGGTGAAATTGCGGGAAGAACCAACGGCTCATTAATTTCGATGGAAGCCGGCCCGGGAACCGCGTATTCTATTGATAAACTTCAGGATCGCGGGCGATTTTTTGTTGATCCGGGTGAGAATGTCTACACCGGCCAGGTAATAGGCGAACACAGCAGACAAAGCGATTTAGTAGTTAATATCCAAAAAGGAAAGAAACTGACAAACATCCGGGCTTCGGGCACGGATGATGCCGCACGGATTGTTCCAAAGATAAAATTCTCCCTGGAAGAAGCCCTGGAATATATCCAGAAAGACGAATACGTAGAAGTAACACCCAAATCGATCCGGATGAGAAAAATTTATCTGGATGAGAATGAAAGAAAACGGAAAGCAAATGTTGAAGCCGTCTGAGACTTTTAGGTGGTTAATTCTCTTTACTTTGTTTCTCTAACTTTTTAAAATACCTTCTAAACAGGAAGTTGTGTTTCAACGCTTCCATATTCTCATTAAATCTTGCGGTGCCCTGTTCAATATTATCCAGACTGGTATTGAGTTTCACTGTCATTAGCGAATCATAAAGTATAGCACCTGCTGTTCCTTTCCCATCTTTTATCTGGAGAGCCATCTGCTGCAAATCGGTCATAAGTATTGATAATTGTGAAGCTGCCGAATCTACCTTCCCCAGGGAATGGCTCAAATTATAGGAAAGCGTAGTATCAGAAATCAGGGTACCCAGTAAGCCATCTCCCTCTCCTATCGCATACGCAAGATCCCCAATCTCATTTACCGCATTTGACGCATTCTTGCTGGCTGTCTTTATATTCAAAACCGCATCTTTAATATCCTTTGCAATTGTTGTATCGGATAACAGACTCCATAAACTATTGCTGCTATTGATCTTTAAAGTTATCTTTTTCAAATCTTCGGTAATAATGGCAATGTTTTCATTAGTTGTACTAAGAGTTCTAAGCATTTCATCCGTTTCTACCGGTTTCATTGTAGCCAAAACATCCCCTGCTTTTATTTGCGCAGCATTTCCCAGCTGCGCGTTGATATTTATAAGTTTATTTCCCATTAATCCATCTGTTCCAACTGATGCAATTGCATTTACCTTGATAAACCTCCGAACTTTTTCATCGATAACCATAACTACATTCACGGAGGTGTCACTATCCAGTTCCAATTTCTTTACAGTGCCCACATCAATGCCGGAAAATCTTACATTATTTCCCGCCATCAAACCATTCACGTTATAGAATTTTGCACTTATAATAAATGTGGAGCCAAATATATTCCTGTTGCTTCCAATCATATAAAGTGAGAAGACAAGAAAAACAAGTCCGGCAAGGACAAACAGACCAAGTTTTGCGTTATCAATTCCTTTTGTTTTCATTACTTTATTCAAAAAATTGTTTAACACTGGAGTCCGATGAATTTTTTAAGTCATCATAGGTACCGTCAGCATAACATTTTCCTCCAATAAGTAAAATTACTCTGTTAGAAGTAATCTTTATACAATTCATATCATGGGATATTATCATGGATGACGTGTTATACTTTGCCTGAATCTCCAAAATAAGTTCACTGATTTCCTTTGCTGTAATTGGATCCAGTCCGGTAGTTGGTTCATCATATAAGATAATTTCCGGTTTAAGGATGAGTGTACGTGCCAGGGCTATTCGTTTCCGCATTCCACCGGATAACTCCGCGGGCATCATATCCACTGTGTGAGCAAGACCTACATTTCCCAAGGCTTCCAAAACCATTTTCTCCACTTCTTCGGTTTTTCGCTTTGCTTTAGTCCAATGTCTCCGGAGGGGAAATTCTAAATTCTCTCTTACTGTCATTGAATCATATAAAGCATTACTTTGAAACAGGAACCCCACTTTTGCCCGTATCTGGTCAAGTTCTTCATGACTAAGTTCAGCTATTTCTGTTTCAAACACTTTAATTGAACCACTATCAGGAGTCAGCAAGCCGATAATGCATTTTATTAAAACCGATTTGCCGGACCCGGATTTTCCCAGTACAATCAGGTTTTCCCCCTTATTCAGGTTCACGGTAAAATCACTGAGGACGTGATTCTCTCCAAATGATTTATTTAGTTTCTCTATTTCTATTACTCCGCTATTCATTTTATGTCAATCCTAACAAGTCGGTAATTTGCACGGCAACTAAATCAATTATAAACACGAGTAATGATGCAACTACAACTGCAGAATTGGCCGATCTCCCAACGCCTTCTGTACCTTTTTGAGTATTATATCCCTTATAACAACCTATCAAGCCAATGGCAAAACCGAAAAAGAAAGTCTTTATAAGCGAGGGAACGAAATCTCCATAGCTAAGTGCATGAAATACCTGGTTCCAGTACAAATGCCAACTTACTGACCCGCGTATATTTACCCCCAAATATCCTCCATATAAAGAAACCGCATTTGACAAACTTGACAATACTGGAAGCATCAAAGTTGCTGCAGCGATTCGGGTGACTATTAAATATTTAAATGGATTTGTTCCTGACACTTCCATCGCATCAATTTGTTCCGTTACTTTCATCGAACCCAGCTCTGCACCCATCCCCGACCCTATTTTCCCTGCGCAAATCAATGCAGTTATAACCGGCGAAATTTCTCTAATAAGAGAAACTGAAACCATGGCGGGTAACATGGACTCCGCGCCAAATTCAACCAGGGTTGGCCTGGATTGAATGGTTAAGACCAATCCCATGATGAAAGCTGTAGTAGCAACTAAAGGAAGGGATTTATACCCAACCCAAAAGCATTGCCTGATGAACTCCTGAAATTCGTATCGAGGTCTAAACCCTTCAGAAAAAAACCTGGCCAGGAATTTACTAATCCCGCCTACTTCAGCAAGGAAAAGCCTGGTCGACCTAAAAAATTTGGAATATCTCATTTATTTGAAAGTCCCTTACCTAAAGATGAAGCTCAGTGCAAAATATTCATTTGACTATTATCATTTGAGCAAATGATGTTTATCATCTTGGTAAACAACCTACCCTTTACTGCCTTTTCTCATCTGTTCATATGCATCCCAAAGTGCATCCGGAATCATCTCAAACTGATTAAATTCACCTGCACCTTTTAACCATTCCCCACCATCAATGGTTACTACTTCACCATTTATGTAGCCTGAGTAATCAGAGATTAGGTAGGCAGCCAGGTTTGCCAGTTCATGATATTCACCCACTCTGCCCAGTGGAATTCTTTGGATAGGATCAATTTTTTTTGCTAAATCCCCTGGAAACAGTCTTGTCCAGGCACCCTGGGTTGGGAATGGGCCCGGCGCAATGGCATTAGAGCGAATACCGTACTTTCCCCATTCTACCGCGAGGGATCTGGTAAGCGCAAGTACGCCTGCCTTGGCACAAGCTGAGGGCACCACGTATCCGGAGCCTGTCCATGCATAAGTAGTTACAATATTGAGGAAAGTACCCTTTTGATTTTCAGACAACCATTTCTTCCCCATTGCCAGAGTCACATTGTACGATCCCCGCAAAACTATATCCACCACCGTGTCGAATGCCCGATGTGAAAGTCTTTCTGTAGGACTTACAAAATTACCTGCAGCATTGTTCAGCACAGAAGTTAATTTGCCTAACTGACTTTCTATAGCTTCCAATGATTTTTCAACATCTTCATATTTCCGGATATCGCAGGTGATTGGCATCACTTCATTTCCACTTGCAGAAGACATTTCCTGCGCGGATTTTTTTAGTACCTCCTCTTTTCTGCTTAAGATGGCTATCTTCGCGCCAAGCCGCGACATATAAGTTGCCATCTCTTTTCCCAAACCGGTGCCTCCTCCAGTTACGAGAATTACCTTATCTTTTAAAGCACCTTCTTTAAGCATCCCATTATCCATGATTCTCTTAATTATTTGTTTAGCTGAATTAATCCCAAATATTGAACATTAATTTCGATATTTGTCAGAACAAATAACAAAACATCTTCCATGAATCACAGAATTATCAGTCTCGCGGCCCTGGTTTTAATTTTTGTATCTTCCTGCATTGCTCCCAAAAAGTATAATGAACAATTAGCGGAGAACGTCAGGATGCAAGGGGAAATTACCCGGCTTACAAGTGATTTGAGTGTAGCAAAAAAAAGGATTACTGATTTGAATTCAAAGCTGGATTCGTTGAGTCAAGACAACAATATGACTAAAGATAATCTGGCAGCAACATCATCTTCCCTTGAAAATCTTCAAAATGAACATGAGAAATTGCAAACGCTGTACGATAATGTGTTGAAGAATAGTGGAAAACTGAACCGGGATCTGGCAGAGCAACAAGAAAGGTTGCTGACAATGGAAAGTGATTTGGAATCTGCCAAAGCAAAGAATGATCAATTGTCTATTGACCTTGCTGAAAGAGAAAAGAAAGTTTCTGAACTGGAAAAAATTCTTGCTGATAAAGAAGCCGCGGTGCTGGCTCTTAAAAAGAAAGTTACAGATGCATTATTGAACTTCGGTGAAAAGGAATTAACTGTGGAAGTCAGAAACGGAAAGGTTTATGTGAGCCTGGCGGAACAATTGCTTTTCAAATCCGGAAGCACCAGCGTGGATGAAAAGGGCAGAATAGCATTACAACAGTTGGCAGCAGCGCTTAAGGATTCAAAAGATATTCATATCATGGTGGAAGGACACACCGACAATGTGCCGATAAGCAGAGCATCTCAATATATGAATGACAACTGGGATCTGAGTGTGATGCGTGCAACTACTATCGTAAGAATTCTAACCAATTATGGTGTAAGTCCTGAGCAAGTTACTGCTTCCGGCAAAGGAGAGTTTTCACCCGTTATGGAAAATACTACTCCGGAAAATAAACAGAAAAATCGTCGCACAGAGATCATCCTTACACCAAATTTGGATGAGTTGTTTAAGATATTAGAAGCGAATTAGTTTGATAAAATATCGCCCTGGTAATCAAGTATATTAAATCCAGATAACCTTATAAGGCATGAATAAACCTGATATTAGATGGAAGCAGCGGTTCCATAATTTCAATGAAGCTTATCAACGGCTGAAGGAAGCTGTGGAAATTCCAGAACTAAATGAACTGGAGCGGAATGGACTAGTACAAAGGTTTGAATTTACCTTAGAAATGGGCTGGAAGACATTAAAGGATTTTTTACAGCACAAAGAATTTTCGTTCAGACCTTCTCCTAAAGATACACTGCGACTTGCTCAGCAGAGTGGATATATTGATCAGGCTCAGGAGTTAATCGATGGTCTTGAACTCCGAAATATGCTGTCTCATGATTACAGCGGAGCCAAATTTCTGGAAAGTGAAGAGAAATTTAGAAATATAATTTATCCAGCTTTGGAAAAGCTGTATTTATTTTTGAAATCAGAATTTGAAAAGAGTGAATGAAAAACGGGCTCTCAAAAAGAGATTATGAAACAATAAAAGGAATACTTGAAAAGTACCCGGAGATAACTCTTGTAAATCTCTTCGGCAGCCGCGCAACAGGCACTTTTCATGCAGGAAGCGATATAGATCTCGCAATAATGAATAAGGGAGTTACGGATGAAATAATCCAGAGAATACTTTCCGACTTCGAAGAAAGTACATTACCTTATTTTGTCGACATTATTAATTATTATACCATTGAACATAAACCATTCCGCGAACATATCGACCGGGTTGGGCAATTATTTTATCAGAAGAAAATGGTAAATAAATAAGTTAAGTCAGCCTTTTGGCATTTTCTTCGGAGATATCTGGCCCATTAGAA
>DASWHX010000231.1:0-9478 GCA_036397995.1 Cyclobacteriaceae bacterium
GTTACATCGCCATCAATTGAATAGCCATTGTAAGGTGGTAATTGTTCTTTCTTTTGATTAGTTGCTACATCTTCTTTCAATGCAGGTTCCTCCAATCCTGCTTTGTAAACGGATGGGGCGATCATTTCCAGACTTCTCAATTTGGGAGTTGGAAATAAAACCTGAAAAGTTTCAATTTCAGTTTCAAAACCCCATTGCCTGAAAAGGGCTGTCATAAATTCCGCATTTTCTTTCCCGTACGGAGACCCGACATGATGAGGTCTTGCAGCAAGTTTCTTCATCCACTGATCTAAATTTGACGGCGTCACCATTTCATCAAACTTCTTTTCCAATGCTTTTTGAGCATCTGATGACGCCTGACTAAATCCTAAAATTCTATCCTGCGAAACTGATTTATAACTGATTAGAGTGAGGACAATGCAAAAGATTGCCAATTGATGGTTTTTCATAATTAGTATATAGAGTTAGGGATGCCTAAACTAGGAAAAAAATCAATTTTGTCCTATTCAGAAAATGAAAGATGGTTAGAAGATTTACCGGAGGAAAAAAGGTTATTTGAATGGGAAATCCGGCCTCATCAGATACTATGACAAAGCCTGATCCAGATCTTCTACCAAATCATCCGAATCTTCAATGCCAACACTTAATCTAATCAGGTTGTCATGAATGCCAATTCTTTTACGCTCTTCCGGTGCAACGCTTGCGTGGGTCATTATTGCCGGGTGATTTGCTAATGACTCAACTCCACCCAGGGATTCTGCCAGGGAGAAGATTTTAAACCGCTCACAAACTTCCATAGTTTTTTCTTTTGAACCTCCTTTGACTAAAAAGGAAATCATTCCTCCAAAATCCAGCATTTGTTTCTTCGCGACACTATGATTGGGATGATCTTCAAATCCAGGCCAATAAACTTTCTCCACCTTTGAATGTCTCTTTAAGTAATTGGCCACAATTGCTCCATTTTCACAATGTCTTTGCATTCGTAAGTGAAGCGTTTTGATACCCCTCAATACTAAAAAACAATCCTGAGGGCCTGGAACAGCTCCTGAACTATTCTGAACAAAAGCTAAATCTTCCGCGAGCTTATTATCCTTGACCACCAATGCGCCCATGATAACATCAGAGTGTCCGCCTAAATATTTGGTCACCGAATGCATCACGATATCCGCCCCCAGGTCGAGCGGGTTTTGAAGGTAAGGAGAAGCGAAAGTATTATCCACACCCAGCAATAATCCATGTTTCCTGGCTATTTCAGAAACTGCTTTTACATCAATGATGTTCATCATTGGGTTACTGGGTGTTTCAATCCAGATCAGTTTGGTGTTATCATTTATCAATGGCGTTATTTTCTCAGGATTATCCATGGCAGTATACTTGAACACTAAACCAAACTTGCTGAAAATCTTATTGTACAACCGAAATGTGCCTCCGTACAAATCATTGGATGCAATTACCTCATCTCCGGCTTTCAGAGTTTTAATTACAGCATCAATAGCTGAAAGTCCGGAAGCGAAGCATAACCCATGAGTACCATTTTCCAGAGCTGCAATGTTTGATTGCAAGGCGGTCCGTGTAGGATTTTGTGTTCTTGAATATTCAAATCCTTTATGAGCTCCGGGTGAAGCTTGAACGTACGTTGAGGTTTGAAACACAGGAGTCATAATCGCTCCTGTTACTTTTTCCGGTTCAACACCGGCATGGATTGCCTTGGTTCCAAATTTCATAATACGAATTATTTGTGACTAAGATAAGAAAAATATTAATTTGAATTGCTTGAAAAATTTCTCCAGGTTTTCAGGATTTTATATAAGCCGTAGGTGAGTAATGGAAGAAGAAATACAATCCAGAACCCCCATGTTATAATGCCATAGCCTTTGGCGATAAGGTTCACCAATCCAAATTGGTTTGCCATGAATATGGATATAACCAGTATAATTACGGCATTAAATGCCCGGGTCCTTCTTTTCATTGTTTTACCCCCGGTCTCAATAACGCCGGCAACTCTTTGATTGAATCCATGCACGAACCCAATGCCTGTTTCCAAAAAGGTTCCTAGCAAAACTACTTGAAAAACAGCTGAGAATACCGGTTGGTCAAGAGAATCCAACAAGGCAGTGGCAGGAACTGTAGCCGATAAAATTTCTGGATATTGACTAAGCATTGCGAAATAAAAAAGTATGGCAGGAATCATTCCAATAAGTCCTCCAATAAAACCCGCAGAAATTGCCTCTTTTCTTGTCTCAATATCTTTTAAACAGAAGAGCAAAGCAGGCACGAAAGCAATATTATACCCTGTATATCTCAATGCATTTACAAACCAATGATTGTCTTCTGTAACTGTTTCTAAAGAACGGCTGATTTGTGGATGAAACTGCCAGGCGATCTGGATAATCAGAATAATATAAACTCCATAAAGAACAAAAGACCAGGCCGATAAAAAATTTTCCACAGTTTTACCGCCATAGAATGCCAGAATTCCAACGCCTGTTAATATAAAAAAACTTCCAACTAATGGGTGCCAGCCAAAATATCCGGTAATTAATTCGGAGGATGCAGAGGCTACCACTGAGATTACAAGAATCATGGTTGCAACGTAGAGAATTTCATAGGCTACCCACCCCTTTCCAAGTAAACTCTCAATGAAGGAACGGTAGTCGTACTTTTGAGCAGATCGAGCCAATTCAAAACTAATGGCCAATAGGATTCCCCAAAGCAGTATTACAAAGAGCATCCCAATAAAGCCAGGTATAGGCCCCTGACTAAGAAAGAATTCAACTAATTCCCTGCCTGTACCGTAAGCTCCACCTATTAATACCGATTGGAAGATAAGTCCAGGCAAAAAGTACTTTCGAAATAATTTCACAGCCACAATTACGTCAATTGGGGGAAATCCTCAAAAATGTAGAGCTTATAAGGATGTGGCAACTAATTAACGAATTAAAGGGGAAGTGTTTGGTAATTTTTTACCAGATAATAATATTATTATACAAATAATATTTTGTTCTTTTTACCTATTTTTGATATTAAATATAACTATACAACTATGAAGAAGTACCATATTATTGTTGCCCTGGCCTGCGCGGTTCTAGCTGTTTTTTACATTAAGACTGAATTATTCCTATCCGGAGTTGGTTCAATTATCGGAACGAATATTCAAATCGCATCAATTCATGTGAATTACATAACTGGTGTATTGGCCGTAATTATTATTGCTTATTTAATAAGAAAGCAGGAATCTTAATTTTAATAAGGAATTCTTTAATCATTCACATGTCCTGAAATGAAAGGAATTATTTTCAACATAACAGAAAAATTCATCAACGATACCTACGGGGAGGATACTTTCGATGAAATCCTGGTTGAGTGCCAACTCATTACCAAAGAGCCATTTGTAGATCCGGGAACTTATCCTGATGAAGACCTTCTGGAAATTGTGGGCAAGTCTTGCGCTCATTTGAATGAAAGGTTACCAGATTTCCTCAAGAAGTTAGGAAAGTATGCTTTTTTTCAGCTTGCAAGTGCATACCCCGGTTTTGTTAAAGGTTTCAATCATCCAAAAGATTTCCTTAAAACCGTGGATAGCATTATTCATGTTGAGATAAGAAAGCTTTACCGGGATGCTTACCTTCCTGAATTTGTTTATCACGATCCAGATCCATTAACGTTAGTTATAAGTTATTATTCGAAGAGAAGACTTTATGATTTGATGGAAGGTTTAATTGAAGGAGTGGGAGAATATTTTAATCATCCAATATCGCAACAGAGAAAACTAAGGACCGTTGGTGAAAGAGAAGTCTGCGATTATCACTTAACCTTCTGATTAGTGTCAAATCAAAGCAATACTCAGATCGCCGAAATACGGTGTTTAAAAAGACTTCAAATTGCTCAACAAAGAATTCATATTCTTCAAAAGATGATTGAAGACCAAACCCGGGAACTTTATTACAAGAATGTAGAATTAGAAAGGATTATTGAAGTTAGAACTCAAGAGCTACTGTCAAAAAATTTAATGCTTCAGCAGCGAAATGAGGAATTAATGGAAATATCTTACGTTGCTTCCCACGATTTACAGGAACCACTTAAGACCATCTCAGGGTTTGTAGATTTGTTTAGAAACCAATTTATGAACAAGATAGATACAAGTGCAGATTTGTACATCAAATATATAACCGAAGCAACATCGCGATTACAAAACCTGATTAAGGATTTGTTGGATTTTTCAAGAATTGGAAAAGCACAAAGTCTGGAAGAAATTGATTGTAATAAACTTATCTCCGGCTTACTCCTGGACCTGAGTTCCGCCATTCAGGAAAGCGAAGCAGTTATACAGACATTTGATTTACCCGTAATAGTGGGTTCGAATACAGAGCTGCGTTTGCTGTTCCAAAACCTGATAAGTAACGCGATCAAGTTTCGCCAAAAGGATAACCCTCCGGAAATTTCGATTAGCTGTAGTAATTCCGGCAATGAGCTTATGAAATTTGAAGTCGCAGATAACGGAATTGGCATTGAATCCAAATTCAAAGAAAAGATTTTTGTTTTATTTCAGCGGTTGCATAACAGAAATGAATACCAAGGTACCGGAATAGGACTTGCTCACTGTAAAAAGATTGTGGAGAGACATGGCGGGACTATTTGGGTTGATTCAACACCTGGAATTGGAAGTACATTTTATTTTACAATAAAATCAAATCATAATGAAAAGAAAGCTTGAATGCATTTTATTAATTGATGATGATGAACCAACTAATTTTCTACACAAATTGGTAATTACCAATGCGAACGTTGCAGAAAGTATAAAGGAATTGAGTAGCGCGGAGGACGCATTGACCCTCCTGGCTTCGGGAGGTTCAGATCTATCCAAAACCGAACCAAGCCTAATATTTCTTGATATAAATATGCCTGGAATGAATGGCTGGGATTTTCTGGAAGAATATAAGAAACTCAATTTCGTAAATCAGGGAAAAGTAATTATAATCATGTTGACAACATCTTTAAACCCCGATGACCGGGCAAAGGCAGAATCCAACCCATTCATTCGTGGCTTTATCAACAAACCACTTAATTCTGATTCTTTGTATTCAATTCTGAAAACACATTTTCCGGAATATTATGAGGACGTTGCCTGATTCCAGATCCACTACTTAATGGAAATCGTTATCCGCATGATTTTTTGGTTTTACTGGACATAAAAACCTGAAATCTGAAAGTTATTCATAAAGGTGGAATAGACATGGAACTTTTGAAGCCCTTCGAAATATAATAAGCCCACCAAATTGCCACTGGCAAGCGGTCTTGAATTAACAAGGACACCATTTTCAAGATAGATGTAGGCAAATTCCTGAATAGGGTCAATCACAATATAAATTTTTTTACCCGAACCAAAATCATAATATTGACCAGACAGAGCAGTTGTACTAAGATAATCTTTCTCAAATAAAAGCACTCCGTTTTTATCCAGCATACTAAGTCTGGAGCCATCCTGCTGCATTATTACAAATGTACGACCCAGCCTTTCTACAACCATAGCAAAAGTGGTGGTTGGATTGGGTTTGAATAACTGATCACGGTCTAAGATCTTCCCTTCTAGGTCAAATTTTATCAGCTCACCTTCATTGGTAAGCGCGGTTACCAATGAGGACTGAAAATCTCCACCCTTTTCAATAAATAGAGTATTGTTTGTTCTTCCCTTTAAATCCAAAGGGAACCCGCGGAGGTTTTCACCTCTGCGGGTCATCATATTTACAATTCCATTTTCCTGAATTCCAATTATTACGTCTCTGCCTCTTACTCGCAGATGAAAAGGTACTGATCCTAATCTCCCGGACAATAATTTGGGAGTCCATCCTTCGAGGTTTTCACCATTCTTATCATATAGAAATAAGTTACCCTGAAAATCCGAAATAAGAATTCTGTAATTTTTACTTCTGTCATAATCGATTACTTTCCAATTAAAGACCTGAAATGGAAGCTTGAGGGTAAAGTCCGTGATTTCATTCCCATTTCTGTCAATAAGCCTGAAATGATCGCCCAAACACACAAGATATTGTAATTTGTCATTTTTGAAAAAATCTATTTGCTCAACTTCACCGCGTAAATTAAATCCCAAAGAATCTTTCCACAGAACCTCACCCTGATTATTAATCAGGTATAGAAACCTTGCTGTATCCTGTACTAAAACTTCAAGCGATCCATTAATATAGTTTCGCACAACAAAAGGCTTTGAAATAATTTCAGAAGAAATTGCAACTGATTGCACAGGCTCGAAGTCAACTTCCGGTTTTGAATCTATGCTCCCGCCGTTGCGGATTGCAATGGAAGTGTATAACATTGTTCCCTGGTTCCTAAATTGAATACTGGCTTTTTCAAAACTTTTGATTACTCTGGAATTTTTCTCAAGGAAATTTTTTAACTGGGGTGAACTTACATTGTGCAATAAATCGAATGCCTTAGGAATATCTATGATTAGGCCGGCGTTAAATTTCTCAAGAGTGTTTTCAAGGAAGCTGGTTTGACTTACTCGCTTACCCCAGGTATTTTCAGACTCAATATCTATTATTAGAGATTTGAGATTTTCCACGCTGTTGGAGAACACTATGTAATCCAATACGGGCATATAATAAACCTCATTAAAGCCAATGAATTGTTTTCCTAAAACCTTTTGGGGAAACTGCTTTATGTTTAACTGAGTAATCTTATAATCGCTGAATGTCTCGGTATATAAAGTATCCCCGATAATCTTATTAGCCCTTTCTGCAAGGGTATTTATCTGATTATAAGCACCATTAATATCGCTTGTATGAATAAACAAGATCAATTCACTCTTTTGCTTAATTAAAGACTCAAGCAGACATAAGGCAATTTCTCCTGTTACAAGAGAAAAGAATCTATCCGTTTGGAAACCGTAATCTTTTTGCAAATTTTCCCAATCGCCCGCTAATGATTTGCTGTTGTTCCAAAAGGTTTCCAAGCCAGTCATCCAGGAGTTTCCATCACCAACGTTTAACTGGTAAAGCATTGCTGTTTGAGAAGGAATCAGGGCTTTAACTTTTGATTCGCCTGGCGTGGCTTCGGCTAAGGTTGATAATAACGAAGTTTCTTTTTGCAGAAAACTGAACCCATTCAAAAAAAAGTTTCTATCATCAAATGTGATATCTAAAAAACCATTTGACAGAAGATTATTTAGTGAGCTACTAAACGGATTGTCTTTTGAGAAAAAGTTTTTAACATAGCCGGTCGCTGCAGGAAAGTTAATGTATAAATTACCCTTATCGTTACTTAGGCTGGATATTGAAAATAGATTTTCATTACCATTTGAGAAATTATTGTTTGCGCTAATATTTCTTACAACATCTTCTAAAAGGAAAGGTGTAAAACTTGCAACGAATATGTTGTCGATTATGCTAAAAGTAAAAATTGACCTGGAAACGGACTTCTTTTTTATTTCACGAATCAGGTTTTCCTGATAGTATCGTTCAATGATTTCGAAGTCATCATTGCCGGATAATGTATCAAGTACTTCTCTGAGGAGTTTTTGTGCATTTTCTTCCAGTAGCGAGATATAGAATATAGCATCTAGTTCCGTATTGCTAATTTGATGAATCGAAATTAATACTTTGTCATTGCGGCTAATTTGGTCTAGTTTTCCCTGCCTTCCGGCTAAACTATCCAGCTTTTCAACCACAAACTCCCTGGACGCAACTGCTGGAATTTTTCGCAAATTCTCCCATTGCTTAGTCTGAATCAGGTCATTCCAAATAAGAGCAATTCCATTTGTTTCATAAACTATGAGGGCATTTTCCGGAACCAGATCCCATAAAGTTCTATGGTTATTGGAAAACCATTTGATATATAAGAAATAGCCAACTGTTAATGAAGCAATGCTTAGAAAGAAATACAATAAATATTTCTTCACTTTCATTCTTTTCCAGCAAAGGTAAAATTAATTGGCAAACATGTAATCAAATTCCGATAATACGGACTTCTACTCGTCGATTGGTTGGATAAACACCTTCCGTATTTTTCAACGGTTGGTCAAAACCGTACCCTTTGACATCAATCTTATTTTTTACACCTTTTGTAATTAAAAACTTCCTTACGGATTCTGCCCTTTTAAGAGATAATTCCAAACTAAAGTTTTCATTTTTGGTTTTGTCTGTATGTCCATGAACTTCTATTTTGACATAAGGATTTTTTTTCAAAAATTCCGCAAGCCTGTTTAGCTCTTCAAATGAATCTTCAGTTATGACAGATTTATTTTCATCAAAATTTATCGTCTCAAGTCTAATAATTTCTCCTGGAACTACTCGTCTGCCCTCAAAGTTTTTGACGTTTTCAGAGTTCGAATTATTAGTTTCGGGAGAAAACTCTTCGATTTTTTGAGCAGGAACTTCATTGGAACCCGTGTTTTCATCCAATACTTGATCCGATTTGATTGTTTCCCGACCAGAGATTTCAGGTTTGACATTATTGTCTTGCCACATATGGTAAATTCCTATGGACGTAACTGTGGTAATAGAAAGCAAACCCATTAAGATTATCAGACCTCTGGTCTTATTTCGTAATTTCCTTTCAAAGCTATACTTCATAAGAGTTTCTTTTTTGGAATACTGAAAAATACCAGGTTAATTGGTAATTTTCCTTTGTTTGAACCAGGCTTCACCACTCATGTACTTTTCAGGGATAAGTGGGTAATAGATTATTCGTTCTTTCTTTATTTAACGCTTTATTGCTATTTAGAAGACTTCCAGAGTGAGAGTAATATTTATTGTGTTTAAATTAAATTACTGATAATTTCTTAGAAATACAATAATTTTTTAAGGAATTACTTTCATTTTACCCATTAGGAATCAAATTGTATTATTTGAAAATGAGCAAATTTGGAACCGAATTATTCAAAATTTGTTCCCATGTCGGTCTGGAATTACCGGCATAAAGTTTTGTCGAATTTATAAAGATTTTGGGAAATCGAAATTGTCATTAAAACAGACCAAAAAAGTGGCCATCGGACCCCTACTAATATCCCAACTTTCTATGGTGGAGAATACCGGAAACCTTCCCGGTGAAATACCGGGACGCTCCAGTTCATGCATTACTTTCCCCTACTCATATCCCAACTTTCTATAGTGGAGAATACCGGAATCGAACCGGTGACCTCCTGCTTGCAAGGCAGGCGCTCTAGCCAGCTGAGCTAATCCCCCAGTTAATTGCATTATTGCTAATTGATAATGTGAGCTACAAGCCCCAGTTTAGGTATGAGTGGAGAGCTTGGAGCTTAGAGAGTTCTCTTTTAACTCTGTACTCTCAACTCACTCTGTTCTTGCCTTACAATACCGTAAAACAATTGAAAATGATAACAAACCAGGCCCGGGCTCCAGAAAGGAGGTGTTCCAGCCACACCTTCCGGTACGGCTACCTTGTTACGACTTAGCCCTAGTCACTGGTATAACCCTTAACAGCTCCTGTAACGGTCACCATC
>DASWHX010000232.1:0-2587 GCA_036397995.1 Cyclobacteriaceae bacterium
ATTGAGAAGTCTGGAAATGATCGCCCCATCCGTTTACAAAGCAGGATTGGAGGAACCTGCATTGAAAGAAGATGTAGCAACTAATCAAAAGAAAGAACAATTACCACCTTACAATGGCTATTCAATTGATGGCGATGTAACTGGAGATTTGGTTTTCGTAAATTATGGAGTTCCTGAAGATTATGAAGTTCTGAAACGAATGGGTGTAGAGGTAAAAGGGAAAATCGTAATTGCCAAATATTTCGGATCGTGGCGAGGCATCAAGCCAAAAGTTGCGGCTGAAAATGGAGCAATTGGTTGTATTATCTATTCAGATCCAAAAGAAGATGGATACTACCAGGGTGATGTTTATCCGAAAGGTGCTTATAAAAATGAGTATGGAGTTCAGCGAGGTTCTGTAATGGATATGCCACTTTATCCCGGTGATCCTTTGACCCCGAACATTGGAGCAACGGCGGATGCAAAGAGACTGGATTACAAAGATGCACCAACGATAACCAAAATACCGGTACTTCCAATTTCCTATAAAGATGCCGAACCACTATTGGCAGCGCTTGGTGGTCAGGTAGTGCCGAATGAATGGAAAGGAGCCTTACCTATAACTTATCATATTGGTCCGGGTCCGGCAAAAGTTAGGTTGAGACTCCAGTTTAATTGGGATTTAAAACCCGCCTATAATGTTATTGCCAGGATGCGAGGAACTGAAGCCCCTGATCAATGGGTGATCAGGGGTAACCACCATGATGCGTGGGTCAATGGCGCTAATGATCCTATATCAGGAATGGTGGCCTTAATGGAAGAAGCAAGAGTGGTGGGTGAATTGGCAAAAAATGGGTGGAAACCAAAACGAACTATTATTTATTGTGCATGGGATGCGGAGGAGCCGGGTTTAATAGGTTCGACAGAATGGGTTGAATTTCATGCTGAAGAATTGAAAGATAAAGGCGCGATTTACTTAAATACTGATTCCAACGCCCGAGGGTTTCTGGGCGCGGGAGGCTCGCATACTCTGGAGAAATTTTTCCAGGAAATTGCCAATGATGTTACCGATCCACAAACCGGGTTAACCGTTGCTGAAAGAAGAAAAGCTGCGATGAAGACTTATGGGAATCCTGATTATGAAAAATTTACTTTGTATGCGTTGGGCTCAGGATCTGATTACACTCCTTTTATACAGCATTTGGGAATTGCAAGTTTGAACGTTGGATTTGGTGGGGAAAGTGGTGGCGGGGAGTATCATAGTATTTATGACACATACGATCATTACAAACGATTTAAAGATCCTGGATTTGCCTACGGTGAAACATTGGCCAAAGTAATGGGACGGGCTACCCTTCGTCTTGCTAATACTGAAATTCTTCCTTTTGAATTCGGGAGTTTAACAACAACCGTTGATAGTTACCTTAAAGAAGTAATGAACATTGCCGATAAGATGAGATCTGAAACTTCCCGACACAATCAAAATGTTGAAAAAGGATATTACAAAGCTGCCGCTGACCCAACTTTACCTTTTGTAGAGCCGGAAATGAAAAATGTAGTACCTTATTTTGATTTCTCAGGTCTTCAAAATGAAATGACAAATCTGAAAAATGTTGTTCAAAAAGTTGATTCAAAAACTTTCTCCATGGAGCCATCATCAAAACTCAACAAATTACTTTATCAAAGTGAAAGAAAACTTACTTTGGATGAAGGTCTGCCCCGTCGTCCATGGTTTAAACATCATATATATGCTCCCGGGTTTTATACAGGTTATGGAGTAAAAACACTACCTGGGGTCCGGGAAGCGATTGAGCAAAGAGATTGGGAAGAAGTTCGAAAAGAAATTGATGACCTTGAAAAAGTGATAAATCAATTATCGATGTATCTTGAAAGTATTATTAAGTAAAATATCCTAATGAAATCTTATAACTAAAATCTGACCAGCCATGAAAAAATATCTTGGATTATTGATTGTCTTGTCATTATGGACAAGTCCTGACATTTTATCCCAGCGAAGGGGAGGTGCAGGAGCATCATCAACAACAACCTATGATGAAAAATTGTACAACGCACTTGAATGGCGAAGCATTGGACCTTTCAGAGGAGGAAGATCAGCGGCAGTTACGGGCGTGCCCGGAAAAACAAATTTGTTTTATTTTGGCTCTACAGGAGGCGGGGTCTGGAGAACCCGGGATGGCGGTCAAAGTTGGGAAATTATCTCCGATGGATATTTTGGTGGATCCATCGGCGTAATTGCAGTGAGTGATTGGGATAACAATGTGATGTATGTTGGTGGAGGTGAAAAAACCGTTCGCGGAAATGTTTCTTACGGATCTGGAATGTGGAAATCATTAGACGCAGGAAAAACCTGGAAAAGCTTAGGGCTGAAGGAATCCCGGCATATTGCCAGAATCAGAATTCATCCTAAAAATCCTGACCTTGTCTATGCTGCCATTATGGGAGATTTATTTAAATCTTCAGAAATGCGGGGCGTTTATCGCAGTAAAGATGGCGGCAACACCTGGGAGCGAATCTTGTTTGCCAATGCAGATGCGGGAGCCGTTGACCTAATTATGGACCCCAACAACCCCAGAATTTTATATGCAAG
>DASWHX010000233.1:0-1814 GCA_036397995.1 Cyclobacteriaceae bacterium
CGATAAGGTTATCATCTTTAAGAAAAAGAGAAGAAAAGGGTATAAACTTAAGAACGGCCACAGGCAGCGCTTAACCCAACTGTTAATTAAGAAAATTTCGTAAGAAATGGCGCATAAAAAAGGAGCAGGTAGTTCCAGAAATGGAAGAGAATCTCATAGCAAGAGGCTTGGGGTTAAAATTTACGGCGGTCAGGAGGTAAAGGCCGGGAATATTATTGTAAGGCAAAGGGGCACATCCCATCATCCGGGCCCTAACGTAGGCCTTGGTAAAGATCATACTCTTTTTGCATTAACTGATGGAGTGGTTACTTTTAGAAAAGGTCGGAAAGATCGCTCCTACGTTTCCGTCTCAACTTCTGAAAAGAAATAAAAACTTCTGAAGAGAAAAATAATGAGAGGCCGTTTAAACGGCCTTTTTTATGCCTCGGTTTTCCTGCAGGACATACGATTTAAAATTCAAGTCAATTCACAGTTTGTGATTAGCCAACCATTTCCTAATTTGTGCCTGCATTCAGACACCAAAAATTAACTAAATGATAATACTTGCTGTCCATGCTAAATTCAAAGTCGACGTATCTTTAGAGGAATCTAAATTAATCAACTGAACTACACACCCATGAAACAAAAATTACTAATATTCTTAAGCATTCTGCTCTCGGGGCTTGTTGCGCAAGGGCAAGGATTAACCACTTCCTCTATGAACGGAAGGGTTAATGACAGTGCCGGGGAACCACTCCCGGGTGCAACCATTGTTGCGATTCATAATCCAACAGGAACACAATTTGGAAATATAACCAATGCAGATGGTTTCTTCAGGATTCCCAATATGACTGTGGGCGGTCCCTATACCATTACTATAAGCTTTGTTGGTTATCAGGACTTTGTTAAACAAAACATTTATTTAACACTTGGTCAAACTTTCAAGCTTGATGCGAACATGCAGGAGCAGGTTACTGAGCTTGAAGGGATTGACATTATTGCTAACAGGAATGATATTTTTGATGGTAACCGGACCGGCGCTCAAACCATGGTGGGTCTTGAAACTATAGAAAACACCCCAACGCTGGGACGAACCATTGGTGATTTTGCCCGATTTTTGCCCCAGGCCAGAATTGAAGAAGGCTTTGATGGGTTTGAAATTTCTATTGCCGGGATCAATAACAGGTATAACTCCATCTACATCGATGGGGCAGTAAGCAATGACGTGTTTGGGTTATCTGCCAGTGGAACCAACGGGGGGCAGACGGGTGTATCTCCTTATCCAATTGATGCGATTGAGCAGTTTAACATTGTGATTGCACCGTTCGATGTAAGGCAAAGTGGATTTGCAGGTGGTTCGGTAAACGCAATCACCAGAAGTGGAACAAACTCAGTACAAGGATCTGCTTATTGGTATTCAAGAAATGAAGGTTTGGCCGGAAAGACGCCGGCTGAAGATTTTTCTGGCGGAATTACCAGAGATAGATTACCGGAATTCTCCAGCAATATTTATGGCGTAAGAGTTGGGGCTCCAATTATCAAGGACAAATTGTTTTTCTTTTTAAATGCTGAAGTTCAGAGGCAGGAAACTCCTCAACCCTATGACTTCAATACATATATAGGTACTGCCACAAGCGGCGATGTTCAAAATGTTATTAGTGTTTTGAATGGCTATGGATATGATCCCGGCCCTTTTGATAACAATACTTCGTTCCTTAATAGTGAAAAGATAATTGGCAAATTTGATTTCAACCTGGGCAAAAACCACAAGCTTTCTCTAAGGCATTCTTATGTTAATGCGGAAAACCTTGAAGCAAGAAGCTCATCTACCTCTA
>DASWHX010000234.1:0-2886 GCA_036397995.1 Cyclobacteriaceae bacterium
TAACCAGTGCGAATAGGGTAATTATGCTTGTTAATGTTGAAATTAACGGAAGCGAATCTCTAAGGCCTTCACTGAATGGTCTTTTGACCGGTTCAATATAGATTAAGTCTCCCGGATAAATATAAATATCATTTTTTAGCCTTTCCTTTGCCCTGGATAAATCTGCGATAAAATACCTGTCTTCCCTTAATATCTTAATGTTATTCGCCCTGCTTTTAGAGGGTATTCCTCCCGATAACGCGATGACTTCTGAAAGTCTTATCGTTTGACTGGGTAATTCCACCACCTGAGTCTTCTCAGCGCCAATAACAGAGACTCTTTTGTTTAAGAAACGTGTCTCAACAAAGGGTTCCGTTAAAAAGTTAGCAAAGGATAAACTTAACAAGGAGTCGGCTTCAGCAAGGTTATAACCTTGGAGGAAAATCTTACCCAATAAAGGTATCTGCGCATATCCTTTTGAATCAATAGTTATCTTGATATGTTGAGCCATAATTTCCTCATTTCCTATCATCAATTCTTCACCCTTCCAGGGTAGTACATTGATTTCAATCTGATCATTTACTTCAATCGGAAAGCTGCTCATTTCAAACCAGGCATTATCATTACCAGACCCCGCGCCACTAAACATTACATTTGACTTGTAACTGGCGCATCCTGACAGCCACACGATTGCCAGAATCAGCGTCATACTTTTATTCATATTCATCTAAATAATGGGGACTTTGACATTTTAAATCCTCTGCATTTGAGGCTCGCTGAATTCCGGAGCGGGGAGATCCAACTCTTGAATTATTTCATTATAAATTCCTATAACTATTCTTTCACTAAATTTTGTTTCTGCAACTTTTCTTGAGTTTCGTCCCATTTGCCTTCTTTCAGGCAATTCAAGATCATAAAATTGCTTCATTGCTCTTTCTAAATCCGCTGCGCTTCCTGGCTGACATAAAAATCCATTGTATCCCTCCTGCACAACTTGTTTACATCCGGGAACATTTGTGCATATTATTGGCTTACCACAAGCTGCAGCTTCCAGTAATGATTTTGGGGTTCCTTCACGGTATGAGGGAAGCACGACAACATCGCTGGTTGAAATTAAGTGTCTTATATCTTCCTTGAATCCCAGGTAATTTACTCCGGACCAATCCAGCCACTCTGCAAATTTCGCCATTGGGATCCCGCGTTTGTGATAAGGATCCAGTTTACCTGCCAGGGAAAACCTGACATTATATCCCTTATCTTTTAAGGAGCGTGCAGCGGAAAGAAATTCTTTCACTCCTTTATCCAGGATAATTCTTGACATCATCAAAAAATGAACTTCACTCTGAATTGTTTTTAAGAATGGTCTAAAGAAATCAACATCAACACCAGATCCGGGTATTTGCCTGCATCTGGATTCAACAATCAAATTTTTGGATACAAAAACATTCTGATCCTCTGCATTCTGAAAAAATACTTTGAAGGGAAACCGGAAGGCTAATTTATAAAGCCACATCGCGAAACTTGTTGGTAACCCAGGGTTAAGAAACAGGGTTCCCAGCCCACAAACATTAGCTACATTTTTTATTCCTAATAAGCCGGCCGCTATGCTTCCAAAAATATTTGGTTTGATGGTATAATGTAAGATGAGGTCCGGGGCATGACGGTAATAGATCCAAAGAAGTTCAAAAAACAGCCCAATATCTTTTAATGGATTGATCCCCCGGCTGTCCATCCTTATGGGAATGAACTGGCAAGGCAATTCCCTGATGCGATCGCTGAATTGATCTTTGGGTGCAATAGCAACTACTTCATGTCCCTGTTCTAAAAAATTCTTGATTAACCCCTTCCGGAAATTGTAGATATTCCACGAGGTATTCAACACAATTGCAATCTTCATTGTTACTTTTAAATCGAAACCAGATTAATTAATTGTGCAGTAAAAAGAAGGAATTCAAGACAAATATAAGCGAATAAGAAACTGAAGAAGAGGTATTGTAAGATATTTGGTAAGATTGCATAGTTTTGAATATGCGGGTAAAAACTAAATTTGACAAAAATTAAGTATGGAAATAGGATTTCTTCACCTTCATAAAACCGTTGTCGTCATTTTTTTGCTATTGATTCTAAGTAAGGTTGTGCTTCTTCTGGCCGGAAAGAAAGAATTACTGCAGAAATTAAGGTCCAAAACCCGGGTAGCAGACATGATTTTAGGCGGATTAATACTAATAACCGGGATTTATTTATTTTTTCTAAAGGCTAATCCTGAGGTGTATTTATATGCTAAAATAATTTTGGTTCTGATTTCCATCCCATTAGGTATCGTGGGGTTCAAAAAACAAAAACCAATTTTAGCCGTCATGTCACTTTTTATCATTATCTACATGTACGGGATCGCGGAAACGAGAAGTCTTTCATTCAAACCTCCAAAATTTGATCTGCCCGCGGGAATTAAAAATGAATCTTCCTTATCACGAGGTGAAGTAATTTACCAGAGTCTTTGTATAGACTGTCACGGATCGGATGGGAAGAAGGGTTTGTTTAAAGCTCCGGATTTAACAACAAGCAAGCTAACCTTGCAACAAAGATTGGATGTAATTTCGAATGGAAAAGGATTAATGCAACCCTATTCCAGGCAATTAAATGAAGAAGAAATAGAATCCGTATTGGAATATATTGGCAGTTTGAAGTGATAAAAACATTTGAAACCAACCATAGAAAGGAAAAGGCGGTATTAGTTGCGCTTATCAACCAGTTTCAAACCGATGAGATGGTTAGGGAGTATCTGGATGAACTTGCCTTCCTTGCGACAACCCTTGGAGTTGAGACGTTGGGTGAATTTACCCAGAGGTTGGAAAAGCCTGATGTTGCCACCTTCGTCAGGAAAGGTAAGCTTGAAGAAATCAAGAA
>DASWHX010000235.1:0-1523 GCA_036397995.1 Cyclobacteriaceae bacterium
TTTGCAGGCTTTAAAATTCTTAAGGAAGAAAATCCATTTATAAATCGTATGGAAGAAAAGGGAGATAAAGAGTGGATGATTATCGCGATTCGCCCCGAATAACGGTTTACTTTTTCGATTCAAGGTAGACTCATATTAAATTAGCTTTCACTCCAATTACCAAAAAACCAAATATCCCAATGGCGGGAAAAGTGTAAATAACGGTCTCAGGCTTCCGGAGAACCAGACTCGCCACAAGTTCACTGTTTATTCGCCAGCTGGCCGCAAGCAGCATCAATATCTTTACCCCGGCTTCTTCGCACCCGTACATTTACACCTTGTTTTTCCAGAAAAGCTCTGAAGTTTTCGATTTTGTCTGGCCGTGCATTCCTGAAATCTGCTTCGCGAATCGGATTGTATTCAATGATATTCACCTTAGATGGAACCTTCCTGCAAAATGCAAGGAGTTCCTCAGCGTCTTTCTGGCTGTCATTAAAATCATTGAAAATTATGTATTCAAAAGTTATTTCATTCTCTGTTTTCGAATAAAAATAGTTGAGTGATTCAGCAAGTATTTTCAGGGAATTCGTTTCATTGATAGACATTATTTTATTTCGCTTTTCGTCATTGGCCGCATGAAGTGATAATGCCAGGTTAAATTTTACTTCATCATCTCCAAGTCGCCTGATCATTTTTGCAATGCCGGCTGTACTCACAGTGATTCTCTTGTACGACATCCCCAACCCTTTTTCGTTTGTAATATGGTTTACTGATTCCAGTACATTGCTATAGTTCAGCAGCGGTTCTCCCATTCCCATGTACACAATATTAGTAAGAGGCTTGCCGAACTCTTCTTCCGACAGGTCTCTGATCCGAATCACCTGGTCGTATATTTCCGCTGCATCCAAATTGCGTTTTCTTTCCATATAACCGGTGGCGCAAAATTTGCAGGAAAGCGAACAGCCTACCTGTGATGAAATACAAGCAGTCATCCTGTCTTTGGATGGTATTAATACGCCTTCAACCAGGTTGCCGTCATGCAGCCTGAAGCCAACTTTAATGGTGTAATCCTTGCTCTTCTGTTTTAATGCAATCTCAACCGGTCGAATTGTATAACTTTCTTTCAGCAAAGCGCGGGTGGCAAGAGATAGATTAGACATCACATCAAAGTCACGCGCAGATTTCATCCACAACCATTCATGAACCTGTCGTGCTTTGTAAGGCTTTTCCCCATTAATGGTGAGGAAATTCGTTATCCCCTCCAAACTTTCCCTTCTAATGTCTTTTTTCTCATTCACATCGCAAAAGTAATGAGAATCTTTCTCCTTGCATATAATTCATTCCCAATGACATATTGTCCTGCTTTTTTAGCAAATCATCCATTTAATGTCATAATGTCAAGTATAAATTGAAATGATTTGGATGGATTATTTTTTGATGCCCTCCATTCGGAGGATTTACGAAAAATGAATTTTGATAACTATACGGTAAAAGCGCAGGAAGTTGTGCAGAAGGCGGCAGAGAGCGTGGCGTTAAACGGACAT
>DASWHX010000236.1:0-9170 GCA_036397995.1 Cyclobacteriaceae bacterium
CACTCTTGATCTGCGGATTTACGATTCTCACTACGAGCCAAGCTCACTCCCAGGCTATGGTAACAAGAGGCCAGGAAGTACAATTAATCTGGTTTGGTGGGGTAACTGCAATCTCTTTTCATAATGTCCAGGTCGAAACTGCAAATGGAAGTCTTCAGTTCACGGTGAGTTTTCAGTTGCCAGACGGCGCTCCGGGAGTAAACAAGAAAGCATACACACTTCCCTTATATTGGATTTCGGAATTTGGTATTCATGTTGGCAGCGGCATAGTCACACCTAATGGCAAAGTAATTGCCCGTTTTCATGTAAAAACAGAAAACAGGACTTAGCGTCCTGGAAATTATTGTTATTCGCAATTGCCACCTTCGTAATAAGGTCAAACAATGGTTTTTTGGCTATTCCTTTAGGCATGTAAATAAGTATTTAATATATTGACGGTAATAAAACCTTCAACTATGAAAAATCTAAAAGTTTTGTTTCTCTGCGCGCTTTTTGTTTTTCCTTTTCGGGCATTGGCGCAGGAAGATTTGATAGAGTATCTGCCAGCCGGTGAAGCTGATGCTAAATTTCTGATGGACCAATATTTATCTATCATGGCGGCGGTTGTTGAGTCTGGGCTTAATAGCGGTTGGTATACTACCGGTGATCCTCATTATAAATTTGGGTTTGAGATAAATGCCGCTCTTAATACAATTTTTATTCCCTCCAGGGAAAATTTCTTCACAGTTACTTCAAGTGATTTGGGTAATTCTTCATTAGTAAAAAGAGAAACTGATGGCTCCTATACCATATTGACTACCGGGGAAGTGCCGACAGGATATGGACCCGAAGATGTAACTCCCATTTTTCAAATAACAAATCCAGCAGATCCTAATGCAGGTGCGATTTTCAAAGGACCGAGCGGCAATGATTTAAGCGATGAGTTCCTAATAAATGCCGTAATAGTACCATCTCTTCAGCTTGGAATTGGCATTCCTTATAACATGGATATCAAAATCAGGTATACTCCCCAGTATGACTACGGTGATGTGAAGTTTGGAAACTGGGGCGTTGGATTAATGCATTCCATCAAACAGCATATCCCGGCACTCAAAGTATTACCATTTGGCTGGTCATTGTTTATTGCATATTCAAGGCTTAACGGGGAAATAGATTTTTCAGGCCAATGGACAGGAAATGATCAGTTGGGTGAATTCCATTCCAACACCTGGACTTTTCAGACCATTGCATCAAAAGACTTTTCAATCTTTACCGTATACGGGGGTATAGGTTATAATATCGGGAATACTGAATTTGATATTAAGGGAACCTATAATATTGTTGATGTTAATCCCGGCGACGGAATGAGGGTACCTCTTAACACTCCTATTGTGGCGGACCTTACGTCAAACCCCTACCACTTTGCGTATGACAGTCAGAGCTTACGAATGACCCTTGGGCTTAGGATGAAATTAGGTCCGCTTATTTTCTTTGGAGATTACACATTACAGAGAACGAGTGTTTTGACGTTTGGAATGGGCTTCACCTTCAAAGAGGATGAATTCTAATTTTTAATTTAGAATTTTCTCTTAAGGTCGTTGCTGGGCATCCAGCCTGCCTTAAGGGAGTGCGTTTCGACAGGCATAAGGACAAGCCACCAGGTTCTGCCATCAGTTCCAACTTTAGAAGCCACGGCAAATCCGGAGGCGTTAGTCATATATTTTCCAATTTCAGAGCTTGCGGGATCAGCATTGACATGAAGGCTTAAATCACTCTTTAACTCAAATCGAAATGGAGGTAAATTTTCACTTATCAGCTCAACATCTTTCTGAACAATTATAGATTTGTCAAATACATAAGTCAGCTTATTGGTCTGGTCAAATCCTGGCCGGTAATAATTCAGAGAATAAAAGCCCGGATCGCAGCAATTGTCGTCTCTTGTTAGCAAATAAACAGGATTCCATGGTTTAGGTCTGCCAACCATAATAAGAGTTTCATCCAACTCCAGAATAGTTTCGAAAGCGGAACCCATATTACGCATTAATACTAGTGTGTTGCCTCCGGAAATTGAGATCACATCCGGTATTTGATTGCCGTCAATATCAACAATCTTTACCGTTGCTGCATTCATGGTTTGCAGTCCGGACTTGCTTAAGAATTCAGATTTTTCCTGATCATTATCATAAATTTCCCAGTAACTCCAATCGAAAGAACTGTGATGGAGGAAATCACTAATCTGTGCAAATGTGGCATTGAACAAAATAAGTAAAAATACTGTAAAAAGGCAGGGTTTAGTATTCATCTTTGGCATGTCAGTAAAACATATTAATATACTAAAACTATATATCGGTACAAAGAAATCCCATCAGTCGGATGGCTAAAATATTTCAATATTTCGTAACTTCTGGTTCTAAACCATCTACATGGCCAAAATAACAAGGCGAAATTCTGGGTCAAAAGCCGGTGGCCAGGGATCTTACAACCCAGTGGTATCATTTCAATCCAGGGTAACGCGGTTGGAATACGTCAAAGGCTCCACAGAATCTGGAAAATTAGCGGATTTAGTAGCACTGGAAAAAGATCCAACCAGTGGAGATCTCTTTTCAATTATGGAAATAAAAGTTGAAAGAACGATGATCGATGGAAATTAGGTGTATGAATCTTAACTTGATTTAATGGAAACTTTACTGAAGTTTAAAGAGGCAAGGAATTTTATTAACGGAACATTTATAGATAGTGATGCTCTCACTATGGAAGTAATTAGCCCCCTTGATGGTCGGACCATTTCTACTATACCTTTATCGGGAGCTACTGATTTGGATAACGCCGTCGAATACGCGATGGCCGCGTATAATGATTGGAGTTCAACTCCCATAAAGGAAAGAGTACAAATACTTTTTATCTATAGAAATCTTCTTAATAAATACCGGGACGAACTAACGGAATTAGTCCATATAGAAAATGGAAAAATATTTTCTGAAGCCGAAGCAGAAGTTGACAAAGCTATTGAGCTGACGGAATTTGCCTGTTCCCTGCCTCAAATTGTGCCCGGAGAATTTCTTGAGGTAAGCAAAGGTGTGGAGTGCAGGATTGAAAGAATTCCTCTCGGAGTTGTTGCCTCTATTACTCCGTTTAATTTTCCTAATATGGTTCCCAACTGGACTATTCCCATAGTTATTGGATTGGGAAACTGTATGATTTTGAAACCGTCCGAGAAAGTTCCCCTGACTGCCGCGCGATTGGCTTTGATATTGAAGGAGGCCGGCTTACCGGATGGCGTTTTCAATGTTATTAATGGTTCGCAGGAAATTGTGGAAGCTATTTGTGATCATCCATCAATTAAGGCCGTTTCTTTTGTTGGCTCAACCCGGGTAGCCAAAATTGTTTATAAGCGGGCAACCTCAAATTTGAAACGCTGTCTTGCACTCGGAGGTGCTAAAAATCATCTCATTGTACTTCCTGATGCACAAACAGAGATGACGGCGAGTAACATTGCAGCCAGTATGACAGGATGTGCAGGACAGCGTTGTATGGCAGCATCGGCAATGGTGGCAGTTGGTGAAATTGATCATATCATCAATAAACTTGTGGAAGAGGCGAAGAAAATTATTCCTGGTAAGAACCTGGGTGCAGTTATTTCCAAAGAAGCAAAAGAAAGAATTGAAAATTATGTTACGCAAGCAGAAAAAGAAGGAGCCAAAGTTTTGCTTGATGGACGTAATGTGAAAGTTTCCGGTTATGAAAATGGTTTTTATGTCGGTCCTACCATTCTTGATTTTGTAATACCGGATATGGCAATCGCAAAAGAGGAGGTTTTCGGTCCGGTGCTGGCTATCATGCGTACAGATTCGCTTGAGAAAGCGATGGAGATTGAAAAATCATCCATATATGGAAACGCGGCATCCGTGTTTACACAAAATGGCAGGGCGGCCAAATTTGTTGCTGACAACGCGAGTGCCGGAATGATTGGTGTCAACATCGGTGTGCCTGTTCCCCGCGAACCATTTTCTTTCGGAGGAATGAATGAATCGAAATTTGGATCTTCTGATATTACCGGAAAAAGTTCAATAGAATTCTGGACTCAAATCAGAAAGACGACAACTAAGTGGAGTCCTGAATCCCGAATAAACTGGATGAGTTAATATGCAGACAACTACCTTACATCAAACTCTTGAAAATAGCCTGAATTATACTTTATTCTCCTGGTCAAAACAAGCAGGTCAGAATCCAATTTCTGTAAAGCGAACAAAGGGAGTGTATTTATACGATACTGATGGGAAAAGGTATCTGGATTTTTCCTCTCAATTAATGAATGTAAATATCGGCCACGGTGATCCCCGGGTTAAGGAAGCCATCTTGAAACAAATGGAAGAGGTTAACTATGTTTATCCCGGAGCAATTACAGAAATCAGGGGAAAGTTGGGTGAGAAAATTGCACAAATCGCGCCTGAAGGGATGAGCAAAACATTCTTCACACTGGGAGGTGCCGATGCCATCGACAATGCAATCAAGTTGGCCCGCCATTATACCGGCCGGTCAAAAATTGTATCGCTTTATCGATCTTATCACGGTTCAACATATGGGGCTATGTCTGCGGGGGGTGATCCGCGCAAGCACGGAGTCGACAACCAGCAAGTACCTAACTCTATCCATGTTGAAAATCCCTATTTCTACCGGTGCCCGTGGCATAGTAAAACCCCTGAAGAATGTTCGGAACGCGCAGCTGCCCAAATGGAAAGAGTAATTCAATTTGAAAATCCGGAAAGTGTTGCCGCTATTTTAATGGAAGGTGAATCGGGCAGCTCCGGCTGCATAAAGTACCCGCCTGGTTATTGGGACAGAGTCAGAAAAATTGCGAATAAATATGGAATCCTGACAATATCCGACGAAGTAATGAGCGGGTTTGGCCGAACAGGTAAATGGTTTGCCATTGAAAATCACAATGTGATTCCGGACATCATTTGCATGGCCAAAGGCCTAACTTCCGGGTACCTGCCGTTGGGCGGTATCCTTGTTAGCGATACCATTTCAAGGCATTATGAAAATGAAACCCTTCCACTTGGGCTGACATACAGCGCTCACCCGTTAAGTTGCGCGGCCGCTTTGGAAGTAATGAATATCTATGAAACAGATAAACTTTTTGAAAATGCTTTTCAAATGGGTAAATATATTGAAGCCGCGATTACTCAATTAATGGATAAGCATCCATCCGTTGGCGATTTCAGAAATACCGGATTATTGGGCTGTATTGAATTAGTAAAAAATAAAAAAACCAAAGAACCGATTACTCCCTGGAATGCCAAGCCAAATCAGATGGAAGCAACCAACAAAATACTATCTGTTATCCGGGAGTCTGGCATGTTTACATTTGTAAGATGGAATTATATCTTTGTTTGTCCGCCGCTAATAATTTCCAGGCAAGAAGTGGATGAAGGGATGAATATAATTTCCAGGGCATTGTCCGTAGCGGATGAGTACTGCGATTAAAACTCAATCAAGAATATTAAAGCCAATATTTTTACCGAATGCTCCCACATAGGATCCGGTAGCTATATTCACTTTAACTGTTGCATTACAATTGCCGGTAAATTCGAGTTGTGCCTGACCTACCTGGGGAGTGTCACCGGAAGTTCCTCCCATTTGTATCAGAATATCTCCATTGATTGGATTTGTAAGGCAGTTTGCTGAAACTTCAACAAACAAAGCAGCAATCTGCAATGCCATAACTTTTTCCTGGGCAACAGTTGCAAATTGGCCTGCTCCGGTGAGCGAATATATATCGTCTGACAACTCTTCTGTTCCATTATCCATAATTTCAATCATCCATACCTCTTGCGTTACTTCTATCAGGGAGTCCAGGGAAGTAAAGGTCAAAAACCGATCAAATTCCAAATTAAATTCTTCTTCGGTTACTTCCAGGGACAGCAACGGACCGCTGCCGCCATTGATGTCAATTCTGCCGGTAGCAATAATCAGGTTCCCATCAAAATTCTCCTGTATAGGAAATGTTCTTACTTCAATGAGTTTGAGTGATCCTGGCGTATTGATGGTAAAAAGGACTGAAAGCAAACCTTGTTGTGGCGAAGTCCATAGCCCGGCTACTGTTACCGTCGTATTCGAGGGTAATGCGAACCAGGGGAACCCTGTTTCTCCAACTTTGAATTTAATTACCGAAGTGCATGGGAATGCATTGCAAGGACTAACGATCGTTACAAAATCAGGTTCAGTACCTATGACTGCCTTTTGAGACATTTGTCCGGCAAAGGCTAATGGTAGCGACCTGACCAAAGTTCCTTCAATAGGCTCCACATCCGGATCAACAAAAAAGTTTGAAATTTCATCGATGGTTTCAAGCGTGTTGCATCCACCAAGAATCAGTAAGGATGTAAAGAGCCAGGTAAAACGTCTCATTCTTTAAAGAATATTCAATAAAGATAGAATTTTATAAAAACAAAAGGGAATTAATCGGATTCAATACTTATTCATCAACCAAATCTTCCTCTTCAAATTCAATATTATTACCTAAAGTACCCTGCAAACGCTTAAAAAACGATTCCCTTTCAGGAAGGGGAATGAAAGTCAATGTATCTGTAAGGGCTATTGAAGCTTCAATAACCGGCTCATAGCGATTCAGGGTAGCCAGTGTATCAAAAACAATCGGCAACAATTTCACATCCAGGTTATACTTTTGTATGAAGGATCTTAAATTATTCAATTGGAAAATATCTGTAGCTAAAGCAATGTTTTTGAATCCCAAATCCTGGGCCATCTTGTAAGAGTAATACACGTTTTCTGTGCTGTGTTCAGCTCGTTCTTCAGTAAAAATACGCTGATCAGGAATTCCCAATGCCTTACCATAAAGTGACATTACCTTTGCTTCCACATAAGGAGTATAAACCGCGCCTCCGGAATAAATTATGTTCTTTGTATAACCTTTTTGATACAGATAATAAGACCAGTGAACCCTGATTTTCATAATGCTGCTCCAGGATTCCCCTTCAAATGGAACGCCAGGAACTATGATGGCATCATAAGGCTGGTTCTCCAATCCATTTTCAAAGGTTTCATACATACCTGGATAAAAAACGGAACAGCCGGACATTGTTGCGATAAACACGTAGGTAAATACTTTTCTGCCAGCCCAGAAAACAACAATAGGAGATAACAAAACAGCAGAAATGACAACAATGATCTTATGTATGCGGGTAACTTTCATTTAAAACATTAATAAAATATCCTGTCAGCTAATAGAGCAATTTGTAACATTGCGACCTTTGAGCGGTCATAATAATATTCTATGCAACTGATATATGCTTCCTGCCGTCTTGTTACTAAATTTAAAAATAGAACAAATTTGATAATTCACTTGTTTTAGCTTCAACAATGAGCAGGGTTTTTAGAATCTTATTTATTTATGGTTTATGGTTGGCTGCCCATTCGGCTTTAGCCGTTTCCGGTCCGGGTGGGGTTCAGGGAACAATTACTACCGAAGATGGTGAGACACTTCCTTATTCCACCATATACGTAAGGAATATCCAAACCGGCACCTCCTCCAACGCCGAAGGATTTTACAGGATAAGTTTGGATCCCGGAAAGTATGACCTTGTTTTCCAGTATATGGGGTATGAAACATCCGTTCAATTTGTTGAAGTTGGACAAACTTTTTTAGAATTGAACATAACACTAAAACCTCAAATCATTGTTCTGAACACAGTTGAAATCACGGCAAGAGATGAAGATCCTTCTTATACGGTGATCAGAAAAGCCATAGCGAAAGCCAAGTATCACACCCAAATTATTGATACGATGAGTGCACGAGTTTATATTAAAGGCTCCGGCCGGCTAATAAGCGCGCCATTCTTTGCGCGTAACCAATTAAAGAAAGAAGGAATTGATTCAACTTCGGCGTTCATCCAGGAATCTGTCAGTATTATAAAGTACAAAAGACCAAATACCATTGAAGAACAGGTAATTTCAATCCGCACAATTGGTGACGCGCAAAACCAATCCCCGAATGCATACATAAATGGAAGTTTTTACGAACCTGAAATTGCCGGCGCCATATCCCCTTTGTCGCCAAGGGCATTCGCTTACTATATTTTTGAGCACCAGGGAACCTTCTTCGACAGGGGAGTTATGGTGAACAAGATAAAGGTGATACCGAGATCAAAGGGTGATGATATTTTTTGGGGGTTCATCTACATTGTCGAAGATTCCTGGGCAATTCATAGCCTGGACCTTAAAGCTACTAAATTGGGAATCAACTTTCATCTCAGACAAATTTGTGATCAAATCGAACCAAACATTTGGCTTCCGGTAAACCACAATGTCGAAGGTGATGGTAAAATCCTGGGATTTGATTTTGAATTTCAGTACCTGGTGAGTGTGAGTGATTTTTACATTGAATTAAACCCGGAGCTGGATTTTGAATTTGAAGTTATTGATGAGAAGGTTAATCCGGAACTTGCCAAAGAATTGAAGCCAAAACTGGACATCAAAACAGCTCAGCTCGAGGAAAAACTTGCCAATGGTAATGAAATAACGAGGAAAGAACTCAGGAAAGTTCTGAAAGAATATGAGCAGATGGAACTTGAGGAATTTGAAATGCCTGATATTCTTCAGGATTACAAAATGATTATTGACTCCACAGCGTACGATTTCAATCCCTCTTACTGGGCGGAAATACGACCAATCCCACTGTCCAAATATGAAGTTCGTGGATATGAGAAAATGGACTCTATGGCTGTAGCTGAAAAGGAGGAGCAACTTAAAGACAGTTTAAAAGCGGAGCGTAAGAAGAACTTTCATGTTGAGGATTTATTGCTTGGCAATTCGTATCGTATTACTGACCAAAGCAGATTCAGGATTAAACCTTTTCTTGAAAATTTGGGCTTTAATTCTGTTGAAGGTTACAATCTAACCTATGGATTGCGGTACGATGGAAATTACAAGGGCCGGAAAAGGCTGTCTTTCGGACCCGATGTCCGGTACTCCTTTGCCCGGAACAAAGTAACCGGTCGCGGTGTAATGGAATACAGATTTGGAGAACGATTAACCCCAGGAAGAATTTATGGAGAAGGAGGAAAATACGTAGTGCAGTATAACCATGCGGAACCTATACATCCCATTGTAAATAGCTTTATGTCCCTATTATTCAGCAAGAATTACATGAAAATTTATGAGCGGGATTA
>DASWHX010000237.1:0-2480 GCA_036397995.1 Cyclobacteriaceae bacterium
GCGGACATTATTATTTACATTGTGGAGTTGGGACAAAAATTTGATCCTGATGATGAAGTCATCCGGCGGATTAAAAAATCCGAAAAAAAATTGATACTGGTGATCAATAAAGTTGACCTTGACAAAGACAAGCTTCTTGAATCCATGATGGCGGAATGGCAGGTTCAACTCCAGCCAGATGAATTAATTCCAGTGTCAGCACTGAAGAGTTTCAATATTAATTCCCTTTTAGATGCAATAATCAATTTGCTTCCGGAACATCCGGCCTATTTTCCCAAAGATGAAATTACAGATAAGCCCGAGCGTTTTTTTGCCGCGGAGATTGTTCGTGAAAAGATTTTCCTTAATTATAAACAAGAAGTGCCCTATAGCAGTGAAGTGGTTATTACGGATTTTAAGGAAGATGAAAAAATTATCAGGATTCGGGCTGAAATATATGTGGAAAGAGATTCTCAGAAAGGAATTCTGATTGGTAAAGGCGGCAGGTCGCTCAAAAAAGTAGGAATAGAATCAAGAGCGGATATGGAAAAATTTTTCGGAAAACAAATTCATATTGAAACTTTTGTGAAAGTGGAACCTGACTGGCGAAAGAAAATTACCAGCCTGAAGAAGTTTGGATATTAGTTTCTCAATTGTCAGTTGTTCCTGATTCTTTAGCCGTGCTTACCAGCCTAACAATTTTTTCCAAAGCCTCATTCAGGGAGTCATCGGCGTACGTGGAACCATCACTGTGGCCCATTCTTACTACGACTAAATCCAGCGACGGAACGATAATCGTTTTTTGTCCGCCACCACCGGCCATATAAAATGCATCCCGGGGAACAGACAATGCACCGGTACCATTCAGCCAAAACAAACCACCATAAATAGGCTCGCTCCAACCCGGAGCAGGAGTTGAAACAAAACCAACAAAACCTTCAGGCAATAATCTTTCTCCCTGCCACATTCCATCTTGCAAATAAAGCAATCCCAGACGCCCCCAGTTTCTTGCGGTGCCATAATCAAACCCGGTCATAATAAAATTGCCATATGGATCTGTTTCCAATAACTGTCTGCGTATTCCTATTTTGTCAAATAATTCTTCCTGCGGCCAGGTAAAATAATTTCTTCCTTCAGATTCTACAATGGTTCGAAATATGTATCCCAGCGTGAGCGGATCGCAATTTCTGTACAAACCTGTACTGCCAGGAACAAATTCTAATGGCCTGTTAACGGCAAAATCGAAAACGTTGATTGCTTCGGTATATATATACATATGAGCCAGCAATGCAAGAGGTACTTTTACCTCCGGATCTCTGTGAGCAGGAAATCGAAGTCCGCCACTCATATTTAACAAATTACGAATCGTAATTTCACCCCTGGGATCACCCTCCCGTTGCCATTCTTTTACAGGTGCTTTTTGCTCCAGGGATAGTTTCCCCATCTGGATCAATCGGCCAATCAAAGTTGCCGTCAGACTCTTACCCATCGACCAGCTTTCTAATTGCGTATTCCTATCAACTCCTTGATCGTATTGTTCCAAAATAATATTTCCCTTATGGATAACAAGAAATGCTGCCGTCAATGCTTTTGGGTTAAAAGCGGCAGCATTTACAGAATCAAGGAGCTCGCTGGAATATGTATTCAGGCTTCCGGTTAATTTATCGCCCATCGGCCAATCCAATGAATCGGCAGGAAGAAGAGATGAGATAACGTCAACGGGGGTGAATTTCAGACCTTCAGGAGAATCAATTATACATCCCTGATCACCGACATAAGTTGCCGATCTGCGTACGCTATCACCCAGAAAAATAAAAACCTGCTTAGTTTCAAAGTTTATTTCATAAGCCGCGTCTCTTGCAAATTCCTCAGCAAGAATAATCTTGCCACTATTCGTGAATGCTTCTTCAGGGTCGCGATTGGATGCAAATACTGCCGTGCATAAGACTTTAGCTGATGAACCCAGACCCAGGTAGGCCGCTGTGCCTTCAGGTTGCTGCGTAGTTTCCCAGGATTGATATTCCAGGGATTTTGTGACAGGATCTGATCCTGCCTGTGGAGCCTGGCCGCATGAAATAAATATTAGCAGAAAGAAAATCAAAAAGGCTTGAATGTACACTTTCATGGCGTGGGAATTGAAATTCTAAATGGCTCCAAAGTAATAGAGAATTTTCCAGAAAAGGAAAAGCAATTATTTTGGAATCTCATTATTACTTATTCTCTCTTCAAATTATATCTGGTGGATAAACCGGGATATTTAGTTCAATTGTAAAGGTGTAATCACAAGAGAGATATTTGAATAGTACAACAGAATATAAATCGTATTATATAAATATTTAATTTTCGAATCTATTTCAATAAATAGAAGTTAAGGCGATCCCGAAAAGCCTGAAACAGAGTAGGGAAAATTAAACCACTATTTTCAAATGAATTTTAATCGAACAAATTACGTCTCTTTTATGCTTGCAGGACTAATAACTGCATCATGTCAAATTCGGGAT
>DASWHX010000238.1:0-6199 GCA_036397995.1 Cyclobacteriaceae bacterium
CCTAACTTGTGCACTATTCCTGAGTCTTTTTCACTGCAGATGCCTTCCCGTTACTATTTAAAATGTTTAACCGATAGCAAGTTTGATTCTATCCATTTTCTGGAATTACAGGAATTATTTGAAGCCTCACAAGAATTGGAAAGATTGTTCAGAAAGATGACTGAAGCGATTTTAGCAGGTGTTATTAACAGGCATATTGAATTACAAACATCGGGTATTGAAGAACGTTTTAGATCCTTTTGTCAGCGAAGTCCGCATCTGCTTCAATTAGTTCCACACAAATACATCGCCTCGTACCTGAACATTGATTCAACAAATTTCAGCAAACTTTTTAATACAGTGAAACTATAAGTTGGTAAAGACCAACTTTATTGCAGATTCAATTTTCTTCCTTTGAAGAAAAAAGGAATTATGAATCTTTTATGGCTTGACAGAAAGGAATATCCTTTCAAATCCAGGAACGCGGAAATCAATGGGCAACAAATGCATTACATTGATGAGGGTGACGGCCCGGTTATTGTTTTTGTACATGGAACACCTTCCTGGAGTTTTGATTTCAGAAATGTAATTAAGGCATTATCAAAATCCCACAGATGCATTGCCGTTGATCATATTGGGTTCGGACTATCCGCTAAACCTGCAAATTATCCTTATTCCACGCAACAACATGCCGAAAATTTTAAGGTATTTATCAAAAATCTGAGATTAAGTACTTTTACGCTAGTAGTTCATGATTTCGGTGGACCCATCGGTTTACACTATGCGTTGAAGTTTCCGGAAGAAGTCAGGAAGCTGGTAATTATGAACAGCTGGCTGTGGAGCAATACCGGTGATCCGGATTTTATTAAATTCAGTAAGATTCTGAAGAACCCTTTACTTCCTTTTCTCTATTTGTATATGAACTTTTCTGCGAGGTTCCTGTTGCCTAACTCCTTTGGAAGTAAAAAATTAAGCAAATCCATTCTAAAACATTACACCAAACCCTTTGCATCAAAGAATGAAAGATATGGGACATTGGGGTTCGCACGGTCTCTTCTAAGCGCTCAGGGTTGGTATGAGGAGTTATGGAGTCTTAGAAATAAGATCTCAAGTAAGCCTGCACTTTTTATTTGGGGAATGCAGGACAAATTTATTACCCCAAAATATTTGGAAAAATTTGAATCGGAGTTTACTAATTCAATAACGATTAGGTTGGAAAATGTTGGTCATTTTCCCCAGGAAGAGGAGCCAATAAACGTTTCATTGGCCATTAAGAATTTTCATGATTCCTGATATTTGTTTTTTTAATCAACTAATATGAACAATATAAATATTAGAAGAATCAATTGGCATATATATGCATTACCATCCAATTTTGTTTTACCGGGATTCATGTCTTTTTCATTCGTTTAGAAATTAAATTTCACGTTGTAAAAAATAATTCTAAATTAGAGCGTCTAACTTATATTATTAAGTGTTTTTTAACTAAACCAACAATTCAATGAAACAACCATTTACTCTAATTGGAGCTATTCTGCTTATGGCCCTTTCAGTTCAGGCCCAGGAGCGAATAGTCTCAGGTAAGGTTACATCGGTGGAGGATGGCACTCCAATTCCCGGTGTAAACATTGTGCTTAAAAGTACAATGAATGGCACAACTACAGATGTAGACGGTGCCTATAAAATCTCTGTGCCTTCTGAGGGAGGAACGCTTATTTTCTCATTTATCGGATTTGAAACACAAGAGATTAATGTAGGAGCTTCAACTGTTATTGATGTTTCCATGGTTCTAGATGTTACAGAATTATCAGAAATTGTAATAACCGGTTACGGTGAAAGGCAAAAGAGGACTTACGTAGGATCTATTTCCACTCTTAACAGCGCTTCTATTGAAAACCGTCCTGTCAACACAATTGATCAGGTGTTGCAAGGCCAGGTTCCGGGACTAAGTCTTGTTGCCTCATCTGGCACGCCAGGGTCAGTTCAGGAAATTAGAATCCGAGGCATCAGTTCGCTAACAGCCAGCAATGATCCATTATTTGTAATTGATGGTATTCCTGTTATAACAGGCTCCACCGAAAGAGGAAGTACCGGATCCCTGGATGCACTGGCATCAATTAATGCTAACGATGTTGAAAGCATCTCGGTACTGAAAGATGCCACAGCCACCGCCCTCTATGGTGCAAGAGGATCTAATGGTGTAATAATCATTACTACAAAAAAAGGAAAGAGTGGAAAACCGGTAATTTCCTTCAATGCCCAATATGGATCGGTTGCCCGTGCCACAGATGCGCCTGAAATGCTTAATGCGGCTCAGTGGGATGAATTGTATTATGAAGGCAGAGTAAATAGAGGTGATGCTCCTGATATTGCGACAGCAAAAGCAATGTTTAATAGTGGATGGGACGGAGTTACTAGTACAAAATGGTCAGATGAGGTACTCAATAAGGATGCAAGAAGCCAGCAGTATGATATTAGTATTCGCGGTGGAGGAGAGCAAACTAACTATTACGGCTCCATTGCTTACTTCAATCAGGATGGTGTAAACAAGGGAATCAATTTAGAAAGGTATAGTGGGAAAATAAATCTTAGCACCTATATCACTGATAAAGTGAGTTTCTCCAATTCATTAACAATATCAAGAACAGAGCAGAATGGCCAATTGGAAGGTAGCGCCTATTTTGGCAGCCCTGATGCTGCATATATGTTCCTGAGACCCACCGATGCTCCGTATAATCCTGATGGAACAATTAACATAACCAACATCTCCGGTGTTATCTGGAATCCGCTATGGTTCCCCGAACACAATATTCGTGAAATTATTCAAGGAAGAGTTCTTGGAAACTCTGGTTTGATTGCAGAGATTCTTCCCGGCCTTGAATTCAGTTCGACTCTAGGCATAGATTATTTCACAACGGAAGAGATAAACTACGGCAACAGGTACTATGGTGATGGTGCATCTGGTAACGGAACTTCCTACATGTACAACAGCAGAAGCTCTAATTGGGTTTGGAAAAACCAGTTAAGTTATAATTTTGAATTGGGTTTCAGCAGCAAATTTGGAATTAACCTCGCTTATGAAGCTCAGAAGAACAACTATAAGACTATCGCAACCGGTGGATTTGGGTTTGCAGCTGACGGACTTTATTATCCAAATTCCGCGGGAACTTCCGACTTTTCATCAGGCTTTGTTAATGACTGGTCAATCAATTCTGCATTGGTCGTTCTAAATTATTCGTTCAAGGATAAAATATTTTTTGATGGTTCTTTCCGCAGGGAAGGTAATTCAAGATTTCATCCTGACCATAGATGGGGAACATTTTATGCAATTGGCGGTTCTTATGTGATTTCTGAAGAGGGATTCCTTTCAGGATCAAATATTTTGACATTTGCTAAAATTCGAGCTTCTTATGGCAAAACCGGAAATGCAGGAATCGGACTTAACAGTTATCAGTCCTTCCTTGGATTTAGTGGAGATTACAATGGGCTGCCTGCAGTCTCTCCAAGCTCAGTAGGTAATGCTGAATTAACCTGGGAAAACAGCAATCAATTTTCAGTCGCTTTACAAACTTCATTCCTTGATAGAATTAACCTGGAAGTTGAATATTACAACAGACTTGTGTACGACATGCTTTTCGATGTTCCGCTTTCACGAACAACCGGCTTTACAAGTCAGACACAGAATTTAGGAGAAATGGTAAACAAAGGAATCGAACTTCAGGCTGATGCGGATATTATCCGGAGTGGTTCTTTTACCTGGAATCTTGGGTTAAATTTTACAACGGTTGATAACGAAGTAACTAAGCTGCCGAGAGATGCCAATGGAATGGAAATTGGAATTGAAACAGGTACCTATAAAATAACAGAAGGGCAGCCAGCTTATGCATACTATATGCCAACCTGGGCTGGTGTAGATCCTGCAACAGGGGCTCCCTTGTGGTACACTGATGAAACCGAAACTGCGACGACCTCCACTTTAAGTTTGGCAGGTGATGCATTTCAAGGAATGGCTCCTCATGCTACATTCTTTGGTGCATTGAATACCAGAGTGGAATTTAAAGGAATATATCTTACAGCCTCTTTGTATTATTCAACAGGAAATGGAGTGTATGACACATGGGCCTTTTATACTCAGTCAGATGGTTCTCAAACGTTCACCATTGCCAATGGATATGCCAGACAATATGACAGATGGCAGCAGCCTGGAGACATTTCTCCTAATCCTATTAATATTTACCGGAATACAAATCAGAGTAATGGATTATCCTCTCGCAGATTGTATGATGGTACCTATCTGAGGCTTAGAAACGTAGCTCTGGGATACAATATCCCAGGAAACTTGGTTTCAAAAGCGAAGCTAAGCAGCGCCAGAATTTACCTTATGGGTAATAATTTCTGGACGTGGAAAAAGGATAAGCAGTTTGAATGGGATCCGGAACAAGGCTCTAATGCAACTATTAATCTTGTCCCATCGGTCCTCAAAACATTTACTGTAGGAATAAATATTACGTATTAATTTTAAAATTTGATGAACATGAAAAGTACTAATAATTTATTTAAATATACTGCCACAACAATTGTAGCAGCTGCACTCGTTTTGTCATCATGCGATTCTGAATTTCTGGAACCTACAGTTTCTACGGCGAAAGATCTGGAAACTAATGTAAATAACGTTGATGACCTTAACAATATAGTTTTAGGTGCTTATGAGCGATTAAGTCAAACCGGCTTTTTGGGAAGAGATATTATTGCTCATGGATCTGTTAGGTCTGATGATGGATTCAGCAACGGTAATAGTGGCCGTTTTGTAGCTTCCGCACAGTTTGAATATCAGTCAACATCCGGAGATCCTAATGCGATGTGGAATGATGGCTATGAGGTAATTGCCAACACTAATATTGTTATAAATGCCGTCACTGAAGATGATGGTACCCAAGAGGCAGACCATATCAAAGGTGAAGCTTACGCGATTCGGGCACTTGCTCATATGCAGTTGCTCCTTTTCTTCGGTCAACAAAACACGGGTGGTACGCTGGGAGTTCCATACATCACTGAGTATCTTGGAGATCTTGCTCCGGCACGACTATCCGTTACTGAAGTTTGGACCAAAATTGGAGAGGATCTAAATATGGCTTCAAGTTTGATGTCTGAATCCCTTAATGATGGTCCCATACGGCTTACTACCTATGGAGTTGCTGCGCTTAAAACAAGGTATTTTCTTTTCATTCAGGATTATGCCAACGTAATAAGCAATGCACAGTATGTAATCAATTCAGGTTTGTTTCAATTTGCAAATGCTTCAAACCTGGCTGCTTCCTATGTAGGTTCAAGTCCGGCAACCTCCATATTTGAACTGGCATTTACCCTGTCTGACAATCTTGGAATAAATGGCTTATACCAGATTATGAATTATACCGGATATGGCGATGTCCTGCCGCTTCCTGGTCTTTACAATCTTTATGATGCTGGAGACGCAAGAAGGAATTTAATCGAGTATGATGCGACACTGGATACTTATAGAATGGTCGGAAAATACCCCACTTCAACATATGACGATAACGTGAGGGTAATTCGTTATGCCGAAGTAATATTAAATTATGCAGAGGCTTTGTTTATGAGCGGACAAACTGGTCCGGCCTTAACCCAATTGAATAGTGTTCCCGCAGCGGTTGGAGCTCAGCAATGGGCAAGCGTTACCCTGGGCAATATTCTGGATGAAAGGCGAAAAGAGTTAGCCATGGAGGGCTTTCGCTTTCATGATCTAATGAGGCACGGAATGGATATTCTGAAAACAGATCCCAGTCGCCAAACATTCACAGGAAACAGTGTTCCTTTCGGCGATCCCAGATTAGCTTTGCCAATACCCGAAGCTGAAATCAATGCTAATTCTAATATAGTACAAAACACAGGGTATTAAACCAGATAACTTTTTTTTGTAAAACAAAGGCCACTCGCTAAAAGGTGGCTTTTGTTTTTTTTTGTAGAATAATTTTTATAAATACAACTCAAATCAATTCAACCATTTCCATAACCTTAATAAGACCAAAACACCAACAATTGATATTAATGTTAATATCGCAGCTGGAAGTACTTTTCCATAAATCCAATACCCGGTTGAGAATAACGCGCTATACACGGTAATACAACCAACAATCATGGCAGCAATTCCCATTGGAACTTGCCAATTGATCAAAGCTTTGTCTCCTGCAATTGATTTCCA
>DASWHX010000239.1:0-4033 GCA_036397995.1 Cyclobacteriaceae bacterium
CCGGACATGCCCGGCGAAGACTACCCGGATTTCGAGGAATTACAAACAGAAGCCAATGATGGTCATATAATTATTGGAACTTATCGAAACAATTCCGGCAGCGGCCATGTAGTGATGATTGTGCCGGGGGAGGCGGAAAAATATTCCGACGTTTTGATTTTCAAAGGCTATGACAGTCTAATAAAGTTTCCGAAAGTTCTCGAATGTGGTACAGATCATAGAGAATCAAAAACAAGTGCCTTTGATAATATTAGTATTGAGAAACTAAAAAAAATGAAATGGTACAGATTAGTAAATTAAGCACAGTGATTTTTTTCAGTTTTGCCATGTTCATCTCTTACACTTCAATTTCGCAAGAATTTGAATCTATTAGTTTTGTTGGATATGAAAATGAAGAGGTGTTGTTGCTCTGTCGGCAGGATGGGAAAAATAGACCATGTTCCTTAAATGAGAATGAAATGCAGATTGAACTTAAAGACATTAATTCTCAACTAATTGGAAAAAATGAGTTGACCCTGGTCTATTTTAGTTTAGAATCTCAATTTAATTGGTTTTTAGAATTCCCCAATGTTAACCCTTACCCTTTCGTAATTGAACTAAGTAATATCCCGAGAACATTCTACCTAGATTTCGACTATAATGCAACTGCATTTGATTTGGTAAGATTTCAAGCGTATTTAGCTTCAACAAGTGACATAGAGGTCGTAAACCAATTTCCACCAAACAATTTAATAGAGCTCGATTTAACAAACGGGGAAACCAGGGAAATTCCTATAAAAGCGATGGATCCAATAATTGTTCAGGATTATTTGTTCTACGCAGACTATCACGATGTAAAAAATTTTGATTTAGTTTATGACATCTACAGGGTAAAAATTGGCGACTGGGAAAACCCTCAAAGAATTTTCATTAAAAATTATCGAAATGGATGGCGGGTGACACCCGATGGCAAATACTTAATTGTTGAAATCATTTCTGGAGGCTATTCCCCTACTTGTATCCTCTTCAATATCGAAACAAAAAAATACTCAATCCTTGAAACCAAATTCAGAAAAAGGCCTACTTTTTATTCTTATTTAAAAAACGCTATTTGCTTTTATGACCACTCTATTTCGTCAAAGGAACAAGAAGTCGAAAGATTCCACTACATTCCCATCCCCGAATCCTTCCCATACACTCCCGACTGGGCTATGGAATTCGGCGAGAGTTTCATCAATCATTACTGGATCGAAGAAGCTCCGGAAGATTCGCTGCGCACCCTGGATAAATCCCAGCTAAGACTTTTGCGAAACTCAGTCTTCGCCCGAAGAGGATGGCGATTCACCGATCAGGCTCTGGCAGATTTTTTCAGCCAGTTCGAATGGTATCGGGACCAGCTTGCAAGAAACCAGGGGAATGATAAAATTCAACTTACTAACACAGATAAATATCGCTCTAACCTGATTTTGAAAATTGAAAATGAAAAATAATAGTTAACCAAAAAAAACGAATTACTATGACACACTAAACTAACATTCGGTCCGCGTAGAATTCCTGAGAAGAAAAATTTTGTTAAACATTTAATTAATTATTCATATGAAAAAAACATTTCTACTCGGGATTGTCATCCTATTTAACTTAACCGATTGTAAAGAAAAAGAAGTTCCATTAGTGGCAGACTTTGATGCTGAAATAACGGGAACTTCACCAAATGCAACGATTGTTTTTACAAGCTCCTCAACCGGAGCTGACACATACGAATGGACATTCGGCGAAGGCGCAAACATCACAACTTCCTCAGTAATATCACCGAGCATCTCTGTTGAAAAGGCAGGCCTGCTGACCGTTACTCTAACCATTCACAGAGGGGCTGAGGAAAACTCCATTACGCAGGATATTGATGTGCCTGGAAATTCTGCAATACTGGAGTTCACCGATGTTGAATTTGCTCTTGGTGCCGGTGATCTGGATTACGGAAGATTCTTTTCAGTCGCCACGGGACAGGTATACATTGATACTGAAGTCAATGCCAACAATGGCTCTACTATTAGTTTGGCATTTGAAAGCCTGGGGCAAACCCTGCATTACTTTCAAAGTCCTTCATCCTCAGATTACAGCATACCTAACGCAACTCAAACCAAAGTAATAAACTTTCCCGCGGGTGCGTTGATGAGTATAGCTCAGTTCGAAGCAATGGATGATGATGAAATCCTTGCTGATCTGACAATCAATGATGATGGCAATGGTTTTGGCAACGGAAACATTCCTGGAATAGTACTGTTTCAAATTTCCGATGGCCGTATTGGGGCAATAAAAACCCGATCAATAAATGCGGATAGATTGCTGGTGGATATAAAGGTTCAGAAGTATTAACCAGGAATGTGGATTGGTGGCACTAATAGCTTACTAGTATTCTTAAGTTCTGGTGCCACTATTCTTCTAATAACAACTAAAACATTATTATAATGATTAAGAAATATAAAGCACAAATTCTTGCAGCATGTTTGAAAATGTCCTTTCCTCCCCCTCAGTCTCCGAAGGGACTCTAAGGCATTAAATTTCTGTTACGGTTTTTAGTGATAATCCTGCACTAGGTTTACAATGTTAAACACTCCTTTTTCTTACCCACGCAGTAGGCGGATATTCATATCCGTGCCTGATTAATTGGTTTGATTTCTCAATCCAACATCATCATTCTACCTATTCACCCTTGCAAAAATAGCTAAACCCGTTAAGTCCCATAGGGACGATCAGTTTGTAGAAAATAAAACAATGCAATAAGTAAGCTCCGTAGGAGCGACCTGAAATATGCCAAACACCTACACGCAAATTTATATTCAAATTGTCTTTGCAGTCAAAGCATTTGGAAATCAGCTTCAAAAGCTTCGCCTTTCAAAAGGGATGTCCCAGGAAGATTTGGCGGATGAGTCGGGTCTGGCGTATACCACTATAAACAAGCTGGAGAACGGGCATCTTAACACCGGCATCGCCACGCTCTTTGATTTAGCAAAAGGGTTAAAGGTACACCCAAGAGAATTATTTGATTTTTGAAGATGATCACCGCTAACCTGTTTATTGCCTTCGCAGGGTCTGCCGAGCCACCGCATCGAAACTGCCAATTGAATTTTAATAAACATCAAGGTGTGCCACACTTCCACTTTTTATTTAGGTGAAAATTGATTGATTTTCCATCTCCGCAAAGTGCGGCACCCCTAAGAGGCTCTATATTGGCAATTGAATTTTTGTAAATATCAAGGTGTGCGACACTTCCAACTATGGCCCTCGTTTGTAACGATGTGCCAGGGCAATTATTAATCCCGATAAAGAATCTAAATGATACGTTATTTATTCGCCAATGGTAGCAATACACTTCAATTCAATGGCAATGGGGGTAGGCAGCGCACTAACAGCAACTGTTGTGCGGCACGGTCTGTTGTATGGAAAATATTCCGCATAAACCTTATTATAAATAGCGAAGTCATCCATATTGGTAAGGAAAACCGTCACATCAACCAGATTTTCCCAGGAAGATCCGGATTCTTCCAAAACGTATTTTACATTCTGAAAGACAGAACGGCACTGTTCTTCTATATCATACGAGAATACTTTCCCATCTTTTCCTAAAGTAACACCAGGGATATCTTTGGAACCTTTCTTTCTGGGTCCGATTCCGGAGAGAAATAAAAGATTACCAACCCTTTTTGAATAAGGATATGGGCCAACCGGCTCGGGAGCTTTAGAATCATTTTCCATGCTTAAACTTTTATAGTCATACATACGGCGGTGTCCGGACAGAAATTCGCGAATTCTTCGGTGGATGCAATGGAATTTGGAACTAACCTTCGGTTAATCACAGAAAATCCAAGCTTTTCAAAAAAACCTTTTGCCGTGAATGTCAGCAAATAAAGATTGGATACACCAAGTTCCCTGGCCTTAAGAAGTGCTTCCCGGATAATTTCGGTTCCTACTCCTTTTGATCTCTTCTCTGCATTAACTACAACGCTTCGCAACAGGGCATCATTTCCGTAAATTTCAAAACCGTAGAAACCCAGCG
>DASWHX010000240.1:0-2515 GCA_036397995.1 Cyclobacteriaceae bacterium
CAATTCCTTAAATACAATATGTACAGATCTTTCCAACTGTTTGGGGTCGGTTCCAAATAAAATTGAAAAAAGGCCGGTATCCATAAAAGGATTATAGTTTGCATCAATAGAGTATGCAAATCCATGCTTTTCCCTGAGGGCGAGATTTAATCGTGAATTCATGCCGGGTCCACCCAGAATATTCACCAACATAAAAAAAGGAAGTCTTCTTTCGTTACCAATCGGGTAGGCAGGACAACCAATCGCGCATTGGGCTTGAATTAAATTTCTGTACTTGGTTTCATTTTTGGGTATATAATCACCAAAAGGCTTTCTCTTGCGGTTATTGTACTTCGAAGGTATTTTTACCAAATGTTTTCTTGAGAATTTCTTAACATGATCAAGCGAAATATTTCCCACACAGGAAAAAATTAACCGGCTTGTATCCAGGTTTTCACTGATAAATTCCTTGAAATTCTTCCTTGAAAAAGACTTTACACTTTCTTCTGTTCCAAGAATATTATTTCCCAGCGGATGATTGCCAAAAACCACTTTATCGAATTCGTCTTGCAAAGCATCTTCCGGTGTATCCAGATACATGGCCATCTCTTCTAAAATTACCCTTCTCTCTTTATCAATTTGTTTTGGTGGAAAGATCGAATCGAAAGTTATATCCGTTAATAATTCAATGGCATTTTCAAAGAATGGATCCAGAACAGACGCGTAAAAGCAAATTTTTTCTTTAGTCGTATAGGCATTTAATTCTCCACCAACAGATTCAAGCCTGTTTAATATGTGAAAAGCTTTTCGCTTCCTGGTGCCCTGGAAAGCCATGTGCTCCCAGAAGTGAGCAATTCCCTGTTGATGAGCCAGTTCATCTCTACTTCCGATGTCAAGAATAAATCCGCAATGAACTATTTTAGTATTGGAAACCTGCTTGTGGATTACTCTGATGCCGTTTGGCAATGAAAACATTTCATAATCACGCATGAGAGTATAATTCCTTCAAAATTAATATAATTATGGATTATTGTAGTGTTAACTTGGTAATAGCTTTCAACTCTATTATTAAATCTAAGCCCCTAATTCTGTTTTAAACATGCGATATCAACCAATATCACGGGAATTTTACAAAAGGAACCGAGCTAATTTCATTTCAAAAATAAAGCCTGGTTCCATTGCAATCTTTAATTCCAACGATATAATGCCTACAAATGCAGACGGGCAGATGCCTTTTCGCCAAAACAACGATTTGCTTTACTTGTCTGGCATTGATCAGGAACAGACAATGTTGGTAATTTTTCCGGATTTCCCGGAAAAGAAAAACAATGAGATTCTCTTCATTCAAGAAACCAGTGAAGAAATTGCAATTTGGGAAGGAAATAAATTGACCAGGGAACAAGCGCGTCAGATAAGTGGAATTGATACAATCTGCTGGCTTGCGGAATTTCCAAAATTATTTAATACCATGATGTCTCAAGCCGAATATGTGTACCTGAATGCAAACGATCATATCCGGGCTAACGCTGTGGTCGAAACCAGAGAGGTCAGGTTTGCAAAGATGTGCAGAGAAAAATATCCGGCGCATAAATTTGAGAGATCTGCTCCTATTATGGGTTTGCTTCGAGGTATTAAATATGAAGAGGAGATAGATATGTTGAGAACAGCATGTAACATAACTGAGGCCGGTTTCAGACGAATTCTAAAAATGGTAAAGCCTGGTGTAATGGAATACGAAATTGAAGCGGAGTTATTACATGAATTTGTGAGAAGTCGATCCAGGGGATTCGCGTATGAACCCATTATTGCCAGCGGTTTTAGTTCTTGCATCCTTCACTATACTCAAAACAATCTGGAGTGCAAAGATGGCGACATTCTACTCCTTGATATAGGTGCGGAATACGGAAACTATAATGCAGATTTAACCAGAAGCATTCCTGTAAATGGTAAATTTACTACACGTCAAAAAGAAGTATATAAATCCGTATTACATGTTCAGCGGGAAGCCTTTAAATTATTGGTTCCAGGTAATAACATCCAGGATTATCATAAAGAAATTGGCAGGATCATGGAGGCGGAACTAATAAAGTTAGGGTTGCTTGATAAGACTGATGTGAAGAACCAAAATCCGGAAAGGCCATTGTATTTAAAATATTTCATGCATGGAACTTCTCATCATTTGGGACTTGATGTTCATGATTGGGTAAATTGGTGGAGGAATCTGGAAGAAGGAATGGTTTTGACAGTTGAACCGGGAATCTATATCAGAGAAGAAAGTCTTGGTATCAGAATTGAAAATGATGTGGTGATTCGCGAAAATGGAGTGGAAGACCTGATGGCTGGTATTCCTGTTGAAATTGCGGAGATTGAAGACCTGATGAATTCATAAAATGAAAAGTTCTTTAACAATGAGAGAAGAACTACCCTGGGTTGCAGGGGAATTGAAACTGGAAAAATTATGTTATACTGATATCTACAACTCAAATGTTTCAATTTGGAAACTTGATTCGGATAATGAAACGCTGGGTTTCTACGG
>DASWHX010000241.1:0-4234 GCA_036397995.1 Cyclobacteriaceae bacterium
AGATTTAACCAACACCATTTTCTTGCTGGAAAAATTGGGGAACCCGCACTTTAAATTTAAAGCAGTTCACATCGCCGGAACCAACGGGAAAGGGAGTAGTGCGCATTTTATTGCATCGATTTTACAAAGCGCGGGTTACAATGCCGGTTTATATACTTCTCCTCATTTAAAATCTTTTACAGAGCGGATAAAGATTAATGGAAAAGAAGTTAGCGAAGATTTTGTTGGAGAGTTTGTGGAAAGTGTTAAACCCTTACTCTCGAAAATCTCACCGTCTTTTTTTGAAATGACCGTGGCCATGGCGTTTGATTACTTTGCCCGGAAAAAAATTAACATTGCTGTTGTAGAGGTAGGATTGGGAGGCCGCTTAGACAGCACCAATGTGCTGATACCTGAGGTTTCTTTAATCACAAACATTTCCTACGATCACACCGATTTATTAGGGAATACCCTGGAGCAGATTGCATTTGAAAAAGCCGGAATCATAAAGAATTCAAGACCTGTGGTTATCGGAAAGCGACAAGAGGAGGTTGCGCATGTATTCAGCATAAAGGCTAAAAGTGAAAGCACGAGGATTTACTTTGCATCCGATGAAATAAAATTGAAACCGCTGAACGGTGCCTACCAGATTTTTAGATCGGGCAAAATTTGGATTGAATTGATGAATGTACCTATTGTAACTGATTATATAATTGAGAATCTTCCGGGTGTGCTTCAAACTATTATTTTACTCAGGCAGAGAGGATTCATAATTACCGATGAAGCCATAAAAGAAGGAATCCGGGAAATGGTATTTAAAACTGGTCTTAAGGGAAGATGGCAAAAAATAAATGATAAACCCCTTGCAATTTGTGATGTTGCCCACAATCTGGATGGAATTCTGAAAGTTTTGAAAGAAATAAGGAAAATAAAATACAATAAATTATTAATGGTTTGGGGATGCGTGAAAGACAAAGATATTGAACCCATACTAGCTGTTCTTCCGAAGAATGCAAGCTACTATTTTTGCCAACCGGATATTCCACGAGCGATGGATGCATCATTGTTAAGAGAAAAAGCTGAAAATGTGGGACTCACCGGCGTTGCCATTCCAAATGTAGAAAAAGCTTTTCAAAGAGCAGTAAGGGATGCCAGCGAAGATGATTTTATCTTTGTAGGTGGCAGCACATTTGTTGTTGCTGAATTGGAAAATCTATAAAGTGGCAAGAAATAAACTTTTGAAATTTGCGGATAACAATCAAACCGTGAAAGTTATTCAAGCTGGAAAGCCAATTTATAATTCCATAAAAGGAAATTGGAGAAAGCTTCAGTTTAAGAACAATAATCCCATCATTCTTGAAATTGCATGCGGCAGGGGGGAGTACACTATTGGATTTGCCCGGTTATTTGCAGATAGGAATTTTGTTGGGATTGATTTAAAAGGTTCGAGACTTTGGGCCGGAGCGAAAATTGCCGATAAAGAAAATTTAAGGAATGCCGCTTTTCTTCGAACTCAAATGCACATGCTGGAAGATTTCTTTGAAGAAAATGAAGTAGATGAAATATGGATTATTCACCCGGATCCAAGACCAAAGAAAAGCGATACCAGGAGAAGGTTAACTTCTCCAAGATACATGGAGATATATAAGCGGATTATCAAACAGGGTGGGTGGATTCATCTAAAAACTGATAGTACATCTCTTTACGAATATTCTCTGGAAGTTTTAATGGACCGGCTGGATATCCATGGCCTCCTTCATACTGATAACCTCGACCAATCGACTTATTTGTCAGATCATTATGGAATTAAAACCCGCTATGAACTCATGTTCAGAGTCGAAGGCGAAAATATCAAATATCTCAAATTTCAATTTCAGTGATGGGAATTGCTATCCCTACCGCGTGGTGAATATAATTGGAAATTAATTTTTCATATCCCGACAAATAATGCTGAATCAGAAACAAAGCGAAAACCGGATGTGATTGTCTTTTGTTTTTCAAGAAGTGCAGATAAGTTCAATAATTTTTGGGTAAATGCTTCAACTTTAGTTCAATTCAATTTTATGGAATATAAAAATCTTATCAAAATCCAAACATTGCTAACACCATCCGAGGGAATATGATTCTGTGAAATACCCGGATAATAGGTGATTTAAGATTGAAATTAGCGCAATATTTTTGTTAATGCTTTCTTCCCCTTTTGTACGAGTGAAACAGAGCAAACAGCTTAGTTAGGAATTGTGGTGGGAACCATCTAATCCGGCGTTGAAGGGAAATTTTTTGAATGACAGGGATTAAATGGTCTGCGTGAAACGGCGAATTGTATTGCTTTACTTCATTTCCAGTCTGATAACGGGGGTTCCTTCCATTTGTCAAGTTACTATTTCGAGTTCTCCCTTTAATTATTTGCAAAATTTTGATAACCTGATAAATACGGGGTCAGCTCCATGGGTGGATAATTCAACACTTCCCGGATGGTATGCCACTGAAAACTCTGTCCGGGCAAGCGATGGAAACTCTCCACAGTTAACCATGTTTAGTTTTGGTACCGGGACAGACAGGGCATTGGGCGCCAGGCAGGATAATTCAACAGGAGAGATGGCTTATGGAGTTCGGTTAGTAAACAATTCCGGCAAAACGTTTCAATCGATGTTTATAGATCTCGATGGAGAACAATGGAGGAAATCTGCTGACAGCATTCCACAGGTTATTAAATTTATGTTTATTATCAGCAACTCTCCGATCAATTCAATCGATATTTCAACTATCAATAACACTGAATTTTATGAATTCAATTTCATCAGTCCGGTTAATAATTCATTGCCCATAACGGCGCTGGATGGAAATTTGCCGGCAAACAGGTATCATCTGTCGGCATCAATTAAAATTAATTTTCCGCCAGGTTATGATATCCTGTTGAAGTGGCTTGACCCAAATGATAAAACGGTGGATCATGGAATGGGTATTGATAATTTGAATGTAGTTTTTTCAGAAACTATACTGGATTATGATGTGGCAAACATTAGCGCCAATTTTGAAGATTTTTTTAATTCCTCTATTAAATACGAAATCATTGACGAAACTAACCTCTCAACATTTACAAATCCTGATCAACTATCTATTGAAACCTGGGGAACCGGATTTGAACAAACATTGGATGAAAATTATTCAACGGCGGCATCCCTTTTGGAGCCGGTAAATTACAAATTAATTCAGCTGAATTTTGCGGGGACCACCTATATAGAGCTTCGTCCTATCTCGGGTCCAGGTGATAATGATAGTTTTTACTTCATAAATAAAAGTCCATTAATGAGTTGCCTTGCTTTGCAAGTTCCACACCCGTTAGTTGATACTAATACTCCTGAACAGGCGAGTTATTTAGTAAAGGAATTGAGTCCATTTATCATGTCGGTATCCGGACACAACAGGTGCATGTCATCAGCTTATTCCGGTTGCAGTGGTACTACCGATGCTTGTGGAGTTTCTGATGAATCCTACAGGATATCCGATCCGGCACACAGCTCCGCGACTTATTTTCAGAAATCAACGGAAATTTTGAATGAGAAATATTCAGATTTGAATATCCTGCAGCTTCATGGCTTTGCTGCTGAGCCGGGAGATCCAAATTTTATCATTTCAAATGGTACCAGACTTAAGCCGGTAAACGACCTGGCCTGGGGGCTCGGTGAACTTTTATCGCAGACTCTTCCTTCCAGCGTTTATCCAACGCCAAGCCTGCTTACTTACGAAGCTCCACACAAAAATCTTTCTTATACGAAACTCATTGGAACTCATAATATTCAGGGGCGATTAATGAATAACTATGAAGGAGATGTGTGTTCGGGCATTCAGATTTCCTCTAGTGTTACTGGTAAATTTACCCATCTGGAACAGTATAATGAGTTTAGAACAGATAAACGCAATTATCCTATATTACGTGATGCAGTTCAACAAATCTATGACTGCAACTATATTGTACTTGCTGTTGAGCTTGAATATTTCCATGCTTATTGCATGTCCGGAAATGACGTTTTTTTGGAATGGAAAAGTCTTAAAGAAAATAACCACAGCTTTTATACAATCGAAGAAAGTGCGGACAGGGAAACATATTACGCCGTCGCTACATTTAATTCCAATGCAGAGAATAATGGGAGGTATTACAGTTATGTCCGTGAGGATATTTCTGTACCGACATACTTTCGTTTACGCCAGACAGATATTTATGGAGTAAGTGAAACGTATAATCCTGTTTATG
>DASWHX010000242.1:0-3853 GCA_036397995.1 Cyclobacteriaceae bacterium
ATAGCCCGGAAAATCGGGATTAGTGCAAACGCCTTTCATGAAAGAGTAAACTTCCTAAGTAATACTCTTTTGAATTTAGGATTTTCATACAAAATTTATCAGACTAAATATAATTCTCTATCCGCCGGAATATCAACTGAATTAACCTGCATTAGGGTGAGGGATGATACAAATTTTGAAGGTGGTAATCACGATCCCGTTTTGCTGTATAATAACGGCAGACTAAATCGTGCTGATTTTGGGCTTGGATTTTATTATCAGTCTCAATATATAGATATCATGCTGGCAGCGGGCAGGATATCCTCGGGATGGCGAAGCGAATCAAAAAATTTAACAACTAATTTGTTTGCATCCGTTCGTGGTAAACTACCGCTATTTTTATCCACTGATTTATTTGAACCCTATGTGTCGCTCACGAGGCTATCCACGTCAGGAAATCTCATTTCAGCCGGGTTCTTCTATACCTGCTTCGATGTGATTTCGATTGGGATTGGTTATACCAGTACTGATGCAGTTGCCTACAGCCTGTCAGTTTCCATTGACGAGAACATTTACGTTGGTTATTCAATTCAAGACCACTTTAAAAGTAATGGTGGATTGCTGGGTGATAGTCATGAAGTAATACTGAAAGTAGAGTTCAATCAGGGCAGCAAGGAAAAATTGCCCATGAACTCTAAGAAGAAGCAAAAAAGGAATAAGCGGCTAAGTAAGTTTACTGGAAAGAACAATTGATTCCGGACTTAAATTTTATTCACTCTTGTTTCGTGCCGCCCGCCCTCAAAATTTGCACTTAGAAAGGCTTTCACAATTTTTTCGGCAGAAACTTTATCAATAAACCTGCCGGCAAGACACAATACGTTTGCATTGTTATGCTGACGGGCAAGGGAGGCCAACTCTTCATTCCAGGCCAGCGCCGCTCTAATTCCTTTATGCTTGTTCGCTGTCATGCAAACTCCATTGCCACTTCCGCACACCAAAATACCTAAATCAAATTCACCTTTCTCCACGGCTTCGGAAAGGGGGTGAGCGAAGTCAGGGTAATCCACGGACTCATTTGTAAAGGGGCCAAAATCTTTCACATCATGTTCCTTAATAAGTAAATCTCTTATGAAATTTTTAAGTTCAAATCCGGCATGATCGCCACCAATTGCAATTTTCTTACTCATAATGCTTCTAAGGCTTCCTTCTTTTTCCTGCGTCGTGTTACTACAGCGGAAATATAGATAGATATTTCATAAAGGCCATAAAGAGGAATAGAAACAAGTACCTGGCTAATAGGATCCGGCGGAGTGATAAGAGCACCAAGAATCAGGATCACAACAATAGCATGGCGCCGGTAAGACCTCATGAATTGTGCATTAATTAATCCTGCCTTGGTCAGAAAGTAAACGACAATAGGAAGTTGAAACACAAATGCACATGCAAGTACCAGCATGGTGAGTGTAGTTACATAAGAAGTAATATCAAATTGATTCAATATTGAAGAATCAACCTGATAGTTTGAAAGAAAATTTATTGAGAGAGGTGCAATAATAAAGTAGCCGAATACCACGCCAATCATAAACAGCAGGCTTACAAAAAATGTAGCCCCACGGGCAATCTTTTTTTCATTATAGTATAAACCAGGTGCAATAAATCCCCATATTTCCCAAAACGCGTAAGGGAAGGCGCAAATCAAACCGATCACAAAACTGGAAGTTACGTGCATGGAGAATTGGCCGGCCATCTGACGACTTTGTATAACAAAGGGAAGTTGCTTAATACACAATGCTTCCAGGCCCAACTTGTCACTAAACTCGCACAATAGCCGGTAGGTGTAAAAATCAAGTCGGGAAGGGCCAAGGATTAGTTTTCCAAAGAAAAAATCTTTCAAAAGAAATGCGATTACGGAAAATACGCCTACCGCAATCAAAGCCCGGACTAAGTGCCACCTGAGTTCCTCAAGGTGATCCAGAAACGACATCTCTTTGGAATTTTTCTTTGCCACTTTATTGATACAATGGAAACTGATTACTCCACCTGTTCACTTCCTGCTTAATCTCCAGAATTTTGCTTTCACTATCTTTATTTTTAAGGACGGTGTCAATCATATCTGTAATCTTGCGCATATCATTTTCTTTCATGCCGCGGGTAGTCATTGCCGGAGTTCCGATCCTCATTCCTGAAGTTACAAACGGTGATTGGTCATCAAAAGGAACCATATTTTTATTAATGGTAATATCCGCTTTTATGAGTGATTCTTCCGCTTCTTTCCCTGTTAAGTTTTTTGACCGCAAATCGATCAGCATCATGTGATTATCCGTTCCACCGGAAATGACAGAATATCCTTTAGCCACAAAAGCTTCGGCCATTGCATGCGCGTTTTTCTGCACTTGAATTACATAATTCAGATAATCATCACTCAGGGCTTCCTTAAATGAAACGGCTTTTGCGGCAATCACGTGTTCGAGCGGGCCACCTTGTGTTCCGGGAAACACGCCGGAATCCAAAACAGAAGAAAGTTTCCGAATTTTTCCCTTTGGAGACTTTAGTCCCCAGGGGTTATCAATATCTTCCCGGAGAAAAATCATACCCCCGCGCGGACCACGCAATGTTTTGTGGGTGGTTGTTGTTACAACATGGCAAAATTCGAGGGGATCATCAAGCAAACCGCGTGCAATTAATCCCGCGGGATGGGCGATATCCGCCATTAAAATAGCGCCGGCTCTATCAGCAGCCAATCGCATAGCTTCATAATTCCAGTCCCGGCTGTAGGCGCTGGCTCCGGCAATAATTAGCTTTGGTTTTTCTTTGTCCGCAAGGTCCGTCAGGCGGTCCCAGTCTATGGTTCCGGTTTCCTTTTGAACTCCATAGAAAACCGGACGGTAAAGTTTGCCGGAAAAATTAACGGGTGAACCATGAGTGAGATGACCACCGTGTGACAAATCAAATCCCATTATCTTATCGCCGGCTTGTAAGCAAGCAAGCATCACGGCAGCATTGGCTTGTGCGCCTGAGTGCGGTTGGACATTCGCCCAGGTTGCGCCAAATAATTCTTTCACCCGATCAATCGCAAGTTGTTCCACTTCATCCACAACTTCACAGCCACCGTAATATCTCTTGCCAGGCAATCCTTCAGCGTACTTGTTTGTAAGGACAGTACCCATAGCTTCCATAACCTGCGGGGAAGTGAAGTTCTCAGAAGCAATTAATTCAATCCCGTTTTGCTGCCTGGATTTCTCTTTTTCAATAAGGGAAAAAATTTCATGGTCACGCTTCATGAGCCTGTGTTTTGAATCGTCAAAATTAGTTTAAGGGTGATTAATTACCAATTATCTGAAATTGAACCGGATAATCCTTTTATTATCACCCATTCGATAATATTTCGTATATTCATTAAACTCCCAAATTCAAAAATGTTATGAAGAAGTTTTCAATATTCATTCTTGCCTTCGCAATGATGAGTTGCGAATTGGCCTACTACAAGCGGGGCAATGGGAAAATGATTACCCGCGATTTTGATGTCAGATCATTCAGCGAAGTTGAACTTCGCGGAGACTATGAGATTACATTAATTGAAAGTGATAAGGAAAGATTGGAGATTGAGGCTGATGAAAATCTGATGGATGACATTGACGTAGAGGTAATTGGGGATATACTCAGGATAGAAAGCAGAAGGATCAGAAGCCGGAAGGGTATACGTATTAACATTTTCTACAATGAACTGTCCGGCCTTTATGCAGGCGGCGCGATAGAACTTAGGTCACGGAATCCGCTCAGGTCGAGATACTTTGATCTCAATCTTGCCGGTGCAGGAGAAATTATCCTGGAATTTGAAGGAGAGAAACTAAACCTGAGGCTGAGTGGCGCGGGG
>DASWHX010000243.1:0-4524 GCA_036397995.1 Cyclobacteriaceae bacterium
AAAATTTCGAAGATAAGTCCAATCCTATAACTTTTTAATTATGACCTGAAAATTGAAGTTGCCGAACCCCTTCGCTGCTTGTGCGGAAATATTAACGCCTTTATAAGAACCATAATCCCAATGTAACTTCAAAAATACTGAAAACTGTTGAACCCAAACCAGGAAACGTAAATCCTATACTAAAACTGGAAGCATTCTTGCGAACGCGTAGAGTTGATTTGGTTCCATCATGGCTGAATACGTTGGGTTTGACAGCAACCGTAAGGTAACCAGCTCATCGGTTACTCCCATTGCCAGGCAAGCGGTTTCCATCAATCGTAAAAATACTGCTAACAGGGCAAGTTTTTCATTAATGGGTTTGAGTAGAATATACAATGCCCAGATGAGAACTATATCAATAATATACGTAAGCAAATTGCTTGCAAACAGGATTGAAATTACTCCTATTTTACTGGGATTTAGTATTATGTTAATTGCCGGATTGAGCATATTAATAATATGGTCTCAGACAGTAAAAGTAGCAATCACAAAACCTGTGAAGTGGCCTGAGGCATGAATAATTAAAGTGGCTACATACTACATTAGCATTAATATTTATCGAGTTGGTGTCGGTCTTCACTTTGGGCTGTGGGAATTTTGCTCTTGCCATAGCTTGAGTTTCGCGGTGGGTTTCCTTCGGCAAGCTCAGGACAAGTGCACGGCTATGGTGTCGCGTGCAGGTTTTTCTGTTGAATTTCATTTCAGTGATTGCAACAACCATTGTAATGTATGTGCTGGCAGTTCCTATTCCTGGAAGGTCAGATGGAATTCCCGATTGGGCACATTAAATTACAATATCTGAGAAATTCTATTTGAGATTCATTTATCCAAATAATTCCAGTTTATCAATACATTCCAAAGCAAAGAAGAATCATGATGATTCAGAAATCGGTGCAATGGATTAAAAGTAAAAAAGACCACTCGTCCGCTTCCATAAGGTACATTAAAAATTGCTCCTTGTCCGATAATTGCTTTCTCGTTTCGAACCATTCCGGATAACACGTAAGGAGTACTTTTTTCAGTTTTCTTTTCCGTTGCTTCCTTTTTTTCGTCTTCGGGCTTTTTCATCCCCATAATTTCTCCCGTGTATTCCATCTCATCCTCCAGCGCCTTGGTTCCGTACTGCAGGATCATCAGGTTTCTGTTATAGATGGCAGTGCTGAGCAGCTCACCATTTCCCTTAAAAACATGAAAGGTTTCTGGAAATCCATAAAGAATAGGGCTTGTATTATTTCTTGACTTCACGGTAACAATTGAACCAGGATGGAATAATCCTCCGGGACTAAAACTGGAAACCTGCCTGCCAATTCCAAGGTCTGCAATGCTGATCGCGGATGCTTCAAGAGGAATAAGGACGCCACCTTCTCTAATGAAATTAGCCAGATTGCCAACGCCAGTATGACCCGGACCTCCGGTCATATCAGAAGTTGCATCAGGCGTTCCATGAGATGGATATTGCTCCGTTTTAGTATACGCCATCGGACCAAATGCATCATTCAATCCATTGATAAATCCGGTTGCTCCACCTCGCTGACTGGGGATCAGGATTACATCAAATAAACTCCTGAGTTTTCCGGTTTTTAGATCGTCCTTATCAATAGAAGTATAAGGAATACCTTTTTGTTCCAGGGTAAATCGTACCCACCCTTCATCCTGTGTATTATACCAGCTATGATATACAGCAATTCTTGGCAACGAAATTTCATGAGCATTGTCTATGCCTGCATTGCCAGCCATCAAATCCAGTCCGTGTTTTGCAGCTAACTCTTGTGCCTGAGCAGAAGTCAGACCTTTCAGAATAATGGTGCCGGTATTTAAAGTATCGTTTCCTGAAGCAGTTTTTTTATTAACCACATAGGCCTTCATTTTCTTACTGCGATTTTTGGCGTCATAAATGGCAGTAAGAACGCCGGACTGTGCCTTGTATGGTAGTATGTAATCTACACCTTCACCTGTTACATTACCCTTATATTGCTCAAGACCGGATAGCAGAGTAAGTCTACTCCTATCATATTTCATAGAATCAATTGCCTGCACTTCCACACCGTATAAGTACCCCAGAGTCCATGCGATATCATCGTAGGGAGGAAATTTCGCATCTTGCGGATAATTTTGTTTGGTTAACAGATCTACCGCAAGTTTGCTATAGGGTTGATCCAGAAGGACAGCATATTCATTCTTATATTCTCCGTCCTTAACCCGATGAACTTCAATTCCCTGGTTTTGAAGCTGATTAACAAGGTATGCAGCCATAGCGGGGTCCCGTTGTTTTGCGGGAATAGCAAACATTTTTACTTTCCCTTTTTCACCGGTCATGACATTATTAACACCTTTCTTATAAAAGTTTTTTAGAAGAGTAGCACCATTATCGGCTGCATAGGTTAATGATGCCAGAACCCCTGCCTGCATATAATTAATATTATTTCTGGCAGACCAAAATACTTTTCCGCTCGGAGGGTCAGGGCGGTACCATTCGCGTGAGGTAATCAGGTCTCCGGCAATCCGCTGCCTGCTTATATCTCTCAAATAAGTGTTGGCACCCGCGTTGCCGAATGTTTCGTAAAACCGGCCGATTGAATTGTGATTATTGGCAATCCAGATTCCGTAACCTGGCCACCAGCCGTCATAAAATGCCCAATTAAAAACACCAGGCATTCCCTGGGCTGCGAGTGCGGTCATTTCATGATTGGATATGGCCTGCCACTCACCAATAGTGATCGGATCCACATTTTCATTGTATGGTCCTGTTCCGGTGGAGATATAAAGAAGCGGAACCGATTCATGCAGGTCGAGCATAATGGTGGGATGCCAGTCGAAAAATACTCTGAAAATATTTTTGGTTAGTTCTTGCGAAACCTGAAGGCCATCCCGGTTATTATCGTGGTAAACATATTTTCCCCAGTAGGGAGGACTTCTTGTAAACCCGTCATTCCAATCGGTGCGTTCTTTTGAATACCGGTAATACCAGTCTACCTGTTTATCGCGTCCGTCCGGTTCAGAAACCGGATTTATCAAAACAATGGAATTTTCAAGGATATTTTTAATTTCATCCGAGGGGTCTGTCACCAATCGGTATGCGAGTTCCATGAGCATTTCAGGAGATCCCATTTCCGGTGAGTGCAAGCCTCCGTTCAGATAATAGACAGGTTTTCCATCGCGGGCTAACTGATCTGCGGTTTCTTTATCAATTTTCCTCGGGTCAGCAAGTTTGCTGAGGATGTCTTTATAACGCACAAGGTTGGTGATATTGGATTGACTGGAAATCGTAATTAAATAAAAAGGCCGGCCTTCTTCCGTGGTTCCTGATTGATCCATAATTAGATTTGGAGACGCATCGGACAGCGCTTTGTAGTATCCGTAAATTTCTGATGTGCGGTGCATCACACCAGCTGCGCCGATGATCGTTCCGAAATGATCTAATGGGGAAGGAATAGAAGGATGATCAAAAATTGAACCTACTGATTCTGCGAAAAATCGGGTATCGGTGGTAAATTCTTTAATCTTACTTTCATAATCCGTTTCGTGGTTTTGACTGCAAACAGGATGAATCAAAAATATGACTAAGGAAAAGGTTATTGAAAGGTGTTTCATTTGGTTGTGGCTCATGGTATTAAGGGGATAAAATTGAAAATCGAATATAAAGAAAATAGGCTTTTAATGCCTACCGCGCGTAAAAAAAATCGAGGATTAAGAAGTTCTGGTAAGCAGTTATTTAGGAATTTTTGTTGAAGCCCAGTGAACGTGAATAACTTCAAAATATGATTTTGGAAATTGCTAATCTTACTTTTGAAAATTTGGGTTCATCAAAATGACGCGCTGCTAAATTTCCAGCGCTCGGTTCCAGGTATAATTACAAATTAATCAATCAAAGAAAACTAAAAACTATAATGTAGGGAGGAGAAGTTATTTCAAATTTTGGGAGAGGAGATAGAAAATGTGTTTCAACCGGAGGAGAAAAAAATGAAGTCGAAAAAAATCCGGAGGGCTAACAGCCATTTTGTTCGGTAAATTTCCCCGGAATTAAGTAATGAATTTATTACCTTTGTATTTGTGAAAAGCAGTGAATTGCTAAGGATCATGAAAAGGGACGGATGGTATGAAATAAGGAAAAAGGGCAGCCATATTATTATGCAACACCCTGATAAGCCAAATATCATACCCGTGCCCTTCCATGCCTCCAAAGAAATGAAAAAAGGCACTTTACAACACATTTTAAAACTGGCAGAAATTGAAACCCGGAAAAGGTAAAACGATATGGGAGAGATTAGAAACAAACCTAAAATCAAGCTGAAGATCATTAAGGAAGGTGAGGGATATACGGCGGTAGGTCAATGGAGAAACCGGAGCCTTGTTACTTGCGGAGACACCTGGGATGAACTTCAAACGATGATCCTGGAAATGGTGAATCTTTCATTTGAAGATTTGGGCTATACCTTTACCATTGAGGAAATACAATTTGAATATGACCTTGAAAGCTTCTTTGAC
>DASWHX010000244.1:0-2652 GCA_036397995.1 Cyclobacteriaceae bacterium
GTCAAACCCAAAGCGAGTCCGGCACAACCAGTTCATGTAGAGGATTACATGAGCAGAAAGCTTGTTACCTTCCATCCTGACCAAACCATGGATGATGTAATTGATACCTTGTTAAAGAAAGGAATTTCGGGCGGCCCTGTAATAGATGATGATGGTAATTTGGTTGGAATAATTTCTGAAGGGGACTGCCTGAAGCAGGTTGTTAAGGGGAAATACACCAATACACCAAATCTTTCGGGATACGCGAAAGACCATATGGCTAGAAACGTGAAGACCGTTTCACCGCAAATGAATATATTTGATCTTGCCCAGATGTTCCTGGATATGAGATTACGGAGGTTTCCTGTGATAAAGGATGGAAAGCTTGTCGGACAAATCAGCCAGCGGGACGTAATGAAGGCGGTTCAGCAATTAAAAGACACAACCTGGAAGTAAACACCAGTTTGAACTAACAAAAAAAACTCTCAATCTTGGGAGTTTTTTTTATGATTACAAATACTATGGATTCAAGGAAAAAAATTCTGGTTTTTGGCGGCACCGGATTTATAGGTTCAGAATTTGTGAAAATTTTGATGGCAAACAGGGATGCCTATGAAATTTATCTTTTGATGCATACAAGGGGTAAATTCAGAGAATACGAAGGCATCAAAATTATTACAGGGAATTTATCGGGGTTCAATTTGTCCTGGCTGAAAAAAATAAACCCGGATTACATCGTTCATATGGCCAGGATGCAGGGGAGAGGGAAACTTGGAAGATTTCTTGCCGCTAAGAGAGGTGCAAATGCTAATAAGAGAATTATCAATTATTTACTGAAAAATAATCTTCATCCCAGAATTATTTATGTTAGTGGCAGCCTGGTTTATGGATCTGTTGGAGAGAAAATAGTTAGAGAGGACCAACAATTATCTCCAACCAGTTTTGCTGAACAATATATTCTGGCCGAGCGTCCCTGGATGGAATGTCTTAAGAATAAATCTTTACCGGTTTCCATTGTAAGACCTCCCTGGATTGTAGGCCAGGGTTCCTGGTTTAAACATTTCTTTCTTGACCAAATAAAGTATGAATCCAAAGTACCGCTTATCGGTGAAGGAAATAATTGGATGTCGGTTATTTCCCTGCAAGACTGTGCAGGACTAATTTATCATTGCCTCAATGCAGAATTAAATAATATTTTCTTCAACATCTGTATGCCTGGCATATATATTAAGATGAAAGATTTTGTTGCAATTATTTCTGAATCAGTAACTATTCCTGTTCAATCTTATTCAACCCAACAGGCAAAGAAATTATTTGGAGCCGCGGCAGCTGCTGCCTTTCAAACCTCGGTCAGGTTACATACTAATTACGAAGATATTTACTTGGGTTACCCCTGGCAGCATTTCGATATAGAAAGCATTATTAAAAGTAATTTAAGAATACCGGTAAATCATTCAGAGGTTTGAAATTACTTATTCTGTCACCTCAATTTCCCAGTCCGGAATTTCCAATGGCTGGCAAATCTAAAAGCCAATTGGCCATAGAACTTACTAAACTCGGTGTGCAGGTTGAAATCATTGTCCCTGTAGCATTTTCGCTAAAATTCATCACAACTCTTTTCCACATTGAAAGTGAGGCGCATGATAATGTCATAACCCACCATCCTATTTATATTAGATTGCCATTTGTTGAGCGATTTTACTTTCTGCTTAACCCTCTGCAACGGTGGCTATTCTACATGGCTGTAAGGAAAAGGATAAAACAATATATCAGTCAGGGCGGGAAGATTATTCATGCACACTCCATGTTATTCGCAGGGTATGTAGCAAATAAATTTAAAGCATCGAATAACTGTAAATCCATCGTAACCTTTCATGATAATGAAATTCAAAGCTTATCGGGTAACATACGGGCTTACCGGACATTTCTTGAAACGGAAATAAACAAGTCAGATTTAATAATATTCGTATCTAAAAACCTGAGGAACAATTACTTTGCGCTAGCCGAAGCAAGGATTAATAGTGAAATAATTCCCTTTCCTATTGATCACTACAAGTTTGAGAAAAGTTTAAGTAAACCCTTTACCATAGTTGGGTGCGGAAGACTAATACCCAGTAAAGGTTTTGAAATACTGATCGCCGCGGCAAAGCTACTTTACCTGGCCGGGGAGGAAGTGAAAATCAGAATTATCGGTGAGGGACCTGAGAAGCAAAATCTTCAAAACCTTGTTCGTCAATCCGGGTTAGAGAAATTTGTTCGCTTTAAAGGATTTTTGAGTAACTCTGAAGTAATCGCGGAAATGTCAGCTGCTCACTTGTTTATTTTACCGAGTTACCGTGAATCTCTTGGCCTGGTATACCTTGAGGCTATGTCTGTCTCTACACCGGTTATTGGTGTTAAAGGTCAGGGTATTGAAGATTTTATTGTTAATGGTGAAAATGGATACCTAATGGATGCGGAAGATACGGGGCAGTTATACTCATTGATACAGAAACTTATGAATAACGACAATCTGCAGGTCCGGATAGGAAAAAATGGGTTTGAAACATATAGAAATTCCCTGGCTAATGTCAGGAATAATGCTGCCTATCACTTTAAACTTTACGAGCGTTTCCTTAATGAATAAAGAAAATATTCGCCGAACTTCCAGCAAAACGTTCTATTTACCATTCG
>DASWHX010000245.1:0-5352 GCA_036397995.1 Cyclobacteriaceae bacterium
ATTTGATCTTTGAATCAGCCAGGTGGGCGCCATCGAGTTTTAATGAGCAGCCCTGGAGGTTTATTTATGCTCATAAATCTAATCCGCGGGATCATGGAAAAATTGCGGATGCATTGAATGATCATAATCGTTCCTGGGCGGCGAAAGCACCTGTCCTGATAGCGGTGATTGCTAAGACGAGGTTAAGTCATAACGAAAGGGAAAACAGACATGCATTTTATGATGTAGGACAAGCGGTGGCAACTCTGACATTGCAAGCTACGGACCTGGGATTGTGTATGCGTCAGATGGCCGGATTCCATTCGGATATAGCAATTGCAAATCTTGGAATTCTGCAAGGATTTGAGCCCATTGCCATAATTGCGCTTGGATATGAAGGGGAGGTTGACGAAAATACGGATGAAAGACTAGCCTGGAAACAAAATCATGTGCGCACTCGTAAGCCGGTGGATGAAGTAGTTAAAGAAGGGAGTTGGAGCTAAAAGAAACAAAGTGAAATTGGAAGACGAAATTAATCAAACAAAATTCAGGTCGGAGTATCAAAAGCTCAACCTGAATCTAATCTTCACAAATAATTGGGTTCAGAATAAGCATAGAAAAACATTTGAAGAATTTGGAGTTACTCCGCAGCAGTACAATGTTTTGCGAATTCTGAAGGGTAATTACCCGAAACCATATTCCACTTCAGAGATCCGGATGCGGATGCTGGATCCAATGTCGGATGCATCCCGAATTGTAGAAAGACTGATTCAAAAGAAACTAGTGGAAAGGAAAACCTGCAAATCAGATCGAAGATTAGTGGATGTGGTGATCACTCAAAAGGGACTGAATTTGATTGAATACACCTCAAGTGCCATTGCAGCCCAGGAAAAAATTTTCCATGCTTTGACAATAACTGAAGCTCAAGATTTAAATACACTACTCGACAAATTAAGAGCTGAGTAGGGAGGTGGTGGTCTAAGAGTTAAGTTAATGCAATTTGCTTCGTAACTTTTTTCTCAGGTCCTTCAGCTCTCCCTTATTATGGAATCGCCTCATAATTTGGTAAATTTATTAAGATAAGAATAAAACCACCCCTACCCCAACCTTCGGTCGGCAGGCCCTCCTTAAAATAAGGAGGGAAAAAATTTCTTCAAAACAAATTAACCTACTGATTCCTGACCAAATTATTATCAGTAAATACAGGCAAGAAGATGAAAGCAAACAGGTGAACCAGTTGATGCTAAATTCCCTTCCTTATTTTAACCGTTTCCCCGACCAAAATGGGTGGTTGTCTCAGAGTTAACCTACCGATTCCCCGACCAAAATAGGGGTGGTTGTCTAGAGAGTTAACCTACCGATTCCGAATCCCCATCTCTTTAACAGCTTCCAAAAAATCACGACTCAACTTTTCATATTGAGGATGTTGTCCCCTAATAGCCCATTTTCCATCAACCATTGTTCCTAACATCTGGCTTGAATCAAAGGTGTAAATAATCGTGCTGAGCAAAAATTCTGGTTTGTTACTGGCCAACAAAGGATGTGAATCCTCCACAACAAAAGCATCCAGTGCGTTTCCCGGATCAAGATATCCAGTCGTAGAATCACCCATTGCCATTCTGCCGGATTGTAAAACCTTATCAAAACCATAGGCACCTGTATCACCAAAAAGCTTATCATTCAAAACATTTCGCTGATGCGTAATCAACCTTTCCCGATAATCCAGCATCCGCAATTCTTCAAAAGGATTTAATCCGATATGGCTGTCGGTGCCAATACTCCATTTTCCACCGAAAATTTTAAAATCAAGCAGCCTGAAAATACCATCACCTAAATTGCCTTCCGTGCTGGGACACAGAACTACGTTGGCCCCCGATTCGGCCAACCCTTTCACTTCGGTATCATCAAGGTGGGTAGCATGTATAAGATGAAAGTTTTCATCCAATTGAACGTTATCCAGCAGCCATCGGGCTGGCCTGACTCCTAAATGCGCGATACAATCTTCCACCTCTTTTAATTGCTCAGAAACGTGAAGATGAAATGGGTACCTCGGATCGTAGTTTTCTGTTACCCTGATTATGGCATCATCTCTTACCGCCCGGAGTGAATGTACTCCCACGCCCAATGAAGCCTTTTTATAATTAAGTGCTGCAACCTGGGAAGCTTCCCAAAGTTTCATGTAAGCATCATAATTTTGACTAATAAATCTTCGCTGTCGCTCCTGGGGTGGCTGGCCAAAATTTCCCATTTGGTAAAAAATTGGTATCAGGGTAATCTTGATTCCGGCAGTGGCGGCTGCCGCGATTAAACGTTCGCCCAATTCTGCAGGGTTGTCATATTGGCTTCCATCTTTATCATGATGGATGTAGTGAAACTCGGCCACATGTGTGTAACCATGGCGAAGCATTTCAGCATATAAAAATGTAGCAACCTTCTCCATCTGCTCTGGGTTCATGGTGAGGGCAACCTGATACATCGCCTCACGCCAGGTCCAGAAATTATCCTGGATCCCCGGCTTATGTTGCTCGGTAATTCCTGCCATCGCGTATTGAAAAGCATGAGAGTGAGAATTTCTGAATCCTGGCAAGGCAAATCCATTGATTTGCTCATCGATTTCACTTTGGAGGGGCGAATCAGAAATCTTTTCAATGACTCCGGAATTATTAATTGTGACGTACCCCGGAGTTAGCCACCCTTTGGAGGTTAAAATACCTGAAAACCGCAAATTCATTCCTTCTTGTTTAATTGTTCAAGTGTAACGATTAGCTTGCGAAAAATAGATTTAAGAACTTTCCTCATTTCCGCAGCACGGCCTGAATGATATTCTGTCTCTGAATCATCCATGTAATTAATTTTTGTCATCTCTAATTGCAAAGCATGAATATTTCTATTGGGATTACCAAAAGAACGCGTAATAAATCCGCCCTGAAAAGGTACATTATGAGAACTCGTATAATTACTATTATTGATTTCATTCCAAACAACTTCTATTATTTCAGAACGAGCGCTTTTCAATTGATTATCTCCTAAAATCAAATCAGGAAATGGTTGTGACTGAATAGAAGGCACCGATTTTCGAATCGAATGAGCATCAAAAAGCAGTATGTGCCTGAATTTTTTTTGTAATGCTTTAATTTGATTTGAAATTTCTGAATGATAGGGGATGTAATAGCTTTTAATCCTCCGGTGTATTTCAGCTTTCGTCGGGGTTTCATTATTATATATGGAATTGCCTAGAAAATCTGTCTCGGGAACCAGGGATGTAATGATTCTCCCGTCGCTATATAAAGGTTTGCTTTCCGGATCGCGATTCAAATCAATTACCCAGCGGGAATAATTTGCGTAGATCATTGTAATTCCGAGAGCTGGTGCAAAATCATACAATTGCCGGACAAAAAAATCAGTATCATCGGGTGGAAGCAGCTCCAACCGTATAAGGGATTTTATTTCTTCAGGGAATCCGGTTCCGCAGTGTGGAACGCTTATTAAAACAGGAACGGGTTTTGTTGCCGGTGAAATTACTTCAAATACTTTCATAGCTGGTGAAAGCAAAAGTAATCAATCATTAAATCAATCAAACTTAATTCCCCTTCATGAACCAATCAGCGCCGCTATATAAAGCAAACTGATAAGGAACAAAATCGTAGCGGCCACTTTTCTCATACCCACCTGTAATAAATCTTTCATTTTTATTTTTGAGTTCTTGACATTGTTCTCTCATAAAAACAAAATTCTCACCAAAAATTGCAAGCACCTGAATATCACCAGTTTAAAAGTTATGCAATGTGTAATTGAACGATAATGAACAGTTTTAGGAGTGAAGATCGTGCAGTACTCTGATGAACTTTTCAATTTCTGTTTCTGAATTGTAATAGTGAACAGAAGACCGAATCATACTGCTGAGGCCCCTGTTTTCCATATCAAGAAAAGCTGCAGCTTTTGGGGTAATACCGACATGGATGTCTTTCACGGCAAGCTTCTTCTTGAGCTTTGTATACTCTACCTTGTCTGAAGTAAAGGTGACAATGCCAGACTGCACAGAACCACGGTCTTGAACAATGATCCCATCAATCCTTGAAAGTTCATCCCGAAGAGTTTGACCTAATTTCTGGACCCGCTCCCAGATATTATCCAATCCCAGTTCAACTGCGTATTCTGCTGCCGCCTTAAGTCCAAAAATATTGGAGTAGTTAAATTCCCAGTTTTCATAGCGCTTGGCTGAAGGCTCCATTACGTATGAGTCAAGCGAAGTCCAAATGGCTGAATGCAGGTCAAGAGTAATTGGCTTGGTTCTTTCCAGGGTAGCTTTGCTTGCATAAAGAAATCCTGTTCCCCTGGGCGCGCGTAAATATTTGCGCCCTGTGGCAGAAAGAAAGTGACAACCAATCTTTTTCACATCCAGGGGATATTGACCGGCAGACTGACAGGCATCAACCAGATAAAAAGCGGAACTGTTTTTTAAGGTAGCTCCAATTTCTTCCACAGGATTTACCAGCCCGCCATTGGTGGGCATATGAGTTACACTTACAAGTTTTACTTTTGAAGAAAGCATAGACTTCAATTCTCCAACAGAAACTTCGCCGCTCTTTTCAACCGGAAGTATTTTGATTTCAAGCGGTATTCTTTCACTTAGTCTCAAATAGGCCAGGTAGTTAGATGCATAATCTGTTTCAGTAGCCAGGATAATGTCTCCGGGTTCAAAATTGATGGAAAGAAAAGCCGCATTCCACGCTGAGGTCGCGTTCTCCATAAGGGCCAATTCAGAGGGGTTGCAATTAATCAGGTCTGCGACGGAATTGTAGGTTTTGTGAAAAGAGTCTTTGTTTAATTCAAAGGTTTCATATCCACCACGCATAAATTCTTCAGCATTGTATTGGTTCACTGCCTCAATTACCGGAAGTGGAGGTAATGAAGACCCGGCATTATTGAAATGAATGAACTTCCTCGTGCCTGGAGTGGCATTTCTTACAGCATCAAGATTCATTTGTGACTGACTGGTCATAATAGTAAATTATTTTTTTGAATTATCTGAAGGATTTCACTTGAATTCGCGCTTATAGAGGATTTTGAAAGAATTATCTCGCCAAGGTCAATGCCTTTAGAACTAACTAAATCAATAAAGTTTGCAGTGGCAAGTGCCAGTAAGGGAATCTGGGGCACCAGGTAATTCTGAGGCACCAGGTTTAGAAACTTTTCATTAATTATAGTAATTATCTCGGGTCGAAAAGAGGTAAACCCATTATAGAATAATGAAGCGATGTAAGGATAGGTAACATCAAATTTTAATGAAATAATAAGGTAATTGAAGGAATAATCTTCTCTGGGTTTGCCATCAAGGGCATTAAAAAATGGTAACCTTCTGCTACAAGCTTC
>DASWHX010000246.1:0-4191 GCA_036397995.1 Cyclobacteriaceae bacterium
GGAAATTTACACTTATCCCGGTCTTCAAGCCAGATAAAAAAATTGAATTCATCCTTTTCATTCAGATTAATAATGTCGCAGGAGATATTCCAGAGAAATTTGCTTTGAACATTACCGATGGCGCTGTCACCAGGAAACTGAATTCCATAATCAGACAGTTTGAAATCATCCCCGGCTGCCTTTAGGACCACCAGATCTCCATCTGTGTCTTCACCAAAAACATTAAACGAAAGCTGGGTGTCCAGATACTTTTCTATTTCCAATGCCGGCAAGTCCGTTGAAATAACCGGGTTGGTGTTTGGTGGCAGCAAAATATTAAGGTTCATTCGGATGGTATCCGCATTGCCAAGCAAGCACGTATCGTAATCCTCCAGCAGCAAGCTCATGATAAAGTTATTCCTTGCTGTAAAATCATAAACATCACATTTACTTTCCCACTTAAATGTGGTGTTTATAGTGCCGGCATCCTTGTCATAAACAAATTCACTAAAACTCATTCCATAATCTGATGGATTAAACTCGTCAGTCAGTACAGAGATTTGGAGAGAGTCCTTATCCGGGTCAACTCCTTCAACAGCAAGTTGCCAGGTGTCGCCTTCCAGAATAAGCTTGGTAATGCTTTTGTCAGCATTCGTGAAAAAGGGATCACTGTTGATTGGGGGTTCCACATTTACAGCCAATCGCAAAGTATCAGACTTTCCTTGCGGGCATTGATTATCAAATGCAATAATATCAATAATAAATGGCTCACCTTCTTTGAAAGGGCAATCCGGAAAACAGACATCAAACCTAAGGCTGTCATTGAGCCCAACTGTACCGCTCTTGATAGATAGGATTCCGCTTGCATCGCCTTTGAAATTTACCGGCCTCGCTTTGAATCGTAATTTCTGGTATAACGGATCAGAAGTAACGGCAAATTCCAGGCATTTTTCATCCTCCCGCTGAAAAGTAATCAAAGGCAAATCACTGACAAAGGTATTGCTTCCAGGAGCTTTAACTACAAGATTCGGCGGCGGCTTGGGCAATTCACATTCCACTACCAGCATTTGAAAATCTCTGCGAACCTCACCCAGCTTTTCACCATTTCTAAATTCCTCCGCCAGGACTTCAAAAACAAACAAGCCGGTTTGAGATGGAGTGACGGTTAACAATCCATCTGTGCTGATCTCCAACGTGGGATTGCCCGGAACAATATTACTGAGACTAATTCCAAAAGACCAGTTAACTAAAGGATGAGGAGGTGGACTTGGAACAGGTAACGCCTGAGATGTTGAACTGTTCAAAGGAACCACTAAAGAATAGGCAATCGAATCACCATCCGGATCAGTGCCCTGAAAATCCACGAAGTAAAATTGATCCATGCAGGCATAATCTCGCAGGGGCGGAAAAAGAATTGGTGAACTGTTAATAAACTGTTGTCCATCCTTAACTACCGGAGGAAACTCCAGAATAAAAGTTTGGCCGGTTTGATCCGGATTCACAATATTATCAATAATATTATTACGGCAGCATCTCTCCCATACTACATAATATCCGCCGGGGTCATTATACACCGCGGGGTTTAGAAAAATTATTCTGGAATAATTCAGTCTGCGCGTTTCAAGGGGAAACTTGTTGGCACATTCAGGAATTGAATACTGAACAAAATAATCTTCCGTCTGGTCTAATACGAAAGTCTGTATCAAGGCTCCGTCAACCTTCCGGAAAATATACACTTCAGCGGAGGGGTCTTCTGCTCCGGGGTTTCCGTTTATGTTATCAAAATAAATTATCAGGTTGAGCCGGTAATTGTATTCCGTTAAATGTATGAGCTCAAATTCACCCCCTACAATATGAGTAGCCATGCTCTTTGAAATGACTGCAAAAAAGAAAATTATTAAAGATATCTTTTTCATTTAAATCCTTTCAAAAACAAAGTTAATATACTTGAAACCGGAAGAAATTAACTTCTTCAAAATCCCCCAATTTCGGGGGTGTAAGTAATTCTTGAAATACTTTGTTAGGTTTGCGGTATACATGAAAAGCGGCTCAATCCTGGAGAATATTGAAATCCTGTCTATGGCATCTGAAGGTAAATGTGTAGCACGGGTCGAAAATAAGGTAATATTCGTGAAAGGTGTTGCTCCAGGGGACGTTTGTGATCTTAAAATCACAAAATCCAAAAAGAAATTCTCAGAGGCCATACCTGTAGCTTTTAGAAATACGTCCACGCATAGGGTTGATCCATTTTGTTCTCACTTTGGAACCTGTGGAGGTTGTAAATGGCAGCATATTTCATACCAGTTCCAGCTAACAAGTAAGCAAAAGCTTGTCGAGGAATCTTTCGCGCACCCGGTTAGAATTGAAATTCCGGAGGTCCTACCTATAATGGAATCTGAAAAGCAAACGCATTACCGGAATAAGCTTGAATACACTTTTTCTAATTACAGGTGGATAACAAACGAAGAACTTGAAAGCAAAGAGAAGCTTGACCGTCGCGGGCTTGGTTTCCATGTGCCCGGCCGGTTTGACAGGGTTGTTAATATTCAGGAATGTTTCTTACAGCCGGAACCTTCCAATGGCATACGAAATGCCCTGCGTGATTTCGCCTTAAAAGAAAATTTGTCCTTTTATAATTTCAAAACACATTCCGGATTTTTAAGGAACCTGATAATCAGAAATACTACGCTCAATGAGGTTATGTTAATCGTGCAATTCTCGGAAGATAATAAAAACATGATTGAGAAATGCATGACCTTCCTGAAAGAAAAATTTCCGGAAGTAACCTCGCTTCAATACGTTATCAATCAGAAGAAAAATGAAACCTTTTTTGATCAGGAAGTGAAATTATTTCATGGGAAGGATTTTATTACAGAACAATTTGAAAATTACAAATACAGGATAGGTCCAAAGTCATTTTTTCAGACAAACTCTCATCAGGCATTGAGATTATATCAGAAAGTAAGAGAAATGGCTTCTTTGAGTGGCAAGGAAATAATTTATGATTTGTATTGTGGCACCGGGACCATCGGTATTTTTCTCAGCGATAAGTCAAAATCAGTATTATCAATAGATAGTATACCGGAAGCTATTGAAGATGCAAAAGAGAATGCCCTGATTAACAATGTAAATAACATTGAATTTCTTTCCGGAGATTTAAAAGATTTCTTAAGTGAAAATCTGATTGAACGCTATGGATTTCCTGATGTTGTCATCTGCGATCCTCCCAGGGCCGGGATGCATCAGAAGGTAATAGAAAACCTTATAAAACTTTCACCGGAAAAAATTATTTACGTGAGCTGCAACCCCGCGACACAGGCAAGGGATATTGCCTTGTTGATTAATTACTATGAAATCATCTCCATGCAGCCGATGGATATGTTCCCTCATACAACCCATGTAGAAAATATAGCATTGCTTCATAAAAGATCATAAATTGTGAACATGGTAAATGATCCGGAGCTTAATGGAAAATACCTGGGCACCATTACAAAAGACTTTGCTATGGTGGCTGAAACTTTAAAGGAAGCTTCCTATCAAATCAGAAAGAGAGGTTTTTCAAACTACCCGATTTTTCCTATAAGCAAATCTGATCCCGGAGTTGGAAAATTATTGATCGATAAGCACAACGCAGCTATTGCCTGGAACATCCATGTTACTTACCTGGATGAATTTATTCAACGAAAATTAGTAGATGAAAAAAAGCAGGAAGATTTCAAAAAAGTCTACAAAGACCCTGACGAATTTTGTTGCCTGTTCGTGATAGACAACGATTTTACAAAATTCATCTTTATCCCCTACCCTATTGATTAGTGCTTCCTAAAATGATTCCAGCCTTGAGCCTTTAGTGGAACTTCATTTTCTCCTTTAGTTACCAATGTGGGAGTATCGATAGCGCTTTCCATATAACCAATGAAATGAATATCCGGATGATTCTTCAACTTTTCATGATCTTCTTGTTTGATCGTAAAAAGTAACTCATAATCCTCACCACCATTCAAAACACAAGTAATGGGATCCAAATTAAATTCAACGGCGGTATCATATGTCATTTTGTCAATGGGAAGCTGCGCTTCAAAAATTCTGGCTCCTAATTTCGAACCTTTACATAAGTGCAGAAGTTCCGATGCCAGTCCATCAGAAATATCAATCATCGAAGTTGGCTTCACGTTCAAATCACTCAGTTCATGAATTATATCCATTCTCGCTTCC
>DASWHX010000247.1:0-4635 GCA_036397995.1 Cyclobacteriaceae bacterium
AGTTTGTACCGGAGAAAACAGACGGTAATCCTGACACCGGTAAACAGGTCAAAGCATCATTTGATATAGTCATTGATGACTGGAACAATATGCTGGTGTCGTTGAATATTGATCCTTTTCAGTTAAAAAGCATGAATGGCCTGGGCTTCAAAGTGACTAATGCGGTTATTGATATGAGTGATACCCGTGATCCTCTAGGCGTCTCTTTTCCGGCGGGATATAATGCCGGTACACCACCTGGCCTTTGGCGCGGCGTATTTATACGGGAGTTGAGCATAAAACTTCCCAAACAATTTAAATCTAATGACACTCAATCAAATCCGCAAAATCCGCGGCGAATCGAAATTGAGGGTTCCAATATGATAATCGACAACCAGGGATTCACCGGTGTTATTTCAGCTAATTATCTCTTAAATCTTGATCAGGGTGCCATCGGGAAGTGGGCATTCTCATTAAATCACCTTCATATAGCTTTTGTGGGAAACCAGATCGAAAGTGCAGGATTCTCGGGAGCAATAAGAATACCTGTCACCGGAGATCGGGATACTTTGAGTTATAGTGCGATCATTGATCCGGGTAATTCCTATATTTTTACAATTACACCTCCGGATTCAGTCAGGATACCAATTTTTAATGCCACAAAGGTAGTACTAAGTCCGGCTTCTTCCCTCACTATTGTTATTGAAGACGGTGAGTTCCGTCCCAGGGCAAATCTTCATGGTGTACTGGGAATTGGTGGAGACAAAGTTGCTCTTGCGCAAATTGAATTTGAAAATCTTCAAGTCCAGACAGTTAGTCCATACCTAAGTATCGGAAACTTATCATTTGGTTCTCCTGCCCTTGAACAAAAGATGGGGAATTTCCCTATTCAGATCCATAATATCGGCTTTCAGAATCGGGAGAATAATAAAGTGGCATTACTATTTGAAGTGACAGTGGCTTTAATGAAAGGAGAGGACAGTGGTGGAATTGGTGGTTCAGCAGGTTTTGTTATTGAAGGTAAAATCGAAGATGGTGGCAACTTGCTGGATTTCAAATATGACCACCTTGAGCTAAATAAAATTTCCATTAATGCTGATATAGGAGCAGTAAAACTTGCGGGTACGCTGGAGTGGTTTGAAGAAGATCCTATTTACGGCAAAGGAGTAAAAGGATACGCCATGCTGGAGGTTACCAAGATTTCTTTGCAAGCGACGGTATTATTCGGAAAAATAAATGGATTCCGTTATTGGTATGCTGATGCATTGGTAAGATTGAACCCTGGTGTGGGGAGCGTTTTGTTATTAACCGGAATTGGCGGCGGGGCATTTCATCACATGAGCCAGGTGAGTTTTGAGGGTGGTGGCAGTCCGTTGGGCCGGGGTATTTCCGGAGCTACATATATCCCTAACGAAAGAATTTTTTTGGGTTTCAAGGCAAGCGTCGAACTGGCGACCGTTGGATCGGATAAAATATTTAATGGGGATGCCACCTTTGAAATTGCGTTTACAAACAGAGGCGGAATTGAGTATATAGATTTTCAGGGGAATGGATATTTTCTAACTGCTGTGGAGGTAGTTGATGAGGCCAAGATGTCTGAGAAGGTAGGTAAAATGGCAAATTCCACAGGCAGTAGTTCTGCACCTTTAAAACCGGCTCCGATTGCAGCCCACATGCGAATTAATTATGATTTTCCAAATAGAACTTTGCATGGAAATTTTGAGGTATACATTAATGTCGCCGGTGGTATAATAAAGGGCATTGGAGCAAATGATCGTGCCGGCTGGTCGGTAATTCATATTTCACCGGGTGAGTGGTATATGTACGTTGGAACTCCAAGTGACCCACTTGGTGTAGAACTACTAGGTATGGTTCGCTCTGAAAGTTATTTTATGATGGGGCAGAATATTCCCGCAAGTCCACCACCCCCTGAAAAAGTTTCGGAAATACTCGGCGGCATTGATTTGGATTATATGGCAGAACTCAACGACCTGGGCGAAGGGAGAGGAATCGCATTCGGAACACGACTGCTAATGGATACCGGCGAAATGCAGTTCTTTCCTTTTTATGCATCGCTTTCAATGGGGATGGGCTTTGACTTGATGATGAAAGATTATGGCAATGCCGAGTGTGTCGGTCATAATGGCCCAATCGGAATTAGCGGTTGGTATGCCAATGGCCAGGCCTTTGCATATTTTGAAGGAAAAATTGGCATCCTTATAAAACTATTAAAGAAAACCAAAAGGTACGAAATAATTAATCTTGGAGCAGCCGCTGTGTTACAGGCGAAGTTTCCGAATCCAAGCTGGTTATATGGGGTAGTTGGAGGGTACTTTAATATTCTGGGCGGAATGGTGAAGGGAGATTGCCGGTTTGAGGTGACTATAGGAGAAGAGTGTGAGTTGTTTAATAGAGCTGGAGTTCTGGAGAACATTGAGGTTATAGCAGCCATCACACCAGGGGAAGGGGAAGCTGAAGTCAGTGTTTTCAATGCACCACAGGCGGTATTCAATATGGCTGTAGACCATCAATTTCAACTTGTAGATGAATATGATCAAATACGGTTTTTCAAAATAGGTCTTGATTTTGCAAATGTAAAAGATGGAGAAACAGAAATTGAAGGTAAGGTAAGCTGGAATTCGGATCACACAACTTTACTTTTTGAATCGCATGAAATTTTGCCGCCGACTAAATCGCTTGCGTTTAGTGTTTCTGTTTTTTATGAAGAGAAAATCAATGGTAACTGGACTCCTGTGCTTGATAATGGAAGTAAAATTTCAGAAACCAGATCGGTTACTTTTACTACCGGAGAAGCTCCCGATTACATCCCGGAAAATAATGTACTCTATAGCTATCCATTGCGAAACCAGTACAATGTTTATAAAGGCGAGTCTTCTGTTGGATATGTTCAGCTGAAACAAGGCCAGGATTATTTGTTTCATCCAGGCCCGGAATGGGATCAAAAAACGCGGTTTGTGCAAGTGGGGAACGCAAATCCAAAATTGGGCAGCGTAGGCTATGATGCTGCCAATAAAAGAGTAAGCTTTTCATTTCCGGATATGAGTCCAAATAAAATTTACAAATTAGAAATCGTAAATATACCTACCGGAACAGTCACTATGGATCAGAACGTTTCCGCCGTTGAGAGTACTTTTACTGCAGACGAAAATATTACAATAGAAACAAAGACCGCGGAAGGGACGATAGATATTCTGGAAGAAAAAAGTCTTTTTGATTTAGCTTTCCGGACAAGCCTGTATAGCACGTTTACTGAAAAGGTTAATGCGATCAATTTTGGGGAGACCTTTATGGACCCCAATTTTGATTATCAGGGGGTTGTTGATTTTGGGTCGTTATTAATTAACAATTCAGAATTGTTTGATAATTATGAATTACAGGGAACGGAAACCATTCCACCACTTATTACCCTTGAGGCGACGCCTGACAATCCATGGCTTTCCGGTTTAATACCTGTCATATATTCTCAGTATCCGGTGGGAAACCTGTTCTCCTTTACATGGAGAAGTTCGGAGCCCTATGGAGTTCCTCCATTACGGACCATGCATTACTCCAACCTGAATGTGGATGCTCTTCTTGGTGAGAACGCATTGATTACAGGTTCCGGTGGTATACAATTTAATCCTGAAACCATCATATACAAGGTTCCCTATTTTGTGTATAAAGATTTGGGGGATTTGCAAAACCAAATTTATAATTATATGTGTACCCATTCGGCAACTTCCAAAATGAATCAAATTGTAAATACAACCTATCCACTCTTAAATATAAACTACTCATATAATTACCAATTCAAATATCATCTTCCCGGAAATTCCAATTTGAAGTCAAGTGCTCCCAGGTCCTTAAAAATAAATTTTGAGTGAGGAGGCTAATTTCAATATTGGTTTTTTTGATTCCGGCAACTATTAGCCTTGGTCAGGGCTCAAATACTACCATGATAATTTCAAAACATTATGGTGACTCCATTGTTTTACGCTGGGCACCCCTTAGTCCTGCTGCGTGGAATCTTTGCAATAAATATGGATATACTCTGGAACGGTACACTATTACCCGTGACAGTGTATTGCTGGACACAAAATCCAGGATGATCCTGACGCCAATTCCTTTAAAGCCAAAGCCTCTGGAAGATTGGGAAGAATTAATTGAAACAGATCCTTTTTCTGCCATTATAGCCCAGGCCATTTATGGAGAAAACTTTGATGTAAATACAGGACAACAATCCGGGATGGCTCAAATCATGCAACAAGTAAAGGAACTGGAGCGGCGGTATTCTTTTGCTGTATTTAGCGCCGACTTGTCCGCGATAGCCGCCAATTACGCCGGACTCCGTTGGGTGGATCATGACATCAGAAAAAACGAGACCTATATCTATCGGGTAATTCCCGCAGTACCCCCGGCAATCCTTCCCTCCGACACCGCCTTTGTTTACGTCAGAAATGATTGGAAACCTGATTTGCACAAGCCATTTAATGTAAAAGCTGAGTTTGAAGAAAGAAAAGTAACACTTAGTTGGGATGAAAATGTGCTGGAGAGGAAATTTTCCGCTTACCAGGTAGAGCGATCGGATGATGGAGGAAGAAGTTTTCATAAAATTTCTGAGTTGCCGATAATAAATACTTATAAAGAAGAAAATAA
>DASWHX010000248.1:0-2985 GCA_036397995.1 Cyclobacteriaceae bacterium
TCCAAATAATACCTACCGGATTGAAGGAAAGACCAATAGCGATTTCTGGTTGTCAAACATTGATGCTGAATATGGAAAAGAATTAAATTCCGGGGCTTATTCACAAGTGAAGAACGTTTTGAGAATAGCCCCAATGGGGAACCTTTTTTTTAATTATGGTGATAAGCGTTTTAGTGAGAATAATATTTATCGTGTTGAACCAGTATCAGAATTTTTTGAGATGTTCAGGTTCAACTTTATTGAAGGAAGTGAAAAAAATGTTCTGAAGGATCCATATTCAATCGTGATGACCCGCTCCACCGCGAGGAAATACTTTGGCGATGAACCTGCACTTGGCAAGATAATTAATTATGATTCGCTATTGTTAACGGTGAAAGGTGTGGTTGAAGACCTGCCGACAAATACCCATCTGAACTTTGATTTAATTTATGCGCAACCTGGGAATGATCAACACTACCATGCCTTCACTTATCTGAGGCTAACCAAAAACTCTGATTCAAAACGTGCGGAAGAATTGATCCTGAACATGAGAGATGATTTGGATGAATTCCACAAGCTCACGACGGTAAAACTTATTGGAGTGAAAGACATCTACTTCGAATCGGAGGCTGCATTTGGAAATAGCGGAGCCGGTGACAGAACTCAGTTAACTGGGTTCATGATCGCCGGTTTCCTTATCCTGCTGATTGCCATATTGAATTATATCAACCTTTCTCTGGCTATTTATTCAGGCAAACGTTTTGAAGTCGGCATTCGTAAGATTTTGGGTGAATCTAAACTTCAGTTTAACATCATTATGTTTCTGGAATCTCTCTTAATTTCATTGGCAAGTGTTTTTTTGGCGGTATTCGGAATCGAACTGACCTTGCCATATTTCAGTGACTTTCTGAGTTTGAGTCTTGAAAACAAATTCCTCTCTTCCCCTTACTATTGGCTGTCAGGCGTTGCGTTTGTTTTAGCAGTTAATTTGATCATAACAGTTTATCCATCCCTAATGCTTGGCAAAGCCAATGTCAGCAGGTTGGTGAAAAGCAAAGAGACAATCAATGGTAAACAAGGTCTTGGTTTTTTGAACATTCTTATTTTCATCCAGTTTATTTTGTTTTTTACACTTGGAATATCAGCCTGGTTTGTTAATCGTCAGATTCATTATATTGATAACAAAGACCTGGGGTTTTCAACGCACGGAGTAATCAAAATCAGGAATGCATTCTTTCTTAATGGAGTTGAAAACTATAATTTATTGAAGGAACGATTATTGACTTATTCAGAAATTGAAAGCGTAACCCATGGGGCTATGATGGGAGATGACATGACACCGCTTGCTTATAAACCCGAAGGGCAAGATCAGATTTATGAGAATCTCTTATCTTTTGGAGTTGGGGAGGATTATTTCGATGTGATGAATATTAAAATTGTGGCGGGAGATTTTCGAAGAGTTATGGAAGCGGCACAGTCAGGACATGTCGTTTCCCTGGTGAACCAAAGTTTCATTGATCAATATAATTGGCGGGAGAATCCGGTAGGAAAAACTCTCATCTTAAGACCCGGAACCGAAAACGAACTTCATCGCACCATTTCAGCAGTCTTCCGTGATTTCCACTTCTTTTCCCTGAAAGAGAAAATAGGACCTCATATCATCTCGATGCGAAAAGAACCCACCAATATCAATATTAATGTATTGGTAAAAACAAACCCAGCTAACCTGAAGCGAGCTTATGAAATTATTGAAACCGAATGGTACGCGTTCGCACCAGACAGGCCGGTTGAATACGTGTTGATGGATGATGAGATCCGATCATTTTATCAGCAGGAACGGCGGGTTGGAAACATTACCCTTTTGTTTTCAGTGCTGGCCCTGCTGCTTTCATTTGGCGGATTAATCATTTTTGTCACTTACATCACCAAGCTGAGATCCAAGGAGATCGCCTTAAGGCAGGTGCTGGGAGCTTCCATGATGCAAATCATCTTGGTACTTAATAAAAAGACTTTTTGGATTATCATGCTGGCAGCTTTGTTTGGCAGCACATTTAGTTACCTGCTGATAAATCAATGGTTAACTAATTTCGCCAATACAATTACCCTGCATCCAATTGCATTTATCGCGGCAACGATTGCAGGCTATGGGATTGCTTTCATGATCATTGTCGGCCAGTCTTATAAGTCAGCTATTAGCAATCCGTTAGCAACATTAGGCCAGGAATAAACTGATTTTGATCTTTTTTTTTAATTCATTTTGTGCGAAATAAAGTTATCATTTCTGTCAACTTTATGCAGGACGAGTCAATGAGCCAAATCCCAGAATTCTTTAAAACAAATCTTTCAATCATCCCTTTTATAGCTCCATCCCAAAGCCGACCACTATCGTCCGCATGAGAACAAACGAGGTTTTTTTGATCCCTTTAAATCAGGCAAATTGAAGATTATATAATGGCATAGTGTTGGTTTATGAGCTCATGGTCAGATAACAGTTTATTGAAACAAACCCGGTTGAGTCACCAGAAATGAGTGATAAAATCCCGAACTTGTCGGGTGGATTTTGTTAACAAATGATTAACCTTTTACCTCTTAACTAATGTTAAAGAACTATCTGAAAATTTCTTTTCGCAATATCTTCCGCCACAAAGGCTATTCTTTCATTAATATATTTGGTCTTACTGTAGGACTGACCACCAGTATTTTTATTTTTCTCTGGGTGGTTGATGAATTGTCATACGATCGGTTTCATGCGAACGCCGATAATATTTACAGGGTAATGATCAACAATACTTACCCGGATGGTAGAATTATAACACACGGTGCCACACCTGTTAAACTGAAGGACGCCATGCAGACCGGAGTTTCAGAGATTAATCTCATTACGCAACTCAGTATGGATACTGAATTATTAATTAAACACGATGTCAAATCTTTTAATGAGCAGGGTATTTATGCTGACAAAACCTTGTTTTCAGTATTTAGCTTTTCAAAAATTAAAGGCAATCC
>DASWHX010000249.1:0-2777 GCA_036397995.1 Cyclobacteriaceae bacterium
GCATTCATCGCAGTTAGATAACATGCAAATCGTGTCATTTTGTAATCCTCATGCCCATTATTTTGTTCCTTAATGAAATTATCCAGACAATCAATTCCTAATGAAATACAAGCCTTCATTGCCTTGTCTATGGCCTTCTTAAAAGAGTGTATATCATCATAGCCAAGCATCACCATGAACTCAGAAGCCCACCAATAAATTAGGCCATTTTCGTTTTTAAAATCCTCGAAATTGATTGATTGATCCTTCGGTACAATATCAGCCATCGTAGCATTATTTTGTATAGGGCAAATTTACAAGAATGTGTAAGCATTTCTAAGGATTACTTGGCTAAATCTTTATATTTCAACCTTCCTGCTGTATTTCTGGACTGACACTTCAAACCTTTCATTTACTGCCAATCCTCTCCTATTTACAATTGGATTAACCTGCAAGAAATACGCATACTTGGTATACACGGCAGAAATGACTGTTAAGAATATTGAAATTCTGAGAAAGCAACTTGAACTAATTGAATTGACTATCACTTAAAAAAATAGGGGAACTTTTGGTTCCCTTATGTGTTGGAAGGTTGTTAAACTTATTTCAACATTGATGGAAAAACGGCAGCATCAGATGTGCCGTGAACCTCATAACCCCGCCCCCTCATTAGGAGTCTCCCATTAGGAAAAGAGAGCAAAAAAATATGAACAAAAAATAGCGTTGGAAAATGAAGTTAATTTTGAAGACCTCATTAAATCAGGGCTGAATTATGATCCAAAGGAAAAACCCAAAAAAGCCAAAAAGAAGAAGCAATCTAAAAAATGAGGATTTATCTTTACAAAATACAGAAGGTAGATTAACCTACGACCAACTAACTAAAAAATAGTATGGAGAATTTCAAAATGTATCTATTTGTAACACTTCTTATTATACCTTTTCAAGTTTCGGCTCAAGATAGTCTTAAAATGGTATCAGAAATAAGACTTGATTTGGAAAAGTTTGCCATTCAACGGGAATCTGGGAAAATAATACAATTAGTAGCAACTTTGGGTGTTGGAATTACTGGCTACTTGATAAGCGATGGTAAAGACGTGCCCACTGCTGTTCCAATAATACTCTCAGGAGTTGCACTTGTTGGATTTATCATTGATATGGACGCTGGTAATAGATTAGTTAGAAAAAAACAGAGAAAAGTAAAAAATCGAAATTAATGCCTTTGTCCCAAGTTGTATGTAGTTGCCAATATTTATAATGGGGTTGTTTGCTCAAAGAAGTTAATCTTTTTTTAGCAATAATCCCCTTTAGGGCGAAAAGTCACACTATTTCTCCACTTCTTCGCCAAAGTGTAACCATTCAATCCATGATCCATCAAAGATTTTAACATTCTCATATCCCAGCAAATCTTTTAAAATAAATCCGGTATGAGCAGCGCGAACTCCTGAACGGCAATAAGTTATGATTTGTTTGTCTGGAGTCACTCCCAACTTTTCAAATTGTTCTTTCAATGCTTCACTGGATTTAAATACATTTTCCTTTTCCAGATTATTCGTCCATTCTAAATGTATTGCACCCGGGATATGACCGGCACTGAATTCACGCTCTGAACGTACATCGAGAATAACAACATTTTGATTTTTCAAAACACTCTTTACTTCTTCCCTTGTTGCATAATATTCCAATCCTTTTTGCTCAGGGAATTTATAGGATGATGGATTTACTCTGCCTGTATCCTTTGTAACAACAAAATTTTGCCTTTTCCATAACTGTATCCCGCCATCCAGCAACTGCACTTTCTGGTGGCCGTAGGTTTTCAAAACGAACCATAACCGCGCAGCATCCAAGCTTGTGGACTCATCATAGATAATAATTTGTGAAGCTGGAAGTATTCCCAAACCACTCAATATTTTTTCAACTTTGTCTTTGGATGCCATCATACCTGAATATGGTAATTCGGTATTTTCAAATAGTTTTCGATTTGAATTAATTGATCCGGGAATATGCTCATCTTTATAGTCACTCTCGCCACGCAGGTCAACGATTACAATATTTTCCTTTGAAATTAAATCATGCAGTTCTCTGGGAGCAAGAATTGCACTAAGTTTTTCTTGCCCAATTATTGGTGAGCTAATCAACAGGATTAAAGCAAAAATGCCGATTCTTATGTTTGAGCAGTTGTTCATCAATTTGATTATTAGAATTCTTTAGTTAAATCTACAATTTAAAATGCAACAGTTTCACTCAATACTTTCCTTATTCCATACTGAAGCACGAAATAATGGGTCTGAAGTCTGTAAAATCTTTTCTCTGAGTTTACTTGGATAATGGGGGTGAGAATCCAGGAATCTTCGAACAATTTCTGCTGCTTCTTTCGTATTATGACCGGAAAAAGTAGCTCCAAGCCAGCGGGTAGGGAAGAAAATGTCTCCGGTCTTTTGAATTTCCTCCAGCAATTCCAGACTTCCCTGTATATATTCAACAGCGTGAGCAGACCTCACCGGATGGTGCAAATATCCCAATGCTTCCAGTACCCAGGGTTCATGCTCCCGGTTGATTTCCATTTTCAGGCTTTCAAAAAATTGATCCCGGACTTCTTTATTGGAAGATAATGCCGGTATCACAAATTCCATCCGTTGTTTTCTGTCAGGATTTTTTATATTTCCTGACTGGGTTTTTAAAATTATTTCTGAATCATCCGCTCCCCGCACCGCCAGCTCGTATGCCAGTTGTGTGTAATCATTTTCTGAGAGGGTTAAACCCGGAATCTTTTTGGAGTCGTTCCACCAGGATTTCATCAA
>DASWHX010000250.1:0-8720 GCA_036397995.1 Cyclobacteriaceae bacterium
AGACTTGCTTTTACCTGACCCTATGGGTTAGTTTTCTAAAAATAAATTATAACTAATTGATATTCAACTTGATTTAAGCATAAGTTGAAATGCCTCTTTTCGATTGCCCACACCCATTTTGGAGTAGGTATTTCTTAGGTGAAATTTAACCGTACTCACTGAAATGAAGAGTGCATCAGCAATTTCAACATTGGTTTTACCCCCCAGGCTCAATTTAAGCGCATCGAATTCGCGCCCTGTAAGGTGAGTGTTCAACTTATTGTTAAGTTCATCAAACTCCAAAGCCACAGCCAGCTCTGCAGGACTTGAATGCAATTCCATAAAGCGCTTTTTCAATGCTTCTATTTGTAGGTCTTGCGCTTCTTTTTCAGCAAGCTGCTTTTTATGCCTTAGTGTGAAAAAAACAATCAGCAAAATTACCGTGAGCAAACCACCCACCGCCATTGCTATATTAGCATTTCTGGATATGGCCAGGTTGGCAACATTCAGATCATTTTCAAGGGATAGCCTTACTATTTCAGCTTCTTTCTTTTGTGTTTCATATTTAGTTTCTAACTCGGCTATTCGAGACTTTATTTCCACATTCGCTATGGAGTCTTTTATATCCAAACTTTTATTTCTGTAGTTTAAGGCTAGCTGCCAATCATTTCTTTTTACAGCTATTTCATAAAGTAAATCATAGGCCGATTGTCGATGCTTCGCCATTCCGTTACGGATCGTTTCATCTATCACCTCCAAGGCAAGGGCCTCTGTAAATGCTAATTTATCAAGCTGTAAATAATTTTTTGCAATAAAGATTTTAGTGTGAATAACTTCTTCCTGGTTTTTTATCAATGATGCCAGCTTAAAAGCTTCCTGGTAATGCTGTAATGAATTTTCAAATTGTAATCTTTTGTTATATACTAAACCCAATGTATTTTCCACATAAAGCATAGTGGTGGTGTCTTTCAAATGCTGCAGTAAATTGCTGGAGACTTTTAAATATTCAATGCATGTAATTAAACTATCCATTGCCTGATAGGTGAGTGCCAGTCTAAGGTTATTGTAAGCTAAACCCGAAGAATCATTGAGCTGCTCTGATATCTTCAGGGCTTGTCGAGTGTGGCGCAAGGCACCTTCATAATCTCCCAACTGATAAAAAATGCCACCTGAATTACCAAGAATTTTACGAACCGCTACGAGATACTTCTTATCTTTTTTGTTTTCTCCAATTGCCAATCCTTTTTGAAATGCATCGAGAGCCTCTTCGTACTTACTCAGGCCCATCAGAACCAGTCCTTCAGTGTTGTAGATTTTAATAAGTTGCAAATCATTGGTCAATTGCTTACTAATGCTCTCGGCCTGATCTAAGAAATAGAAAGACGAATCTGCATTGCCCAACTGACCATGGGCAACACCTTTGGCAATATAATACTCTAGTTTTGTTGAATCATCCGCGCTGTTTATTAATTCACCAACCTTATTTAGAAATACGAGCCCATCTTCAGGATTTTGTGCTTCAAAAGCTTTTTTTAGTGCATCTTCAACTTTGGAATTGCTACTTTGGGAATAGCTGGTTAAACACAACATTAACAGGTAAATCAAAAGAGGTACTTGTTTCAAAATTGGCTTGTTGATTGTTGTAAATGCTAATATAATAGGGTTTAGGTAGTATTGAAATTGAATGAGGTAGTATTAATATGTCCATAAGAGAAAACAGCCTGAATTCTTATCCAATCGCATGCCGGAAGCAGTGAAGCAGTGAAGCAGGGAAGCAGGGAAGCAGTGAAGCAGTGAAGCAGTGAGGCAGTGAAGCAGGGAAGCAGTGAGGCAGTGAAGCAGTGAGCAGTGAGCAGTGAAACAGAAGGAGGGTCAGGGTGGTTTTACGCACCCACTAAGGAACGGGTATCGTTGCTTGTCTGTATCAACTAAGCACTGGCATTTTAAACTCTTAACTAAGAGTACTCATGCCCTTTATTTCCCCCTTTTTTCCCCTTTTTCTTGGCAGGTTTCTCTTGATTACCCTTGCCTTTGGCTGGAGATTGCTTTCCCTGCTGCGAATTAACTTTCGGTCGTTCATTCACAGGCTTTACATTTTTCAAATTTTCAATTTTAGCCGGGGCTGATTTTTGTCCGGAATTCCCATTACGCTGTACAGCAGGTTTATAAATTCTCAGTTGATCTCCCTTTAGCATTTGGCCAGGTTGAGTTGCTTCCTGAATAGCGACTTGTCTTACCGGTCTGCCGGTTACACGCTGAACATCATTCCTGTCAGGACCCGCTATGTAAGTTTTATTATTTTGTGTGTTAGTTCTGGTATTCTGTATAACTGTTGTGTTATTGATAATGGTGGTATTGCTGGTGCGATTAACGGTGTAGGAATACACATTCGACCTTCCTATGTCCCCGTTACGAACAAAGATCCAGCGATCATGATGCACCTGATGATTTCCGCCTAACACTATACTTATATTGATGCCTGGTTCGAGGGGTGCCCATCCGTAAAAATCGCCTCCGCCTCTCCATACCACCCAAGCCGGGCCCCATTCTGTATCCGGTACCCATATCCATCCGTAATAATTATCAAACAACCATCGGCCGTAGTGAAAGGGCGCCCATCCCCAACTATAATTAGAATACCATGTCCAACCTATATTGGTAAACACCCAATGACCTTCCGAAGCATAGGGGAAAAAATCCGGTCCGGCACTAGGTATCCAAACATATCCGTAATTATTATATGATACCCAAGTACCATAGGGACTTAATTGATCATAGAAAACTTGTAAACTTATTTGTACTTGTTGTGGACTTGTTCCATAGCCCATGGGTCGTGGGCCAGGTGCGTTTGGTGTCGAGTAGGATGCTATGCAAGCTGTCGTATTTAGTAGAATCAACATTGCCAACCCTTGTGTGAAGCTTTTCATTGGTGTATCGGTTTAATATATATAGGTTATAGTCTTTGAAAATTTCCAGTTTGGAATAAACGGTTTAAAATTTTCGATATGACCTTACAAAGTTGAGTTCTTTGTTATTGATTTATGTTACACATTAGTGCAAATGACTTACATATTTCATACATTTGTTGTTGTGATGGTTTCCATGAATGCCATTTTAATAAGCATTTACTACAATTAACCTATTTAATACGTATACTTAAGGAAAGTATATTCGGTGATAAGAGAAAGCATATTTGACTGGTGGTCCCTGGTAATTATGCTGGGATTGTACAGGGTTTGATAGTGATGAGTATTTTGCTTTTCAGCAAAAGAAAAAATACAGCCGCACAATTACTTGCTTTTTTAGTCCTCGTCCTGATTTGGCATCATTTGCAAAGTATCTCCATTTACCTTGGCTTTATTAAAGTATTCCCGCATTTCTATGGGGCGGATCTTGGGTCTCTGTTTCTTATTGGCCCGTTGTTCTTGTTCTTGTTCTATGTACGGTATCAAATGAAGGAAAAAACCAGACCTTTAAAATTGAATGACTGGATACATTTCCTGCCCTTTGCAATTGCAATAATTGTTCATCCGGTAATTTTTCAGGGAACGGCGACCAGTGAAATAGTGAAGCAGTGAAACAGTGAAACAGTGAAGCAGTGAAGCAGTGAAGCAGTGAAACAGTGAAAAAGTGAATCAGTGAAACAGTGAAACAGTGAAGCAGTGAAGCAGTGAAGCAGTGAAGCAGTGAAGCAGTGAGTATTTAGCAATGAACAGTGAGGCAAGGATTTTCTCCTGTTTTTTTAGCAGTTATCTTGCAAAGTAACAAATTTACCTTTTACTTTGTATTTCAAAGTACTTTTTATGAGTAAAGATAAATATATCCAGGACCTAAGGGAAATCAAGGAAATAATGAGCCGGTCGTCCCGGTTTATTTCGCTGAGTGGGCTTTCGGGGGTTTCAGCCGGGGTTTTTGCATTAATGGGGGCTTATATGGCCTATAAGACGGTTTACACCAACAATGATTATTCAACATACGGACAAGCCATCTTGACTTCGGAAAACCTGACAACGCTACTTTTGATTGCTATGGTGACACTTGTTCTTTCTATTGGTATAGGGATTTATTTTACAACGAAAGAAACCAAGAAGCAAAATCAGAAAATCTGGGATCATCAAACAAAGAGACTTTTAATCAACCTTGCAATTCCTCTCATTACAGGTGGCATACTTTGTCTTATGCTACTCTTAAGAGGTTATGTCGGAATCGTAGCTCCGTTAACCCTGATATTCTATGGTTTGGCGCTGGTAAATGCAAGTAAATATACTCTTAGTGAAATCCGAAGCTTGGGACTAGCTGAAATTGTGTTGGGATTAATATCCATGCAATTTATTGGCTTTGGATTATTGTTTTGGTCAGTTGGGTTTGGTGTACTGCATATCGTGTATGGGGCGGCCATGCAAATGAGGTATAAATCGTGAAGAAACTGTTAAGAGATCTTGATAAGGCGTTTGAAAATAAGATTCGACTTGGCATAATGTCAGCATTGATTGTGAACGAATATCTTGATTTTAATTCATTAAAGGATTTGCTGGATGTGACTGATGGCAACCTGGCCAGTCACCTTAAACTCCTGGAGAATAACAAATATGTAAAATTTAGAAAGGAATTCCTGAACCGAAAGCCTAATACCAAATATTCTTTGACGAGCAAAGGAAGGGAGGCATTCATGAAACACATCAGGGCCATTGAACAACTTCTTAATTAAAAAATTTTTAACTATAAACTTTGTATTGCAAAGTACTTTCAATAAATAATATTTATGGATACATCTGAAACATTCATCGACAAATTAAGTAACTGGATTAAGAATTCAGTAATACTTAAGATGACAACTATTGCCATTATGGTGTTGTTATTATTGATACCGACATCCATGATTGAGTCTGTTATTAGTGAACGGGAACAACTAAGGGCTCAGGCAACGAACGAGGTCAGTTCCAAGTGGGCCGGAAGCCAGCAAATAATGGGGCCCATTTTAACAATACCATTGACATATGAGTATGTGCAGGATGAAAAGTTGGTTAGCTTGGTTAAGCTTTGGTATTTATTGCCTATGGAATTAAGAATTAAAGGAGAGTTAAATCCCCGGAAATTAAGAAGAGGTATTTACGAGGTAGTAGTGTACGAATCAAATCTTGTGATATCCGGGAGCTTTGATAAAATCCAGATGCCGAACCAAACAAATCTTAAAGAGATAGCATATGATCAAGCATTTCTTACCATCGGAATCTCTGATTTGAAAGGAATAAAGAAGCCAATTAATATCAAATTGAATGAAAAAACTCTTACCGTTGAACCAGGTTCCAGGATATCCGACTTAGTTTATTCCGGAGTTACTGTGGATTTTCCGGATATTGAAAACCTGTTTAAGCAAAATGCGGATTTTCAATTTTCCTTGGACCTGCAAGGGAGTAAAGACCTTTCATTTATTCCCATTGGAAGTACCACAGAAGTTGAAATTGCCAGCAGTTGGGAATCGCCAAGTTTTAGTGGCAACTTTTTACCTGACTCCCGGGAGGTGACTACTGATGGTTTTAAAGCCAGCTGGCTGATTCTCCAACTGAATCGTAATTTTCCGCAGTCATGGATTGGAGATGATCTATCTAAAAAAATGGAGGCCGCCTCATTCGGCGTTGATCTAATTCTTCCACTGGATGACTATCAGAAATCAATGAGGTCGGTGAAATATGCTATAATGACCATCACCCTCACATTTCTGATTTTCTTTCTGGTGGAGATATTGAATAAAAGGAAAATCCATCCATTTCAATATACACTTGTTGGTCTTGCTTTGTGTTTGTTTTATGTTTTACTGGTTTCGATATCGGAGCACTCGAACTTTAATTTTGCATATGGTATTTCTACTTTGGGAATTGTATCAATGGTTGCCCTTTATTCTTTAAGTATTTTTAAGAGACGAAAATTAACTGTAATTCTGGTTACAACTTTAACCGGAATTTACGGGTTCCTGTTTGTTACCCTTCAATTATCAGAATATGCTTTGCTCATGGGCAGCCTGGGGCTAGCATTGATCTTAGGCGCAACGATGTATTTCACAAGGAACATTAATTGGTATAAATTGAATATAGAGACGGAATAAGAATTTCCAGAACGCGGGGTTTAAAGAGATCCCGCGCTGTGACGCAAGCCCCATGGAAAGCGATATAATTGAGCTCAGACCAGCGAGTCCGGAGCGGCCCATGCCCCGCCCAAGGCGGGGACACGCCTCAAATTAATTATTGCACAAATAATAGTTTAACTACCAGACAAAAAAAGTGAGCGCTTTTTAACGCCCACCTAAACTAAAATTTCTTAAGATTTCATAATTAGTCGGTCTGCTTAACAAGCTGAATCTCGCCGGCTAGTTTCACTTCATCCCCAACCAACACTCCACCCGTTTCCAATGCGGTATTCCAGTTAAGGCCAAAATCTTTCCGGTTTATTTTTCCGCTTAGCGAAAAGCCGGCTTTTTCATTTCCCCAAGGATCTTTATTGATGCCACCAAATTCAACATCCAATTGTATTTGCTTGCTTACTCCTTTAATGGTGAGACTGCCTTTCAGTTGGTAATTTTCGTCATTAACTTTTTCGAAGGAGGTTCCTTCAAAAGTGAGTTCGCGATATTTTTCCGCATCGAAGAAATCAGCACTTCGCAGGTGATTGTCGCGAGTGTCTTCGTTCGTGAATACAGAGTTTGTATCTACTGTTACCCTGATGGTGGCCTTGGAGAAATCGTTCCCTTTTGATTCAACCTCCGCGCTGAATTTTGTGAACTCACCTTTCACGGTGGTGATCATCAGGTGTTTTACCCTGAAAAGAAGTTCACTGTGGGCGGGATCCAAAACCCACTTGGTTTTTGTTGCTACTGCTGTTGTTTCCATAATTGTATTTTTCTGATTTTGTTCTACTCTTTATGCAAAACTAGTGAGCTTATTCAAGAGTAAAATTGATGTATGATAAGAAAGGACTTGATATGGATCAAGTGCGCTACTTCTGCTCAGAGATTTGTTTGCGGACGCGACTCAGGGTTTCGGGTGTCATTCCGAGATAGGATGCGATATATTGTTGTGGAACCCGGGCAAGAATGGTGGGGAAGCCTTCAATTAACCTGATGTATCTTTCTTCAGCGGAGTGCCTTTGTGAAGCGATGATTCTTTGTCGCAACGCCACGATATGATTTTGCATTAGCAGCCTGAAATATCGCTCCATTTTGGGAAGCTTTTCTAACATTTCATCCATGGATTGCCTGGTAAGTAAAAGCAGTTCACAGTCTTCCAGCGCTTCAATATTATACACCGCTACATCGCCTGAGAAAAAACTATTCAAATCTGAAATCCACCAACCTTCGACAGCAAACTGAACTACTTGCTCATAACCATTTTCTTCCACACCGAATGCACGAAGAAGTCCCTTTGCAACGAAGAGGTTATATTTGCAAACTTCACCTTCATTTAACATGTACTGCCGCTTCCGGACTTTCTTTAGTGTAAAGAATTGCTTTAGGAGTTCAGCTTCATCGCTTGTAAGCGTCACTTTTTGTTGAACGGTTTTTAGAAGTTGTTCGTACACAGGATGTTGTTTACCATTCAAATATAGCCAGTATTAAAATAATTCTGAACCAGGATTTATGGTTTGGTTTGAAAGGAAGCCTTTAATTAATGCCGGAATAATATTTTCTTAATTCAGTAATTTTGATAATTCTAATTCTGGCTACTTTTAACAATTGATTGAAGACGGCTTTAGAATTGAAAAATTATTGTTCAGTTTTGAAAGAGCTGGCTTTAATGATGAAGGGGAAGAACCGAAAGCGTTGGTTTTGAAGATGCTGGAAAGTGCATCTTTTGAGGTCGAAATGGGCACCGGTAAATTGGTTTTATCCGGATATAAAAATTTTATGGGCATCTAATCTATTTCTTTAAGAAAGATAATTTTAAATTCATTACCAGAATATGGAGAGGCGAATATTTGTAACAGGGGCGACCGGCTTTATTGGAATGAAGCTGGTTAGCAGACTTGTAGAAAGTGGTAATATTGTACATGCGTTGGTTAGGAACCCAGCCCATAATGTTTTAGCCTCAAATTCATCGGTGAAGTTAGTGCACGGAGATTTAATGAATATTAGAGCGATCTATAAAGGCATGGAAAATTGTTCACAGGTTTATCACCTAGCGGGTAACGTAAGTACCTGGGCAAAAGATCCAAAGGATTTTTATGAAACGCATGTTGCAGGGACACAGAATATTCTTGAGGCCGCAAGAAAGTGGAATATAGAAAAGATTATTATTACCAGCTCTGGTGCAGTGCTGGGTCCCTCCACTTCTAATCCCGTTACAGAGAATTCAAAAAGGGTTTTGCCTTTTTTTAATGACTATGAAAAGTCAAAGCATTTAATGGAACGTTTGGCTAAACGATATTCGACCGGGAGACTTCAGATAGTGCTGGTAAATCCTGCGAGGGTTTATGGTCCGGGATTGATTAGAGAAAGTAACACAGCTATAGAAATAATCAGGAAATATCTTCAGGGAAATTGGAAACTGATTCCAGGAAGGGATCATATTGGGTCTTATGCGTATGTAGATGACGTAGTGGACGGGCATATCCTGGCCATGGAAAAAGGGAGAAGTGGTGAACGCTATATTTTAGGAGGAGACAACCGCAAATTTTCCGATCTATTTGTGATTACCAGAAACTTAACCGATGTTAACCGGAAGTTGTACAAAATTCCGTTAAGCCTGGTG
>DASWHX010000251.1:0-3522 GCA_036397995.1 Cyclobacteriaceae bacterium
ACCTATACCCATACTGTTGCAGAGTCCTCCGGAACTGTAGATGTTGTGCTGGAAGCAACGGACGGGACTGAAACCGTGAGCAAGGGATTTACTTATGTGCTGAGAACTCCTTCGGAAGTCGCTTCAAGACCTCCGGGCACCAGAAGAGGAATAAATTACTTTGCCGATGATGAAACAAGAGCAATCCTGTGTCTTGAGGCGCCTACTAATTTATCCGGGTATGTAATCGGTGATTTTACTGACTGGAAAATAGACTCCAATTTTAAATTGAAACAAGACGGGGATTTTTTTTGGATTGAAATTACCGGCCTGACTCCCGGAACAGAGTATGCTTTTCGCTACCTGATTGATGAGACAATTTATATCGCAGATCCCTACTCCGATAAAATTCTCGATCCCGATGATCGATTTATTGATGAAAATATTTACCCCGGCTTAAAAACTTTTCCTGAAGCGGCCCTGGTGCCGCAGTGGTACTTTAACCGGCTTTCCATTTTGCAAACAGGACAAGAATATTTTTTCTGGCAAAATGATAATTACCAAAAACCAGAAAAAGAAAAGCTGGTCATCTATGAGTTATTGATTCGTGATTTCTTCGGACCCGGCCAGGAATCATTTCAGAATCTCATCGATACACTTTCATACTTCAAAAGTCTGGGTATTAACACGATTGAACTCATGCCGGTTACAGAATTCAATGGAAACGACAGCTGGGGATATAATAATACCTTCATGTTTGCCCCGGACAAAGCCTATGGCCCTAAAAACAAACTAAAGGAATTCATTGATGCAGCTCATTCTAAAGGAATAGCGGTGGTTCTTGATGTTGTGATGAACCATCATGACATCCCTTCACCCCTGCTTTTACTTGATTTCGATTACACTACTTTCAAGCCGGGATCAACCAATCCCTGGTTCAATGTGGAAGCGCCGCATTCTGTAATTAAATTTTTCTTCGATATAAAACATTCAAGTGTTTATACCCAGTCTTATCTTGATTCACTGAATCATTATTGGATCAATGAGTATCATTTTGATGGTTTCCGTTTCGATTTTTCCAAAGGGTTCACACAAAAATTTACTTCGAGCTTTGAATCACTGGCACAATATGATCCCCAGCGGGTTAGCATATTGAAACGAATGGCCAATAAAATTTGGTCTTATAGTCCGGATACTTATGTTATCCTGGAACACTTTGCAGACAATACCGAAGAAACTGATTTAGCCAACTCCGGGATGTTGCTGTGGGGTAATTCACAGTATGCCTACAAACAAAATGCCCTGGGATTTGTAGAGGATTCGGATATTGACTGGATTTTCCACCGCACACGGGGCTGGAATAATGCCCACCTGGTAGGGTATGTTGAGAGTCATGATGAGCAGAGGTTAATGTTTGAAAATTTGAATTATGGAAATCAAAGCGGGTTCTATGATGCGCGGAACCTGCATACCGCTCTGAATAGAATGAAAGCTATTGCCGCTACTTTCTTCAGCATCCCCGGCCCAAAAATGATCTGGCAATTTCAGGAACTAGGCTACGATATTGATATAAACCAAAATGGACGTGTTGGCAGGAAACCTGTTCCCTGGAATGATGCGGAGGGTCTGGATTATAATAATGAGGAGGCAAGAGTTAGTTTAAGAAATAATTTTGCAGAAATGATTAAGTTGAAGAACGCCTATTCAATCTTTTCCACGGCCGACGTGACCTTTCTGGGTGAAAATACCCTAATCAGGCAAATCATATTAAAAAACGATCCTTATACGAAGACCCCGGCCAACCACGAAGAAATGAATGTTGTTGTTATTTCCAATTTCGACATAATAAGCAAAAACATTTCCGTGAATTTCCCACATACCGGTACATGGTATAACTATTTTGCAAATCTGGATGAGGTTCAAGTTGAATCTTTACCACATACTGTGGAATTAAATGCCAGTGATTTCAGAATATTTACCGATTACCGCCTCCCAAAACCAGACCTGATAACATCTGTTAATGATAGTCCGCTTACACCAGGGATTCATATTTATCCGAACCCTGTCAATGAGACAATGACAATTGATACGGGAGAATTCATCCCTTTCCAGATTAGGATTATTTCTCTTTCAGGACAAATACTATTAAATTCAACACTGGATTCAGCGCAAAAACATTCTGTAGATGTTTCATTCCTGCCCAACGGAATGCATATATTAGTCATGGAGTCTGCCGGAGTCAATTATGTAACAAAGATTATCAAGCAATAAATTACTACTGTGTATACACCCTCCGCAACCCGTTATGATACAATGAAATACCGAAGGTGCGGAAAATCGGGAATACAACTTCCTGTAATTTCATTGGGTCTCTGGCATAATTTCGGAGATGTTGATAATCAGGAGATTTGCCGGAGCATCATTCACCGTTCTTTTGATTTAGGAATCACTCATTTCGATCTCGCTAATAATTACGGACCACCGCCAGGCTCCGCGGAAACCAATTTCGGGAATATTCTGAAAAAAGATTTGTCTGCCTACCGGGATGAGATGATCATTTCAACTAAAGCGGGCTACTACATGTGGGAAGGTCCTTATGGTGAATGGGGCTCAAAAAAATATCTTGTGTCAAGTCTTGATCAAAGTCTGAAACGCCTGGGAATTGATTACGTTGACATTTTCTATTCTCACCGTTACGATCCACGCACGCCGCTCGAAGAAACCATGGAAGCCTTATATTTATCTGTCATTCAGGGGAAAGCATTATATGTCGGGATTTCCAACTACTCACCGGAAGAAACTAAATTGGCGTCAGGAATCTTAAAAACGATGGGAATAAAATACCTGATTCATCAACCCAAATATTCCATGTTTTATCGATGGGCTGATGATACTAAACTATTTGATGTTCTGGAAACTGAGGGAATTGGCGCCATAGCATTCTCGCCACTTGCGCAGGGATTACTTACCAACAAATATATAAGCGGAATTCCTGTGGGGTCAAGAGCTTCCAAATCTCATGGCTTCCTTAAAGAAAAAGATATCAGCGAAGAAAAAATAAGGAAGGTCATTGAATTAAATGTGATTGCCGGTGAGCGCGGGCAGTCACTGGCCCAAATGGCATTGGCATGGACACTCAGAGATTCGCGGGTTACTTCCGCGCTAATAGGCGTAAGCAGTGTAACTCAACTTGAAGATAATTGCGCTACGATTCAGAACCTGGAATTCACTGAACAGGAACTTCTTCGGATCGAAGAAGTTCTCAAAGATTAATTACTCGTAATTTTCCTTTTTGAAGAAATCAAATGCCGGCAGAACTTCGTTATTGTTGGCCGCATCAAAAAAAGTAGCATTGTCCCAGTGAGAACCCTGTCCCCATAATGTGCTGCAGGAAGTTGAAATCCACGCCGGTTCCCAATAAATTACACCTTGTCCACCACTTTCAAGAACAATCCTTGTTAGATCAATGATGTAATTCCGCTGGCCTGTGGGAGTGGCAGGATATTCTGCAAGCAGTGCATCAGTGCCCAAAATATTATTTGC
>DASWHX010000252.1:0-7045 GCA_036397995.1 Cyclobacteriaceae bacterium
GCATTCAAAGTATCAAATATGGTTTCAATTAAAAAAATATCCGCGCCGCCATCCATTAGTCCCCTGGCTTGCTCTTTGTAAGCCGCCCTCAACTGATCAAAGTTTATTGCCCTGTATCCGGGATCATTAACATCCGGAGAAAGAGACGCGGTTTTGTTTGTTGGACCGATGGACCCCGCGACAAACCGAGGCTTTTTGGGATTGCTTTTGGTAAATTCTGTTGCTACCTCCTTCGCCAGCCGGACTCCTTCCACATTGATCTCATAGGCAAACTCTTCCAATCCGTAATCATGCTGAGCAATACTGGTTGCCGTGAAAGTATTGCTTTCGGCAATATCAGCTCCAGCCTCAAAATACTTACGATGAATCTCTTTGATTATGTCAGGCTTAGTAAGATTAAGTAAATCTGAATTTCCTTTTAAGGATGATGGATGATATTTAAAACGCTCACCCCGATAATCATCTTCAGTGAGTTTATACGATTGAATCATCGTTCCCATGGCTCCATCCAGGACCAATATTCTCTCCTTCAGGATTTTTTCAATATCCATTTTATTACGTTTTAACTTACTGATTTAGATGAGTTTAGGATAGATTTGCCTACTTATCTGTCCCCATTTTACTGGGTGGGATTTGGCACCCGCCAATCACGGGTTGCCAAGACTTCAAAGGGCCCATTCCCTCAGTCTTTCTCAATAAGCGGCTCAAAGATAAGTAAAATATTGGGACAATGCAGAATGTTGGCAGCTCTCTAGTAGTGTCTCAGTTAAGATCACAATGAAATTAATATCTACGTGTGCCACACTTCAGTCCTTTATCAGGTGAAATTGATTGTTTTTCCGTGTCGAAAAAGTGTGGCACACGTATAATGACGTATAATGATTCCAAACTGATACACTACCCAGATTCTACCTTCGTTTGCGCTTGTTAATTGTGCTTTTGCCCTTGCGCATTTTTCTCAAGTCTACTTCGAATAAATATGTCGCTGAAAGGTTTAATAATCTGTAATGCTGCTCCAGGTTATCACTAAATCCAAGCATTGGATATTTAGCGCCATCCTTGTCACCGAAGAAGGTGTGTCCAAAATGAAACCTGAGATCGATTAGTATGATTTGGCCTTGCTTCACATTCACAATTACACCGCCGCCTAACTCCAATCCCCACATGAATCTGTTGGCCCCGCCGATGCTCATTTTGCTGAAGTTTACAGTATCGGCTTCATCAAAGGAAATTTTGTAGAAAACACCGGAACTTTCTTCATTCCGAATGTTGCCTTTTCCTCCCAGCCAATACATAAAATTAGGTCCCCCCTGAATGTACGGCCTGAATGTAACCTCTTGATAATAAAACTCTTCAAAAATATATCTTAGCATTATTGGCCCTTCCAAATAATGAAAAGTGGCCACGTTTCTCCATTCGTTTTCCCGGATTTCGGTATGCTTTCCTTTTAGAGAATACTGGAATTCGCTCGTAATTGAAAAAGTCGGTTTTAAATTAGCGGAGATGGCACCTCCAATAGTAAAACCCATTCTGGGATAGCTTTTATAGTCATCCCTTGCTTCACTGAATTTGAAAGTTGTGGTATAACCCTGTATCCCAATCTTTGGCCCAATCCAAAATTGTCCAAGAACCATGTTTGAACAAAACACAAACAGCAAAATCAGGACTATTCTCATGCTTCAATTATAAGAAAGATTAAAAACTTTCTTTGAAAACGTTAATTTAACCTTGAAATTACATAAATTTATTCCAAAATTTGGAACACCATTAAAAATTTCTCGAACCAGAAGACGTTGAATAAAGATACAAATTCGGGGGTATTAATGTCTTTGGGTTACTTTCATGGATACAATTGAGATAAATATAAAAGGGGGTTATCTTAAAAAAATCTAATCAATCTTAATAATTGTTCTATTGATGGGTAAACAGGTCGCGTTATGAGGAAAAGTTTGATTGCCTCACTGGCATTGCTGATGTCGGTTGCAACTTTTGGCCAGGAAGTTCCAACTTATAGCCATTACTTCATTAATCCATATCTGTATAATCCGGCATTTGCAGGAAGCGAAGGCAAAGGAGCTTTATTTCTGACGCACAGGAGGCAGTGGGTAGGCATTGATGGTGCTCCTGTTACAAGCAACCTATCCTATCATACTCCTTTCACCCGAGGTCTGAATTTTGGTCTTAACTTAAATTGGGACGAAAGAAGTATCCTTAATTCATATAATGGCCTGTTAACCCTTGGATATACTATAAAGTTTAGCCGGCAGGTTTTTATGCGCTTTGGAATATCGGGAGGCGCGCGATGGAGTTCTATTGACCTGGATCAGGTGGATAATCCATCGGACCCGGCATTAATTGGAATTTTGGGTAATTCCATTTCACTGGATGGAAATGCTGGAATATCCCTGCACTTTGGGACATTCAGTTTAGGAGCTTCATTACCTCATATATTTTCAACAGAAACCATTTCCAGCGAGCCTTTTTCCACAGGAGAATTTTTTCCCACTGATATAATCCTATTTACAGCCAGTTACCGGCAGTATTTTGCGCAGGATCAATTCGCATTTGAGCCCAGGTTTTTCTACTCTTACTCCGAAGTTGGCGACAGCCAATGGGAAGCCCTGGCAACTCTTGACTTGAAAAATATCATATACCTGGGTGGCGCATACAAGCAGGACTACGGATTTACCGCCCTGCTTGGACTAAAAATACGCGGCTCATTGGGTATTGGATATAGTTTTGATTTTGGACCTGCTGCCTATTCAGGTTTAAAAAACGGAACTCATGAATTCCAGTTAAGCCTGGCTTTTGGAAAAGGAAGAAAGAGATTAAATCAGAAGTATTCTTTTTTGGATATGCGGCGCTCAATTGAACCAAAACCTGAAAAGCCATTAATCGTTGAGACGCAGAAAGACCCGGTGGTTGAGGAGCCAGTGGTAGAAACACCCATAGAAGAGGTTCCGGTTGAAGAAGAAATCGTTGAAGAAACCCAACCTGCCGTTGAAGAGCAGCCTGTTCAGGAAGAAGAAACTGAAGAACAAATCCCGGAGGTAGTCCAACCCGAAATAGTAACCCCCGAACCGGACGGAAGTGGTGACCAACCCGTAGTGGTTCGCAGAGGCGGACACTTATTGGAACTTCCTGAAGGTCATTATGTAATAAACGGAGCCTTCACGAGACTTGAAAATGCCCAGAATTTCAGCGATGAATTATTTCAAAAGGGATACAAGGCCTCATTTGGTTTTGTAACCGAGAAAAATTTATACTATGTGTTCTTATTTAAGACCGATAACACTCAAAGTGCAAGAGCAGAAAGAGACAGGTTGAGACAAAATAACTTATTTCCAAATGCATGGTATTTGGTTGTTGAAAAGTAGGTTACTTTTTGACTAATTTTAATAATTAATAGATTAATGATCAGGATAAGCCAAATTAACAAATTGCTCACTTTGCTTGTTTTCCTCATGATTTCATGGGGAGTTCAAGCTCAGGCCCCCAGAATATCCTCAATTGAACCTGAGAAGGCTTCTGCCGGCTCCTTGGTTACTATTACCGGGGATGGCTTTTCCACGGATATGACGAAAATGATTGTGTGGTTTGGAGCCGCACGGGGACAGATTGTGTCTTCAACTGAAAACATAATTGAGGTTACAGTACCAGCCGGAGCCACATATGGCAGTTTAAGTGTTACAAATACTACCACTAATTTAATCGGATATTCTACCAGGCAATTCCTGCTCACTTACGGTGGAAAAACTTTTGATGTTGCCAACCTTACAGCTCCGATTGACTTTCCAACTTCCTTTGAACTTTTTGATTTGTGCCTTTGCGATTTTGACGGCGATGGTAAAGTGGATGTAGGATCGGCATCACTGACAACACCCCAGCCGTATATTTTCAAAAATACTTCTACCGGAAATACTCCTACCTTTTCGAATCAAAGATTTACTGTTCCCGGAGTAACAAAAGCGATTTCTTGTATAGATCTAAATGGAGATGGTAAGCCTGAAATGTTGCTAACACGCGGCGATCAGATCTCCAACTCATTTTTTGTTTTGCAAAATACCAGTACCACCGGAACAATTTCGTTTTCAAGTAATGTGCAATCCTATTTCAGCGCTGAGGAAAGGCCTGTTAACAGGCTCGCAATCCGGGATTTGGATGGGGATGGATTGCCGGAGGTGATTGCCACAAATTCATTCAATAATTCCATCTATATTTTTAAGAACGAAAGTACACCCACACTGGTCAAATTAAATTCGATACCACAACCGGTAACAATAGTGGGTTCAACAGATAGTTTTGATATTGAAGCCGTTGACCTTGATGGAGACTCGAAACCAGACCTTGTAATATCTCCATTTAATAAAGAGAATTTATACATCGTAAAAAATACCACTACGGCGCTCAATAATTTCACATTTAGCAATGCCACGCAGATCATCATTGCCGGCAAATTCAGGGAAATGGTGATGACAGAGCTCAATGGGGATACCCTTCCTGATTTTGTAATCGCAAATAGTTCGGAAAACAAAATTCATCTGGGTACCAATACTTCCACATCAAACACATTTTCATTCAGCTGGACAGAAAAGACATCCAATCAACCCTTTAGCCTGGATTGTGGTGACCTTAACGGGGATGGACTTGGCGATGTTCTTGCCTCCAATCTTGCCGGCACTGACATGAAAATATTGCTGAATAATACAGTCCTTCCTTCTACATCGCCTACCTTTCAGGAAATTACCGTTTCAGCAGATGCAGTTGCTGATCAATCAGTATTATTTACCAGGCAAACTAAAATTGGAGACATAAGTGGCGATGGCAAGCCGGATCTACTGGCTGCTACATGGGACAATACTTTTTCCAAATACAACCTGACCGTGATCCGCAATAAGAATTGTGTTGAACCAATATTAAATCCAGTGGGACCTTTAGCCGTCTGCAGCGGCCAGACCATAACCATGAGTACGGTTTCTGCTTTAGAAGCTACTTATGTCTGGAAAATAGATGGAGTTGATACAGGCGCTCCATCGCAGCCCACCTATGATTACGTTGTAGATGGCAGCAGTCCAAAAATAACCGTGTCCGTAGTTTCCGAAGCAGGAAGTTGTGATATTTTATCCAATGAGGTTTCTATCACTTTCGATCCGGGTATTGCACCGGCAACCCCAACTCTTTCTGATCCGGCTGCTGTTTGCGTGGGCAGCGATGTAACGCTCACCGGCCCCGCTCGGGCGGGAGCTACATTCTTCTGGCGTGGACCCAATGGTTTCACCTCTTCTGTGCAAAGCCCTGTGATTAGCTCCGCAACCGCGGAAGCTGCCGGAACATACTATCTCGCTATACAGGAAGGAAATTGTTTAAGCGATGAAGCATCTTTATTCGTGGAAATCGTTTCCCCTCCGGGTGCAGCTATTTCCACTGCAGGATCTTCGGTTATATGTCAGGGACAAAGCTCCATTACCCTGGAAGTAACTAACGTTTCAGATTTCTCCTACCAATGGAAACTGGACGGAAGCCCAATTGCCGGGGCCACTGGTGTAACGCATGATGCTTTACAGCAGGGAAGTTACACGGTTGCTTTGAGCTCAAATATAGCCAGTTGTACAGTTGAAACCCCCGCGTTTGCAGTAAACAGTGTTCCGCCACCCGTTGCCGATTTTAATGCTTCCGCGAGCGGTTGTGTTGGAGAAGTTATTCAGTTTGAAAATATTTCCACGGTTGATGGTGCACAGACTGCTACTTATCTTTGGAATTTCGGTGATGGAAGTACGGGTTCACCGGATTCCGATCCAACTCACGGCTTTAATGCGGCAGGAACCTACGATGTAACATTAACGGTTAATTACGGTGACGCGACCTGCCAGGACATCGTAACAAAACCAATTAGTATTGCAGCCTCTCCAACCATCACCATCAGTACTCCTTCCCTGGAGTTATGTTCTTCTGACTCCCTTGTTCTGAAAGCCTCAGGCACCTATGCGTCTCTGATCTGGTCTACAATGGAAACAGCTGATTCAATACAGATTTTTACCGGTGGCGAGTATTATGCAACCGCTATGAATGCGGAAGGCTGCGAAGCCGCGGATACCGTAACTATAGTAGAATTACCCTCCCCTGAAGTAACTATAACCGCTGACCCCGGTACGGGGATAAATTTAGGAGAATCTGTTATCCTTTCAGCAACAGGAGGACTCTCCTATTCCTGGACACCAACAGCAAGTCTTGATAACCCGGGTGTGGCCACACCAATGGCAACACCGGATTCAACTACAATTTACCAGGTTGAAGTAACCGGTGAAAATGGTTGTGTCACATTTGCTCAAATTGAAATATTGGTAGGCATTGAGTTGAACCCCAGAAAAGTATTTTCTCCTAATGGAGACGGGATTGAAGATGATTGGATAATCGGGGGCATACAAAATATGCCAAACTGTTCCGTTGTCATTTTTGACAGGCAAGGCCGAAAGGTTTTTGAATCACAGCCTTACAATAATGACTGGAAAGCTTTAACCCCCGGTGGCGGACAATTACCCGCCGGTCCTTATTATTTTATCATTAAATGTGATAATGAGGTGGCTAAAACAGGTAGTGTTTTAGTTGTCCGTTAAAGGACAATACCTTAAAATCTTAATGAAAAAAAGGATTTTATTCCTATCTTCGGAAATCTTTCGAATGTAATGTAAGCAGTAGTATAGCTATTGAATTATCGGTTACAAAGCAAGTAACTTAAGGATTTATAGTAATGGAATTAATCCCCAACCAGAATGAGAGTTAACACGAGAAAGGCTAGTTGTGTATTTGTATTTCTAATCTTTTGTGCTATAAAGGTTTATCCTCAATCCGGATTAACTTTTATTGGAACCGGCACGGATTGTTCCGTACTTCCGGATCCGGCTAACAATCCATTTACCGCGATGCTGCCACCGGTAGTTTCGCAACAGAATACCGCTGATACCCCATCCAAAGTTTTAGTAGTTGATGTAGATGGAGATGGAGTGCCTGAATCCATAGTAGCGGGGAAGTTTGGCAACAACCTGCG
>DASWHX010000253.1:0-46523 GCA_036397995.1 Cyclobacteriaceae bacterium
GTATGGGACAACTGATTAAGGAATATTATTTCAATGAGGCGACTGAAGTTGAACTTGAGCTTCCCCAATTGCAAGGTGGAATTTACTACCTTGAATTCCTGAGTGTGAATCAGCGAGTGTTGGTGCGAAAGATTATTAAAGAATAAGTCCGGATAATCATTGTAGCGCTATGTCCTTTTTGGTGTTTCCACTTACCCTCAGATACTCCGAAGGGACACTGAAGCATTAAAAAGTGGAAGGGTGGCACACCTTGATGCACGTACTCAAGCGCATGTAACAGTGGGCCTTTTAGGTGTGCCACACTTTGCTGACATTAAAATCAATCAATTTTCACCTAAAATAAAAAGTGGAAGTGTGGCACACCTTGATGTTTACAAAAATTCAACTGGCAGTTTCGATGCGGTGGCTCAGCAGACCCTGCGAAGACAATAAATAGGGTTAGCAGTGATCATGCTCAAAAATCAAATAATTCTCTTGGAGGTACCTTTAAGCCTTTGGCTAAATCAAAGAGCGTGGCGATGCCGGTGTTAAGATGCCCGTTCTCCAGCTTGTTTATAGTTGTATACGCCAGACCCGACTCATCCGCCAAATCTTCCTGGGACATCCCTTTTGAAAGGCGAAGCTTTTGAAGCTTATCTCCAAATGCCTTCAGATTGTTTCTGTTGCGGGTTTTAGAGGTTTTTGCCACATAGCAAATCTGCTATAAAATAAAATCCGGCGGTATAGCCAACCTGCTATGGATTTGATATATTGAAGCCATTAAACCAACTGCTGGAATGAGCAATGATGATGGAACTGCCAAGAGACCTGAACCTGATTAAGCTGCCCGTAAATATTGAAATAATTATTTATCACATCCGCGAAGAGTTACGCACTTGCAAGGCTGCTGTCTCTCCGGATGGCAGGCCCGATGAGGCCTGGCGTACCTCCAGCCTGGCATCCCTTATTTTATGCTTTACCTGCCTTTGACTGCAAAGACAATCTGAATATAAATTTGCGTGTAGGTGTTGGGCATATTTCAGGTCGCTCCTACGGAGCTTACTTATTGCATTGTTTTATTTTCTACAAACTGGAGGGTCCCTACGGGACTTAACGGGTTTAACTATTTTTCATTTCTTCGACAGAATAAATCTACCCATTGCACAACGGTTAGCGTAAGAAAGTACAGACTGTGTTGGCCGGTAATAAAATATTTATCTCCTGACATATTTATTTTTACCGCCAAGTTAAAGCTAATGTGCGTTACAGACGCACATTCCCCTGGCACCTCGTGGAACACGAGGGCCATGTTCGGGGATTTTAAATTTTCTATTGTTTAATAATATTGAGCCATTCAAACCAAGCACGTAACTCCGCAGAGTAGCTACCAATGGTATAGGGCGTTTTTTTCACTTTCACTATTTCCTCTCTTTACTATACGTTCAGCTGGTAATTTAAGTAACCGAAGCTTTTGAGATAGGTAAAATTTTCGGGCCACATCTTGCAGTTTGCAGTCGTCTCTGTCCTTATTATTCTATGTTGTCAAAGTGGCGGATACCTAATGAAAACGGAAAAATGTCTGCTTGTTGAATACCTTTCACTACAGCGGGGTCATTGGATAAAATTTCTTTAGCAGTTTCTATGTTTTTTGCCTTAATCAGTGCAATCCCAAAAAGTCGTTTGTCATCTGGTAGAAATAGTGTCCGGCCTGCAAAAATCAAAATGCCCGATTTGCCCAAATTCTCCAAAAAGTTTGTGTGTTGCTCAATGGTTTTCCAAGCATCCTCTGTCCATTTGTCGGGAGAGTTGTAGTTGTCTGTCAAACGCAAATGATAGCAGAATATGCTGTCAGAGATGTTCTGTTGGAAAGTGATGTCTGTCGGTTGTAAAGTTTTTTCGGTCATATGTTTTTCTTTGGAGTTATCACATTGCACGCAGGACATTGTCAGCAAAAGTCCGAATAAATGAATTGTCAAGTGTCGCATGCTTGTCTTCATTTAAAATACCTATAACGTTCCCGGCGCTCAAAGAAAGGCGGGCAGTGAGCGTTTCGCTTTCCCTGCCGATGAGCTGCACCACGGGGGATACTCTTTAAATATAGAAATTTTCACACCACTTTTACTCGCACGAATATTAGCGGCTGGCATTTTGTCACAAATAGTTTAATTCTTTCTTGAAGGAGGTTCAATTAAGTCCCAAAGATTGCCATATAAGTCTTCAAAAACAGCAACAGTTCCCCAGGTTTCTTTTACAGGTTCTCTTACAATTGAAACTCCTTTGTCCACTAAGTTTTCATAATCTCTTTTAAAATTGTCAGTTTGAAGAAATAAAAAAACTCGGCCTCCGGTCTGATTACCTACCCTGCTTTTTTGTTCTTCATTAATAGCTTTTGCTAATAACAGGCAACATTCATTCGAACCTTTTGGAGCAAGTAACACCCATCTTTTAGTTTCTGTTAAGACAGTATCTTCGATTAGAGTGAAATTAAGTACTGAAGTGTAATAATTAATTGCCTCATCATAATCGTTAACAACCAAAGAAATATGTACAATTTTTTGTCTCATTACTTGTCAAGTTCGCCTAAAAAAAACCTGTCATTGTTCATCAATTAACCCTGGCTGTCGATTGAATGCTTCTGACTAACAGCCCTGGCTAAGAAACGTGGAGCTTTTCGGAGTGATTTCCTGTCCGCCCCATGTTTTCTTAGGTGCCGTTATAGGTCGTTTTTTCTTATTTTCTTGTCCATTATATAAATAATATAACACTATAAGAAATCAAATTTGCTGTTCCGTGAGCAATCCATCCAGGAATAATACTACCAAACGCTAATTTTTCGTTAATATATGTTTTTAGATAACCAGGCACGGATATGAATATCCGCGCTCACTGCGGGTTTCAAATCCATCGAGATTTTTTGAATTGACTGGGTTTAGCTAAATTTTCGTGTAAGATTTTATTGAGTATCTGCCAAAAATAAAAAAGCCATCTTACCGATGGCTTTTTATGTCATTTCAAGTTGGTTCTTCAACTTACACTTACTCTTTTAAATGCGCTTACTGAAAGATTTTTTGAAATTCCTTCCAGGTATTTTTGCACTGTTAAGTTATTATCCTTTACAAATGTCTGGTTAAGCAGTGTATTCTCTTTAAAGAATTTGTTGAGTTTTCCTAGTGCAATTTTTTCAAGCATTTCTTCCGCTTTCCCTTCTTGTCTTGCCTGTTCTTTGCCTATTTCAATTTCCTTCTCGATCACAGTTTGATCCACATCATCCTTATTCACGGCAACCGGATTCATGGCAGCAATTTGCATGGCAACATCTTTCCCCGCCTGTGACACATCAGTTTCATTGGTTCCTGTAAGAGCTACCAGCACTCCCAGTTTACTGCCTGCATGAATGTAAGGTATTACCATTTCACCTGTCAGGGTAGTATAGTCCACAATTTCGATTTTCTCTCCTATCTTACCTACCAATTCAATTATTTTTTCCTGAACCGTTAGGTTTTGAGCCGGAAGCTTAAGTAATTCCTCCAGTGATGCAGGTCTATTTTTAAAGGCAGTCTCGAGGATGAGGTTACCCAACCTCTGGAATTCTTCATTTTTAGCTACAAAATCCGTCTCACATCCTAAAGCCACTAAAACTGCTTCTTTCTGGTCATCGGTAGTTTTAATAAAGACTGAACCTTCGGTAGTATTTCTATCCGCTCTTGAAGCAGACACTTTTTGACCTTTCTTTCTCAATATTTCAATAGCCTTTTCGAAATCACCATTGGCTTCTGTTAATGCTTTTTTGCAGTCCATCATGCCCGCACCGGTCATTTGTCTCAGTTTATTTACATCTTGTGCTGTTATCATGACAATTTTTTTTGAATTTTAAATAATAAAAAATTGAACACCGGAAGCTCCAATGTTCAATTCATAAAAATAATTTATCAGAATTTCTTAATTAGAGGCTTCTTTTTCTTTCACTGGTTCTTCCTGGCCGGTTTCGTCAGCTTTTCTTTTCACTTCCTCCTGCTCTTTAAGCTTTGCGTCATCTTTATCTTTCCTACGCTCTTCGAGCCCCTCTTCCACCGCTCGGCAAACAACTTTCACTATTAAATCGATTGACTTAAAAGCATCATCATTTGCCGGTATAGGATAATCAATGGTTGTTGGATCAGAGTTTGTATCCACCATTGCAATAACCGGGATATTCAACTTGATGGCTTCTTTAACGGCGATATGCTCACGCTTAACATCCACAACAAATAAGGCTGCCGGAAGTCTGGTTAGGTCAGAAATTCCTCCCAGCACTTTTTCAAGTTTGCCTTTTTCCCGGGAAATCATCAATTTTTCTCTCTTAGCCAGGTTTTGATAGGCTTCATCCTTTGTCAACTTATCAATAGATGACATTTTCTTCAATGACTTCCTGATTGTAGCAAAGTTAGTTAGCATTCCACCGAGCCATCTTTCGGTTACATAGGGCATGTTTAACCGTTGCGCTTCAGATCCCACTATTGACTTAGCTTGCTTCTTGGTTGCAACAAACAGAACTTTTCTACCAGATCGCACAATTCCTTTCATTGCAATGCAAGCGCTATCCAGGCATTCCATGGTTTTCTTCAGATCTATCAGGTGAATGCCGTTCTTTTCCATGAAAATAAACCCGGACATCCTGGGGTCCCACTTTCTTGTGAGGTGACCAAAATGAACTCCTGCATCCAATAAATCTTTATACTCAACTCTTGCCATTTAATGCAAATTTTATCTTTTACTAAATTGAAATCTTTTTCTTGCTTTTCTTCTGCCGTATTTCTTACGCTCTACCATTCTTGGATCCCGGGTAAGGAATCCAGCTTTTTTCAGCGGGGGGCGGTTATCCGGATTTTCTTCACATAAAACTCTGGCTATTCCTAACCGGACTGCTTCAGCCTGACCTTTGAACCCACCGCCTTCAACATTAATATTAAAATCATAACTGGCCGTCGCGTTTACTATCTCAAGGGGTTGCTTAACGATAGTCTGGAGGATTTCGGATGGAAAATAATCTTCCAACTTCCGATCATTAATTTGAATGATACCCTTGCCAGATTTCAGGTACACTCTGGCAACTGAGGTCTTCCGTCTTCCAATCTTATTAGTTTGTTCCATCGATTACGATTGCAGTTTGATTTGTTTAGGTTTTTGTGCTTCATGAGGATGTTCTGCGCCTTCATAAACATGAAGATTATTAAATATTGCCCTCCCCAATCTGTTTTTTGGAAGCATACCTCTCACCGCCGCTTCAATTATCCTGGCCGAGGATCTTGCTTTTACCTGTTTAGCAGTTAAACTCTTTTGGCCTCCTGGATATCCACTGTATCGTGTATAGGTCTTCTGATCCCACTTCTTTCCTGTTAGCTTTACCTTATCCGCGTTAATAACAATAACATTATCGCCGCCATCAACGTGGGGAGTAAACCCGGGCTTATTCTTTCCCCGAATTATTGCAGCCACCTGGCTCGATAATCTACCCAACACCTGAGCATCTGCATCTACCAGTACCCATTTCTTATCTACGGTTGCAACGTTTTGAAATTTCGTCTTGTAACTTAAACTATCCACTTTTCCTTATTGTTAATTTTTTCACAGGCCTTTAAAAGGAGGCACAAAGATAGAGTCTTCTCCCCTGAAATACAATATGCATTTATGTCTTTTTGGCAATTTTAGCGGTACTTGGCTAAGGATTTTAACAAGACGGCAAAATCCTTGGGATATTGAGCAGTGACTTTATGGTTGACTCCATTAATGCCTTTGAATTCTATGGAAAATGCATGCAAGGCCATTCGTTTGATCAGCGGGAGTTCCTCTGTAAATTTTTTCAGGTTGAATCTTTTCTTCAATTGGCTCAGGAATACATCTTTCCCGCCATATTCGCGATCACCGAGGATAGAAGCATCCATGGATTGCAGATGCGCCCTGATTTGATGGGTTCTTCCTGTCATTGGGACACACTCAACCAGGGAGTGATACCGGTAGGTATCCAGCGTGGTGAAGATGGTTGTAGACTCTTTTCCTATATTGGATGTTCTGCTCTTGCCCCTTCCGGTTTGCTGAAGAGATTTATCATTTCTGAAGTTCTTGAAATCGTGCAGTCCATCAACCACCGCATGGTAGATTTTCTTTACCTTCCTTACTTCAAATAATTTAGAGACAAATTTATATGTATCGGAATTCTTGGCCACCAAAAGAACTCCCGAGGTTTCTTTATCCAGCCGGTGACATATCTGGCATCCCGGATATACAGCTTTTGCCATTTGTAAAATGTTAATTGGCGAAAACCTGTCTTCCAAAGTTGATATCCCGGCCGGCTTATTTAAAAAGATATGATTTTCATCTTCACTGATAATAAGGTTTTGAAATCGAATTTGGGCCATCAGTTAACCCGTTTCTTTTGAGGGGTCTTCTCTTTGGGAAGCTTAAAAGAAAAAGTCGAGCCCATACCCACTTCGCTTTCTACTTTTACTTCCGACTTATGCAGTTCAATGATATGTTTTACGATCGCCAAGCCAAGCCCTGTCCCTCCTTGCTTTCTGGATCGACTTTTATCCACTCTGTAAAATCGCTGGAAAATGCGCGCCAGATCTTCTTTTGGAATACCAATGCCTGTATCCTTTATTTTTATCCAGACGTGATCCTGGTTCGGAATTATTTCGACATAAATTTGTCCGCCCTCATCTGTATAATTTATACTATTGCTTATCAGGTTAGATAACACCTGAAATATCCGGTGGGGATCCGCATAAACCAAAATTTCCTGCTTTGTATCTCCCTGGTACAGGAGTTTAAGAGTTTTCTTTTCCGCTTTATGTTCAAATTGATCTATTACTTCCTGGGTTAGCTGCATGATATCAAAATATTCTCTGTGCATCCTCACCTCACCAATTTCCATTTGAGAAAGAGTTACAAGGTCTTGTACCAGGGCATCAAGTCCATCAAGGCTACGGGCTGCTTTTTTCAAAAATTTATTACGAACGGATTTATCTTTGACTGCCCCGTCAAGAAGGGTATGAACAAATCCCTGGGCTGCAAAAATTGGTGTCTTAAGTTCGTGGGAAACATCTGCAATGAACTCCTTTCTGAAGGCTGCCAGTTTTTTAAGTTCATCGATTGTTCTATTCTTATCTTCCAATAGATTATTCAACTCTTCTGCTAAAGTATTGTTGTTTTCCCCGGGATCTGATTTACCATTTAAGTTCCTTTCCTGTCGAAGCTTTGCAACAAATGAATTAATATTTCTAAAGACAAGAAACTCCAGGATCACCCAGGCAATAATGAAGCCGCCAATAAATGTGAATAAAATAACTAAAGAGATTTCATTCTTCTCAATAGTTTTTACAGAAGTTAAAATAAAAAAAACCAGGGCGCTAACCAGAATTGAAACAATCAGCGCCAGGGATGAGCTGTTAAACCTCATTGATTTTCAACAAATTTATACCCAACACCTTTAACTGTTTCAATGAATCCTTCACCGATTTTTTCCCTCACTTTTCTTATATGAACATCGACTGTTCTGGCTAAAACATAAACATCAGTGCCCCAAATATTAGAAAGCAAATCATTACGTGAATAAACCTTATGTGGATTTTGTGCAAGAAAATATAAGAGTTCAAACTCCTTCTTGGGCAGTACTAATTTCTTATCTCCGATCTTCACCACATAGCTATTTTTGTCGATGAATAAGTTACCGGCCTGGATCAGATTCTTTTCAACTTTCTGCTTCGACTCACGTCTGAACTGAGCATTGATCCGGCTAAGCAAGGCCCTGGGTTTTATGGGTTTTACAATATAATCGTCGGCACCAGTTTCAAAAGCAGCGATTTCGGAATATTCTTCGGCCCTGGCCGTTAGAAATATTACATAGACCTCTGATAGTTCAGGTATTTCCCGCAATTGACGGCAGGTTTCAATGCCATCCTGAATAGGCATCATGATATCCAGTAAAATCACCTGGGGCCGGAATTTTCTTGCTACCGAAACTCCTTTAACCCCATCCTGAGCCGTTTTAACTTCGTATCCCTCCTTTTCAAGGTTGTAGGCCAGTAGCTCTAGGATATCATTTTCATCATCAATGATTAAAATTTTTCCTGGAGTGTTCACTAAATTAAATTTGATCAAAATTAGGCATTATTGGGCTCATTCCCAGAACTTAGCAGGTCGCTGTTTCCGTTTGCCCGCTGTATATCCGGTTATCTCAATTTCCACCGCACCAATAAACATATTCGCCCTGGCTTTTAGCGGCACTTTGTTAATGTCATCTGAAATCCACACCGTGATAGAGTTTTCTCCATCAAACAATTTATTTTTTGGCATGATGGGTTGCAATATTATGGAGTTAATCTTTCCTATTGCCGTATTTAATTTTTCTTTGCCCAGGTAAAGGATTTTGAAATTGTAGGATGTGTCGTCAAAAAAACTATCCACAATAATTGTGTCTCCTTTAGTGAATTTTGAAAAATCAAGAAGTCTTAGGTAGTAATAACCTCCCACCATATCCTGTGCATTATCGGGAACGGCAAACTTTTCCAAAGTACCGATTTTCTTGGTAACTTTATCGAAAGTAATTACCGTCGCTGTATCGGTTTCATGGTTAAAATCAGTGGTTTCCCATTTTCTGTATCTTCCTTCCTGAAGATTTCGATAGAAATAGTGTGGTATTATTGATTCAACATCAAAATAGGTTCCCCAGTAATCTTCGATATGCATTACAAACTCAAATAAACCTCCGGACTTTCCGATTATCTCAAGTTTATAGCATTTTCTCCCATTAAATTCATAGATATCATCATGAATGATCATTTCACCTGTTCCCGCGGTGATGAAACCATAATGGGCTCTATAGGTAATTTTCTCCCCGGGACCCCAAACGTAATTGGGTATATACCGGTATGTGTCTGAAGACTTCTCAGACCAGGCTATGAATGCCAGTAAAGCAAGAGTAAATATGAGGAAGCGCACTATCAAATTTACAAAGAGGGGTAATTAGTTGTAAAGAAATCAAGAAACGATTTCAAATCTCCATCAAACTTACTTGCTAATATTCTCTCGAATTCATCTTCCATAGAATTATAACGAACAAAATTCATAAAAAATGCATTATTCGGTTTCCTCTCCCGAAAAAAATCCTGAAATTCATTCTTGTTCTCAAAAGTGACAGTATCCAGGTTATTAATGATTCTTGTTATCATTTCATCTTTGTATTTTTTAATTTGAGCCGTGTCTGTCTGGTTTGCAAAGTTAGTATACAAACTATCTAGTTTTGAGGCACTGGTTAGCATAAAATTTACTATTTTTTGCTGGTCCTTTAAACCATTTTCATACTCAATAAACTGATTTGAATCTTTTCCATACTCGGAAATCAAGAAAAGTTTTGCTGCTTTTGTGCCGATGAAACTTGCCAGATTCTCGTTGAATTCGACCGAATCTTTTACAAATAATGTGCTGTGAGTGAGTTCATGCAATATCAATTCAGCCAGCTCACCCTCTCTCCTGTCCAGCATGCCGGTTAAAACAGGATCACTGAACCAGCCCAGAGTTGACCATGCAGTTACTGTTCTTACATTTACATCCCAATTTTCTTTTTCCAATTCTCTTGCTTCCTGAATTGCTCTATGCAGATTGAAATGTCCTTTATATGTTACTTCACCAAGAAAAGGAAACTTCCAGGTCTTGGGCTCAAGTTTGAAGGGCAGGCTCGCAGTAAGCACCCACAAAATGTCTTCTCCTTTCTGATCGTAGACTGAAGTGTAATTGTCAGTGGAATTAAATTCTAAAATATTGATCGAAAACTCCTTTACCCGGGTTACTAATCCTAACTTTTGTTTAATCGAATCAGGTTTGGAAGGATTTGCCAAATATTCATCCAGTTCGATAGACCCTTTAATAATTTTCAACTGACCTTGCAGTTGGCGAATTCCGTAAATGATTTCGGAAAAATACCCAACAGTCAAAATCAGGAATAAGATTAAAATTAATAATGCGCTCCGCTTAATCCACTTCATTTATTTCGCCACAAAAGAAATTCCGGCCGGTAATTGAGATAGAAACCAAATGCAAACTCAAATGCGTTAGTATTCAAATCCCAATACGGCTCCACGCGGGTAGTAAAAATAACATTATCCATTAGATACCAATCGTGGAATATCCGGGCAATGATCAGCGTCCTCCGGCTCACAATTAGTCCGGCCTTTTTGTAACTGCTTGTTTCACTCGGATATAATTGCCCGCCTTTCGGACTTGCAAAATTGTCCGCTATCCAAAAACTTGCCATTAAGTTCAGGTTATGTTTCAAATTGAGCCCTGCATTCGCATAAAATCCATTTCCTTCTCCATAAACCAGCGTATCCCCTTTGCTTGCCTCCGGATACTGAGGAAGTGAAGGGAAGACAGGCCCGGCAGGTGGCTGTCTCTGGTCATTACTTGTCTTGCTGTCACCATTTATAGAATTAATATAATACGCACTGCCATTAATTGATTCAATGAAATTACCAAGAGGTAAATTAAGATTTACGCCGGCGGTCGCGTTTACTCTGGTTAAAAGATGATTGGGGCTGGAGTCGATCTGGCCTCCCCGGTGATAAACAAATAATTGCAGGGGGATACTAATCTCAAGTTTTCCGAGGTTAAATTTCTTATCAATTGATAATCCTCCGGCTATTTCTTCCTGAACGGGATCACCTTTATAAATCGTATTCTCCCAATTTACCCATACCTCACCAAAGAATTTTTCCCTGTCAACCATAGCCTGAAAGCCAAACTCTTGCCTGTCATTCAAAACCCGTTCAAAATCATAAAGCGGTTCTATAAGTTTATGATTAAGACTTCCTTCCAGGTTCCCAAAAATCAAATGAAAGTTTTTCCTGCTTAATTTAATGGAAAAATAAGGTTCAATGGCGGTGAATTTATCATTTCCAAAATCTTTTTGTAAATAGATTCCCGCATTAACTCTGACTTTACTGGCGGCAAAGTATGAAAAGTAAGGAAGAAACTGAGAACCGAAAAGAGTATATCCATCAGCGATATAAGAACTGTATTCATTATTCTTCAAAAAATTGAGAGTCTCAAATGACAAATAGAGAGAGTTTATTTTTGATGAGTCCTGGGGCAAATGATGTAAGAAAGGAGTATTATCATATTGCGCCAGGGAAGGGTTGATACACTGCAATGCAAAGAAACCAATGATTATTAGCGTCCTGAATTTAATCATAACCAAGAGGTAAATATACATAAGAACAAACAATGTGAAAGCACTTAAAGTATTGCTTGAACAATCCTTCTTGATAATTGAAATACCAAGTAGTAACTTCACATCCGGATTTTAGAAAAGTTAAAATGAGTGATAAAGCAGAGAAACTAAAAGCCCTCCAACTTACTATAGATAAACTTGAGAAAGCCTATGGAAAGGGAGCCGTGATGAAGTTAAGTGATGAAAAAGTGCTTGACATACCGGCAATTCCTACAGGCTCTCTTGGCTTGGATATAGCCTTGGGTATTGGTGGGATTCCAAGAGGTAGAGTTACTGAGATTTACGGCCCGGAGTCTTCGGGAAAGACAACATTGACTATGCACTGCATTGCTGAAGCTCAAAAAGCTGGCGGCCTTGCAGCATTTATTGATGCCGAACATGCGTTTGACAAATCTTACGCTGAAAAGCTTGGCATTGATACCGAGAATCTGTTGATTTCACAGCCTGATAACGGTGAGCAGGCACTTGAGATTACAGAACATTTGATACGTTCAGGGGCCATTGATATTATTGTCATTGACTCTGTCGCCGCGCTGGTCCCCAGGGGTGAATTAGAAGGAGAAATGGGAGACAGTAAAATGGGTTTGCAGGCAAGATTGATGTCTCAAGCTCTTCGAAAACTTACCGGGACAATCAGTAAAACTGGGTGTGCATGTGTATTTATCAATCAGCTCCGCGAGAAGATTGGAGTCATGTTTGGAAACCCTGAAACCACTACAGGTGGTAATGCCTTGAAATTCTATTCGTCTGTTCGTCTTGACATTCGCCGGATTGGGCAGATTAAGGAAGCCAGTAATGACGTTACCGGAAACAGGACCAGGGTTAAGGTTGTAAAAAACAAACTTGCTCCGCCTTTTAAAGTTGTTGAATTTGATATTATTTATGGTTCTGGCATTTCCAAAGCCGGCGAAATCATAGATTTGGGCGCTGAATTGGATATTATCCAAAAATCCGGATCCTGGTTTTCTTACAATGGAAACAAACTTGGACAGGGGCGGGAATCTGTGAAGCAATTAATTGAAGACAACCCCGAATTAATGGAAGAGTTGGAATCAAAAATTAAAGGCAAAATTAAGGGTGAAGGAGTCAACGAGCCTGTATCAGCTTAGTCTGAGTAAACAAATAATATCTTAAGTTGAATTAAAAGGATGGCGTGCCATCCTTTTTTTTATGATTTCGAACCTAATTCATGAAAGATTATTGCATCCTGATGGCTTCCACTGGATCTAATCTCGCTGCCAAGGCAGCAGGTACAATACCGGCTACAGTTCCAATGATACTTGAGACGCCAAGACCTATCGCTACATTTCTAATAGAAAGTGAAAGTTCCAGCGATCCCAGGGACATGAAAGAAAGAAAATAAACGAGTAGTAATCCGAAGCCACCACCGATAACACTTAAGAAGATAGCTTCAAATAAGAACTGAAATAAAATAAAGTAATTCTTGGCTCCCAATGATTTTTGAATTCCAATAATGTGTGTGCGTTCCTTTACTGATACGAACATTATATTCGCTATTCCAAAACCACCCACCAGGATTGAGAAACCTCCAATTATCCAGCCTGCTACTGTTATTATATCAAATGTAGAGCCAATAAAACTTTGCAGGGCTTCCGGTCTGTTAATTGCGAAATCATCTTCTTCCCTGGGCTTAAGACCTCTCTTCCGGCGCATCAGGCCTGTTACTTCATTTTCAAGTTCAACCAGTCCAATATCGGTTTCCCTACCCTTAATGGCAATGGTGGCTCCTCCGCCAAACCGGCTGCCGCTATAATACATCTTTGACCAGTCTGCATAAGGAATATAACAGTTGTCATCATTGGTGGGCAAACCACCCAGGAATGATTCCCCTTCCCGCTCAAGAACGCCAATAACAAAATGATTTAACCCACGAATTTTGATAGTTTTTCCAATGGGTTCTTCATTTGGAAATAATGCGTCAACAAGATTAGCTCCTACCACACAAACATTTCTGCCATTTATCAATTCCTGATAGGTGAAATACCTTCCTTTTTCCACCGGTACTTCATATACATCTGAGTAGCCTTGGGAAACACCCAGAATTGTTACAGCGTTAATGCTGTTACTTTCCCTCTTAACAGTTTGACCTCCTCTTGCCGAGGATATCGTCATCGCCGAATAATTGGAAAGATTGGTATGAAGAAATTCATAATCCTGATAAGTGGCCAGAGGGCGACGCATGTATTTCCACCAAGGGTATTCTCCCCCCAACCCAAATGGCCACTTTTCAACCCTTATTACTTTATCGCCCAAGAAATTGAAGCTGCTCCGGATACTTGACTCCAGGGAATCAACAACGGTAAAAACTGAAATAATGGCAAAAATGCCAACTGTAACACCGAGAAGAGACAATACGGTTCTAAACAGATTCATCATGAGGGCACTCCAGGCAAACCTGAAACTCTCCACAATCAACTTTAAAAGTACAACACTCTTCATTTAATTTTACTTTATTCCCGTATTACACTAAAAATTCAAAATTATCCTTACTTTTGCTACCCCTAAAGTTAGGCTATCCTTATTATTCATTTAATACCGTAATATTAAATATGAAACTATCCGAATTCAAATTTGATCTGCCTTCTGGTTTAATCGCATTATATCCGGCTGAAAATCGGGATGAATCCAGGTTGATGGTAATCAACCGTAAAACCAAAGAAATAGAACACAAAACCTTTAAAGACATTGTCAGTTATTTTGATGAGGATGATGTAATGGTGATTAATGACACCAAAGTTTTCCCTGCAAGGTTATACGGCAACAAAGAGAAAACAGGTGCAAAAATTGAAGTATTTCTTCTCAGGGAGCTAAATAAGAGCATGCATCTTTGGGATGTTTTAGTTGATCCGGCCAGGAAGATCAGGGTTGGCAACAAGCTGTATTTTGGTGAAGGTGACCTTGTGGCTGAGGTAATTGACAACACTACTTCACGCGGAAGAACTATCCGGTTCTTATATGATGGAGAAGATGAAGACTTCTATAAGGCCATAGATGAACTGGGAGAAACTCCTTTACCTAAATATATAAAGCGACCAGCCGAACCATCAGATCGGGAACGGTATCAAACCATCTTCGCGAAAAATGTTGGTGCTGTTGCCGCACCCAACTCGGGTCTGCATTTCACAAAGCAAATTATGAAGAGACTTGAGATCAAGGGTGTTAAAATTACGCCCGTAACTCTGCACATTGGATTGGGTACTTTCCGTCCCGTGGATGTAGAAGATCTTACCAAGCACAAAATGGATTCTGAGAATTTTGAGGTAAAGCAGCCAACTGTTGACCTGGTTAATACTGCCCTGGCAGACAAGAAGCGGATAATAGCAGTGGGAACAACAGCCATGAGGGCTCTGGAGTCATCTGTGTCTGCTTCAAACAAATTAAAGGAGAATGGGGGTTGGACAGACAAATTTATTTTCCCACCCTATGAATTTAAGATCTGTAATGTTCTTTTAACTAATTTCCATATGCCTGAATCTACGCTGCTTATGATGGCTTGTGCTTTTGGTGGATATAATCTTGTGATGGATGCTTATAAATTAGCCATTAAGCAGAAGTATAAGTTCTTTGCCTACGGTGATGCAATGTTGATAATATAATTCCGGTATGGCCGGCCTGAAAAAATATGTACTAATTGTGGCAGGCGGCTATGGAAGCAGAATGGGTTCTGACGTTCCTAAGCAATTTATCTCAATAGCCGGCAAACCAATTCTAATCCACACGTTTGAGGCATTTCTCAAATACTCCCAGGATTTGATTTTCATATTGATCCTACCTGCCGATCAAATTGACAATTGGAGAAAGATCTGTGTAGAAAATTCTTTCTCGACACCGCATATAATTAAAGAAGGCGGTGCCACTCGGTTTCAATCGGTGAAGAAAGGGCTGGAAATTATCAAGGAAGATGGGTTGGTTGCTATTCATGATGGAGTAAGGCCCTGCGTGCCACAGGAGGTAATCAGTTCTTCTTTTTTAATTGCAAAATCAAAGGGATCTGCAATTGCCTCTGTTTCCATCCGTGAATCCATCCGGAAGGTAGTTGGCAATAATTCTCAGGTAATGAACAGGAATGATTTTGTGGTAATACAAACACCCCAGACCTTCCCAATCAATCTAATACAAAAAGCGTATGAAATTCATGAGCAAGATTTTTTTACTGATGATGCCACAGTTTATGAAACTGCAGGAATGCCAGTAAATTTAATTGAAGGTAGTTATTCGAACATTAAGATAACGACCAAGGATGATTTGCGTATTGCCGAAGCTTTCTTGACCCACAAATAAAAAAAGCATCTCCAATAATGAAGATGCCTCACAATCTTTTTAATTTATCAATCAGTATTCGTCTTCGTTAAAAAAGAAATCTTCTTTAGTTGGATAATCGGGCCAAATTTCCTCGATAGATTCATAAGGCTGGCCATCATCCTCTAATTCCTGTAAATTCTCCACAACTTCGAGAGGCGCTCCCGATCGGATGGAATAATCAATTAATTCATCTTTAGTGGCCGGCCAGGGAGCATCCTCCAGATAGGAAGCTAATTCTAAAGTCCAGTACATTTTTCCTTCTTGTTAATAGCCTTATTTTATCGTGCAAAAATAGAATTTAATTAAACAAATCAAACTCTAATATCATTTTTTAAGAACCTGAACCAAATATTAATTTTCAGCCTTTCATACGGCAAAACCTGCTTTTTGTTATCTATATTGCGACGAAATTTTAAAAGTCCTCTCACAAGCATAAATGACCCTATTCGGATGAGTGAAGAAAAGATAATTTTTTCAATGACAGGCGTGGGCAAAATATATCCACCGAAAAAGCAGGTACTGAAAGACATTTACCTCAGCTTTTTTTATGGAGCTAAAATCGGTGTTTTGGGATTGAATGGTTCAGGTAAAAGCTCACTGCTTAGAATAATTGCAGGAGTGGACAAGGATTATCATGGCGAAGTTGTATTTAGTCCGGGATACACTATCGGAATGCTTGAACAGGAACCAAAATTGGATCCGAAAAAAAACGTCAGAGAGGTTGTGGAGGAGGGTGTTTCGGAAGTAGTTTCTTTGTTAAAGGAGTTTGAATCGATTAACGAGAAGTTTGCAGATCCCGCGGTGATGGAGAATCCAGATAAAATGCAAAAACTAATTGACAAGCAGGCGGAAGTTCAGGAAAAGCTTGACGCGGTTGACGCGTGGGAACTGGATAACCGGCTTGAGAAGGCAATGGATGCATTAAGAACTCCATCAGGAGAAGAAAATGTTGAACATCTTTCAGGAGGTGAAAAAAGAAGAGTGGCTTTGTGTCGACTGTTGCTTCAGGAACCTGATGTCTTGCTTCTTGATGAACCTACCAACCACCTGGATGCCGAATCTGTACTTTGGCTTGAGCAGCACTTAAAACAATACAAAGGAACTGTTATTGCTGTTACACACGATCGTTATTTTCTGGATAATGCTGCAGGATGGATCTTAGAATTGGATCGTGGTGAAGGAATTCCCTGGAAAGGTAATTACACCTCATGGTTAGAGCAGAAACAGAGTCGGCTGGAGAAAGAAGAGAAATCAGAATCCAAAAGAAGACGAACTCTGGAGCGGGAACTGGAATGGGTACGAATGTCTCCCAAAGCCCGGCAGGCTAAAGGTAAAGCCCGTTTGAATGCCTATGAAAAATTGCTCGGAGAAGAAGGAAAACAGAAGGAGGAAAAGCTTGAGTTATTCATTCCACCCGGGCAACGATTGGGAAATAAAGTTATTGAAGCAAAAAAAGTGGCGAAAGCCTTTGACGATAAGTTGTTGTTTGATGATTTGAATTTCTCACTGCCACAAGGAGGCATTGTGGGTGTTATTGGCCCAAACGGTGCCGGTAAAACTACGCTTTTTAAAATGATAACCGGAAGCGTAAAACCTGATAGCGGATCATTCGATCTTGGACCCACAGTGCAAATCGGATATGTTGATCAGGAACATGCAGAGATCGACCCCAATAAGACAGTTTGGGAAACCATCTCTGACGGGAACGATATTATCAAATTAGGAACCAGGGAGATGAACTCAAGGGCTTATGTAAGTAAATTCAATTTCACCGGCCCGGACCAGGAAAAGAAGGTGGGGGTATTATCCGGCGGCGAACGAAACAGGGTACATCTTGCCTTAACCATAAAGAAAGGAGCAAACTTGCTATTGCTTGATGAGCCTACAAATGACCTTGATGTCAATACCCTTCGCGCTTTAGAAGATGCCCTGGAGAATTTTGCCGGATGTGCTGTTATAATTAGTCACGACCGGTGGTTCCTTGACCGAATTTGCACCCACATCCTCGCTTTCGAAGGTGACTCCAAAGTGCGTTGGTTTGAAGGTAACTTCAGCGATTACGAAGAAAATAAGAAAAAGCGACTTGGTGATATTGAACCGCACAGAATTAAGTACCGTAAGCTAAAATAATCTCCTGTTCTATCCTCCTTCTTCCCTGGCATTGAAAATCTTATTCAACCAGCCTTCTCTTTCCTTTCTTTGATTCTCCTTCTCCCATTCAGAGAAATCAAACTCTATAAATTCTGACATGTCAGGCTGCCCTGCATGAACCCAGCAGGTATACCAAAAATCACCAACCATTTTAACCGATGCCCGCATGCGCCTTTCCACCATCCCGGAAAGCATCTCATGATAAGCAGTGGCATATTCTCTTGAATAGGTCCGAACGAAAGAATTTCCCCTTTCTTCATACGTATATTTCTTGTCTGCCGGAAATTTATTACTCAATTCTTTCTCAAATCGCAAAACTGAATCAAGAGCTTGATGACCACTAAGCACTGCCTTCCAGGCCTCCCGCAATGGAGATTCTATATACTCAGCTTTACCCACAAAGAACGTATAGTCCTCGAAAAATAATTCAGGCAACCTGGATTCCCAAAACCCATGAATTCCTCTCTGATTGGTTAATTGTCCATTATAGTTTTCTGTGGTATGAAGCGGAACATTGGCATCACCGATGTAATGTCCGATTTCTGCCGAGAGCTTTAGGATTCGGGCAGGATCCTTTTGCAAAAAAGCATCTTTTAGCCGATGATACATAGTAACAATATGCCATGGAACGATTCCATACTCATTGAGACTATCTGCCGGGATCTTCTCCGTAACGCGGTACCAATTCTGTTGCAAAAATTCAATAGTTGAGTCAGGATAAATATCAAGGTCGATATAATGCCTTGGCGCCTCCTCCTTAATGGCATAACGTCGCATATCCGGATTTACAGCATTATCACTGAGGTATTTAATGTGTGCCTTATAAAACTGGTTTAAAGGAGGCGGAAGAGTAAAAACTGCAAGTTGGTTGATTCGCTGATGAGCGAAAAATCCCCATCGAAAACTACTGATGGCAGCACTGAATAAAATCAAAAAGAAAACCCCTTTTTTCATAAATATTGATGTGTTAAGGGGTTTAGGAATCTATCTGAAAGTCAGATTTTGTAAAAATCAATAAATACTGGTACATTTGCAACCTTAAAATTAATTTACGGGATAACTAATTATGGCTAACCATAAATCAGCGCTAAAAAGAATACGGCAGACCGAGAAGAAAAATACTCAAAACAAATATGAGATGAAGTCTGCCCGTACAGCAATAAAAAAGCTAAGGACAACAACAAAAAAAGACGAAGCGGAAGAATTGCTTAAGAAAGTAACCTCAATGCTTGACAAATTAGCGAAGAAGAACTTAATTCATAAAAATAAGGCTGGAAACAATAAATCTAAATTGAAGAAGTACGTCAACAGCCTTAAATAAATTCTAACTTAACTTAACAAAAACTAGCCCTGCCGGAGAAAATCCGCGGGGTTTTTTATTGTTCTTTATTGCCTTATCTATGGATAAACTGTATGAAAAACCTTACCTGGGTATTAAGACGTGGGCTGAAGAAGACCGGCCCAGAGAAAAGTTGTTGTTGAAAGGCAAAACGCACTTAAGTGATGCGGAACTTCTTGCCATTTTGCTTGGATCAGGAAGTCGAGCTTTAAGTGCAGTTGATTTGGCCAAACTTGTTCTGAACAGTACCGATAATAATCTCAATGGTCTGGCCAGGCTTTCAGTAAAAGATTTGATGAAATTTAAGGGGATCGGCGAGGCTAAAGCAATAAGCATAGTGAGCGCCCTGGAACTGGGAAGGAGGAGAAAAGAACAGGAGCCGGAGAAACTGGATCAAATTTCCTGCTCTTCGGATATTTACCGTCTTATGAAGCCGGTTCTTCTGGATTTGAACCACGAACAGTTCTGGATAATTTTACTAAACCGCAGAAATGCGGTGATGAAAAAATTCCAGGTAAGCTCCGGCGGTGTTTCCGGAACTGTTGCAGATCCTAAAATGATTTATAAGACTGCGCTGGAGTATCTTGCTTCATCGGTGATCCTTGTTCATAACCACCCGTCAGGAAATCTCAAGCCCAGCCAGTCAGACATTGCATTAACCCAGAAGCTTAAAAATGCCGGTGCATTTTTGGATCTGCCAATTCTGGATCACATTATTTTCACTGATAATGGCTATTTTAGTTTCGCAGATCAAAGCATGCTTTAGATGACCCGGAATAAGATTTTCTATTTTGTAATTCTTATTGTTGTTTTATTGATTCTCTTCAACTCCTTTGACAATGGTGAAACCAGGGAAGAATTTCTTGACAGGATTGCAACCGAGAGAGCAAATAAGGATCTCCTTTTTAAGTCGGATAAGGAATCTCCATTCAAGGATTCATTGGTCTTTACCGAATTGAAGTATTATCCTCCCGATCCTGATTATGTGATCGATGCTAAATTTACCAAAATTGCAAGTCCGCAATTGATTACACTGGCCACCAGTGATGGAGCCACCAAGAAATACAAAGAATACGGCTACGCGGAATTTGAGTTAGAGGGTCAAATGAACAAGCTGCTTCTTCTTGAAATGGAAAAACCCTTTCAGAATAAATTGTTTATACCCTTTGCTGATGAAACCAGCGCCAACCAAACCTACGGTGCAGGTCGTTACCTGGAAGCTGACAAGCCCAATGGGAACATTGTCGCACTTGATTTCAATCTTGCCTACAATCCGTATTGTGCGTATTCCGAAGAGTACAGTTGCCCATTTCCTCCTCCTGAAAACTTGCTTTCGGTAGCAATTGAAGCCGGCGAAAAGAAATATTACGAAAATTAAGATTTACGCTATCAACCAAGCCGCATAAATATCTTATTTTTGAGCCTTTAAATTTTCAATTCCACACCACCCTGATTCATGAGGATTTCCCTTAACTGGTTAAAGCAATATATCTTCCTGGAAGAAACCCCTGAACAGTTAGCAGATATTTTAACTATGACCGGACTTGAAGTAGAGGGAATAGAAATTTTCGAATCCATTAAAGGAGGATTAAAGGGACTGGTTGTGGGAGAAGTTCTTACCTGTGTTCAGCATCCGGAGGCCGACAGACTTTCATTAACCACTGTGGATATCGGTGCGGGTAAGCCCGTGCAAATTGTTTGTGGAGCGCCCAACGTAGCTAAGGGCCAAAAGGTCGTTGTAGCACCGGTTGGAACGGTGATTTATCCAATCAACGCGGAACCATTTGAAATCAAAAGAACTAAAATCAGGGGCGAGTTTTCCGAAGGAATGATTTGTGCCGAGGATGAAATAGGTCTGGGAGCTGATCATCAGGGTGTTATTGAAATGAAAACAGATCTGCCTAATGGGTCTGAAGTCACCCATTATTTTGAAATAGAAAATGATATTGTCTTTGAAATTGGCTTAACGCCGAACCGGGGCGATGCTACTTCACATATCGGAGTAGCTCGTGATTTAAAAGCTTTTTTGAGAAGAAAGTTGGAATGGCCATCTGTAGATCAATTTAAGGTTGAAAGAAATATTATGAATATTTCTGTAGAAATAAGAGATAAAAATGCATGTCCGAGATATTCAGGCATATCAATAACAGGAATAAACGTTCAGACGTCGCCACGGTGGCTTCAAAACAAACTTGAATCGATTGGCCTTTCCCCCATAAATAACATTGTTGATATTACCAATTATGTGTTGAATGAAACCGGTCAGCCACTCCATGCTTTTGATGCGGATAAGATTGCAAATGGCAGGGTCATCGTACAAACTCTTGCCAATGGCACTAAATTCACAACGTTGGATGAAGTAGAGCGAACCTTATCAGCAGATAACCTGATGATTTGCGATTCAAATGGCGGAATGTGTATTGCGGGCGTTTTTGGCGGGGCAGGTTCCGGAATTACAAAAGAGACTGTAAATATTTTCCTTGAATCCGCCTACTTTTCCCCGGATTCTATCCGCAAAACAAGTCAGCAGCATGGCTTGAAAACAGATGCAGCCTTCAGGTTCGAGCGGGGAACTGATCCCAATCTTACCGTTTATGCATTGAAGCGGGCAACCATGCTTATCAAGGAAATTGCCGGAGGGCAGATTTCCTCTGAAATAGTAGATGAATATCCAAGCCAAATTCCAGACCGCGAAGTTGAAATAACTTATAAAAATGTCGACAGGCTGATCGGAATAACTATTGATCGTGAAAATATTTTCTCAATTCTTGAAAGCCTTGATATCAAAATTGAAAATAAAACCCACGATGGATTTACCGCTATTGTTCCTCCCTACAGGTATGACGTAACCCGTGAAGCCGATGTTATCGAGGAAATCCTTCGAATTTATGGACTCAATAATATTAAAATACCTCCCAAAGTAAGCGCTGAATCTCTGGCGGAATTTCCCCAAAAAGATCCCATTAATATTCTTTCCCGAACCAGTAAATTACTGGCAGCAAATGGTTTCTATGAAATCCTGACCAATTCATTAACCAAGCCGGATTATGCTGAATCAGTAGATGAAATTGATACCTCCGCCAATGTGGCTATAATAAATAAGCTAAGTGAAGACCTTGGAGTAATGCGTCAAAGTTTGCTTTTCTCGGGACTGGAAGTAATGGCCTATAATATTAACAGGAGGCAAACAGATTTGAAATTTTTTGAATTTGGAAAGATTTATCACAAGAAAGCCGGGGGTTACAAGGAGAAGCAATGTATTGGATTGTTCATTACCGGGCTACGAGAGAAAGAAAACTGGATCCGCAAAGATTCCCCGGTAATCTTCCATGATATTATTGGCGCATCGCAGCTGGTTGTTGATTCATTATGTGGCGAAATCATAACTCAATCTCCATCCCGACAAAGTATTTTCTCCTTTGGATGTTCGCTTAAGGTTGGAGACAGAGATATTGGAATAGCAGGTAGGATTAATCCAAGAATTTTAAAATTGTTTGATATTTCTAAAGAAATATTTTACTCAGAATTGGATTGGGACTTGCTTTTAAAAATCTCAAATGATAATATCGTGTACGAAGAAGTGACCCGGTTTCCGGAAGTGCGAAGAGACTTATCTTTGGTTTTAGATAAAGAAGTTTCATTCGAAGAAATCCGGAGGCTGGCTCAGAAGCAGGAGACCTTCTTAATTAAAGAAATGAATGTTTTCGATTTATATGAAGGAGAAAACATTGGAAAAAATAAGAAAGCTCTGGCCATAAGCTTCATTCTTCAGGATAAGAAGAAAACTTTGACTGATAAAGTCATTGATAAAACCATGAAAAGGTTAATGAATACGTTTGAAACTGAATTAGGTGCTATAATTCGAAAATAATGAGCCAAGAAAGACTGCAAAATCAATTATTCTCCCTGGAGCGCAAAGTAAGGCTTCTGGTAGGGGAGTATAAGAAGCTAAAAGAAGAGATAATTCAGGTAAAAGGAGAAAATGACACCTTAGGCCGGACTATACTGAAAAAAGAACAACAGATAGGAGATTTTCAAAATAAGATTAATATTAGTAAAATTGTGGATTCGATAGCAGTTGATGATGTAAAAGCTGCTGAGTTGAAGAAGAATATTGATTTGTATATTAAAGAGATCGATAAGTGCATATCGCACTTGAGTAGATAAAATAATCCGAATGGAGCAACTTTCCGTTAAAATAAAAATTGCCGACAGGGAATATCCTATGAAGGTTCGACCCGAAGATGAAGAAAAAGTGCGGAATGCCGGGAAAGTCATTAACGAAAGATTGAAGAAATATAAAGAGCAATTTGGATTAGAAGATAAACAAGATTTACTGGCTATGGTAGCTTTTGATAGCCTGGTGGATTTACTAAACCTGGAAAACAACATTTCGGGAGCCGACGATGGTGTTTTGCAGAAAGTCGATGAAATAAACCAGCTTGTATCTCAGGTTCTTTAAATAATACTCCACATCAGTATAGCCCTTCACCTGGCTTTTATACATCCCGACTATCGTCAAAAATAAACGTGACGGGATTATGTCTGAAATCATGATAATTATTGCCTCCGCCGGTGCCCTTGTAGTTGGTATCGGACTTGGGTGGTTGATTTTCAGTAAGAAATTTCAACAGGAGGAAAAAAAAGCATTAGAAAAAGCCGAAATTATTATCAGGGAAGCTGAAATTAATGCAGAAACGCTTAAGAATAATAGAATTCTGGAAGCGAAGGAAAAGTTTCTCAAAATGAAAGAAGATTTTGAGGAAGAAGCCCGAAAAAGGAAGAACCTCATTCTTAGCAATGAATCCAAAATCAAACAACGGGAGGCAAGTATTTCAAAGCAGTTTGAGGATATGAAACGAAAAGAAGGAGATTTGGATCGTCAAAAGGATGAACTTAATGAACAGCTGGATATCGTTAAAAGAAGGAAAGATGAACTTGACAAATTCCATCAGCAGAAAGTGAGTATTCTTGAAAAGATTTCAAACCTGACTGCCGATCAGGCGAGAGAACAATTGATGGAATCGCTTGTGGAAGAAACTAAAGCAAAAGCCTCTTCAAAAATTAAAGAGATTGTAGACGAAGCAAAACTAACTGCTACCAAGCAGGCGAAAAAACTTGTCATTGAAACTATCCAACGAACAGCCACAGAGCATGCCATTGAAAATTGCGTTTCTGTTTTCAACATTGATAGCGATGACATTAAGGGAAAAATAATTGGCCGCGAAGGTAGAAATATCCGGGCCATTGAAGCTGCCACGGGAGTTGAGATTATCGTGGATGATACTCCTGAAGCAATAATAATTTCAGGCTTTGATCCTGTTAGGCGCGAAATCGCGAGATTATCCCTGCACAGGCTGGTTGCGGACGGAAGAATTCACCCGGCAAGAATTGAAGAGATCGTTGCTAAAACCCAGAAGAATATTGAAGAGGAGATAGTGGAAATTGGGGAACGCACCGTAATTGACCTGGGGATTCATGGATTGCATCCTGAATTAATCAAAATGGTTGGCAGAATGAGATTCCGATCGTCTTATGGACAAAATTTGCTGCAACATTCCAGGGAAGTTGCGAACCTGTGTGCAATAATGGCAACCGAGCTTGGTTTGAATCCCAAGCAGGCGAAGAGAGCAGGCTTGCTTCATGATATTGGAAAGGTTTGGCCGGAAGAATCGGAAAAACCTCATGCAATTCTGGGAATGGAGATTGCCCAAAAATATAATGAACACCCTGCTATTTGTAATGCAATTGGAGCTCACCATGACGAGATCGAAATGACCACCCTGGTTTCTCCTATCATACAAGCTTGTGATGCCATTTCGGGTTCAAGGCCAGGTGCCCGAAGGGAGGTCATGGAATCTTATATAAAGAGACTAAAAGATTTGGAAGCACTTGCATTAAGCTTTGATGGTGTACATAAATGCTATGCCATTCAGGCCGGAAGAGAGTTGAGGGTTTTAGTTGATGCGGAAAACGTAAATGATCAAAAAGCGGAAATGCTTTCTTTTGAAATAAGTCAAAAAATTGAAAATGAAATGCAGTATCCCGGGCAGATAAAGGTGACAGTGATCCGGGAGAAACGGGCAGTGTCTTATGCGAAGTAGGATTTCGTTTTAGCCCGCTTAGTGATTAATGTTATTCAATAATTCCTAATGAAAAATATTTAGGACCAGATTCATTCTAATCTTTATATGATTTTTCATAGGTATAAAGCTGATTTTGATCAATAATGGCTGTTTTTGATGGGATGTTTAAAAGATCCAAGTTTTAAGTTCAACCTAATTATTTATCGCTTTTCTGAATACAGAGAGGTTACAGTTATCTTGACAGTCGTATTGATAATTGTATTCAAAAAAAATAACTAATTACAATATTTTGTTATTTTGGCATTTTATTAAATATTTTATTTCCAAACTAAATCCTCAATCCATGAAAAGAGTGAATTTACTTGTTAAAACTGCAATTGTGTTTGGACTCGTATGGCTGGCATCATGCAAAGCTGATGACATTCTTAATACCTGCACAACTTGTACTGAAACAACGACACAAGTTTCTTCAGAATATTGCGGTACCATTGTTGAAGTCCAAACTTTTGAGCAGACACTTTACAATACTTCCGGACAGGACTGGACCTGTGTCCGCAATTAGAAGTTACTTTTATGTAATTAAAGCCGGCAAATGCCGGTTTTTTTATTTATGGCCATTCCGACTCTAACATTTTCTGTTAATTCCCGTATTTTAGCTGATTAGTTTCCCCGGACCTTCATGCGGCTAATTCCTTTGACAGCCTTTATCGTTTTAATGCTGATTAATTCCATCCCTTTACGCGGACAGGCCTGGCTTGATTTATCACATCATGATTTTTTGACAAACCCGGAAACAAAACTATCAGGTGATTGGGAGTTTTATTGGAATCAATTGTTAGAGCCGGGTGATTTTAATCCGTCTTTAAGACCTGACTTCATTCATGTTCCCGGCGTGTGGAACAGGCAGGGAGATTACAAAACACTTGGCTATGGAACATACCGGTTTCAAATTAAACTTCCGCCCAATCAATTTGGATTGTCGGTTTACTTTCCAATAATAAATTCTTCCGCTAAAATATGGGTGAATGATATTCTGGTTGCCGAAACAGGGATCGTTAATTCAGACAAAAATTATTATACGCCGCAGCTAATGGGAACCGCTGTTCCTTTGCCGGATAAAGCGGAAGTGGTTACCCTGGTGGTACAGGTAGCTAACTTTACCTATTATACAAGCGGGATTCCATCCCCTCCGAGAGTTGGACGATCAAGTGCCATTTTCGACAGAAATAATCGCAATAACGGCATTGAAAATTTTTTTTCCGGCAGTTTAATTGCCATGTGCATTTATCAACTGATGCTCTTTTTTCTCAATACCCATCGAAAGCCATACCTCTTTCTGGCATTGATTTGTTTTGGTGTTGCCATCAGGGCATTGATAGTCCACGGTGGCTCATTCCTTTTGCCGAATCTATATCCTTCCGTGCATTGGGAAGTATGGAAAAAAATTGAGTTCGCCAGCGTTTATGGAATGCTAATATTATTTCCATCTTACATTTATTATCTTTTCCCAACCGCTGCCTCAAAGCGTATTCAACAGACATTCCTGGTTACGGGCATTATACTTTGCATACCGGTAATCTTTACACCCCATTATGTATATGGTATGCTGCTGGAAATCGTACACCTTTTGTTGTTGTTTGCTTTTGTCTATGCCATTTATTCGGTTATAAAAGCATGGCGTAGTGGAAATAAAGATGCACGGATAATTTGCTTTGGCATTATTGCTTCCTTTCCTTTTATTCTGATTGAAATTATTCAGAACTCGGTTTTCACTCAATACAATATTGAATTCGAATTTCTGGTGGAGGCAGGTGTACTGGTATTCCTACTATTTCAGGTATACCTTCTTGGCCGGCATTATGCACAGGCTTACCGGAGACTGGAAGTTTCAAACAGGGAACTGGAGAGAATGGTTTCAAACAGAACAATAGAACTGGTAACTTCTAACTCAGTTAAAGACCGGCTGCTGTCGGTTATGTCTCATGATGTAAAGAGTCCTTTAAATTCCTTACAGGGGATTTTAAATATATATAACAAGGGCGCGTTGCAGCGAGAAGAGTTTGATAATTTCACAAAAATTATTGAAGCTGATTTGCATAAGACAAGTTTATTGGTTGAAAACATTTTATTCTGGACCAAAAATCAGATTAAAGGCGTAGAAATTAAAATCGAAAAATTTGATCTTAGGCAGTTACTGGATGAAATTACAGGGCTCTATCAGACAATTGCCGGTAATAAAGGCATCCAACTTGGTCATAACTTAACAAATGAAACCGTCATAAATTCAGACAGAAATATTCTCTACTTCGTAATCCGTAATCTGGTAGCTAATGCCATTAAATTTTCCAGGGAGAATACTTCCGTAAGAGTAGAAGTTGATTATGAGAATGATACTATTTTGATTAGGGTTAAAGATCAAGGAGTTGGAATGAATGATGAAATTCTCAGGAATCTATGCGCCCCGGAATTAATTCTAAGTACAACTGGTACCGAAAATGAAAAAGGGACAGGACTCGGCATAGGTCTGTGTAAGGAGTATCTTGAAAAGGTTAATGGTGAAATTGTAGTGGACAGCCTTGAAGGAAAAGGCAGTACTTTTACAATTATTATCAATAAGAAGAATTAACCAAATAATTTTTTGAAAAATCCTTTTTTAGAAACTTTCTCATGCAGTAAATCAAGTGTAGTTCTTAGTCTTACCAAAGAAGCGGAGTTCTTAATAATATATGCCTCGGCACCTAAGTCAAGTACCTCTTTTCTTACCTTGTCGTCATCCAATGTTGTGTAGTAAATGACAGGAGTCTTATTCCTTATTGATCGGAGTTCTCTCAAATATTCGACACCGGTATTTTGACTTTTCTCACCAAAAAAATGATCCAACACGATTGCAAACGGCTTAAGGTGGATATTTGACATCATATCCTGGGGAGTATCAAATGTCTTTACTACGTAATTCCCAAGGCTCTGCTCAAAATGTTCCCTGAGGATACGTTGCTGGGCAGGGTTGTCTTCAACAATAAATACTAAATTCGGCATCGTGGATGGGTTAATCAGGGTAAATTAATCAATTTTACAACATGATGTAATATCAAATCATAAATTGAGAACAAAATCAGGTTGACGCTTGTTAAACTTTTTAAAAAGTAATTCAAATGGACAGTACCTCAATAAAGAATATAAAACCTTTGGGATTTCCTTGGGAAACCCAGGATCCTTTTCTGTTTTGTGTGCACCATGAGGATTTTTATCCTGAAGGGAATGAACAAATGGGACCAAAAGCTTCCCTGGCGGGCCGAAATATAGGGCAGGATTTTACCATTAAAGATGGTTGGAGAATGTACCACGGTCAGAACGTTCCGGGCTTCCCTGCCCATCCTCACCGCGGATTTGAAACAGTAACCATCGCCACCAAGGGACATATTGATCATTCCGATTCTTTGGGCGCCGCGGGCAGGTTTGGCAACGGTGATGTACAATGGATGACTGCGGGCAGAGGTGTTCAGCATTGCGAAATGTTTCCCTTGCTTCGGGAAGACGATAAGAACACCATGGAACTCTTTCAGATTTGGCTTAATCTGCCAAAGGCCAAAAAGTTAACTGATCCCTATTTCAGCATGCTTTGGAACGAAGACATCCCAAACTATAATCACAAAGATTCGAACGGATTGGAAACCCGGGTGAAAGTTGTGGCAGGAAAAATAGCAGGCGTGCAGGCTCCCCCACCCACTCCGGATAGCTGGGCAGCCGCTTTGAATAACGAGGTTGCAATTTGGTTGATCCGCATGAATACCGGAGCAAAATTTATCTTGCCACCCGCCTCAGCCGCAGTAAACCGAACGATTTATTTCTACTCTGGTAAAACTGTGAATATCGCTGGACAGGAATTCGATTCCTACAACGCAATAGAATTATTTGGTGACAAGGAAGTTGAAATTTTGAATGGGAATGTAGAGTCTTGGTTCCTGCTACTTCAGGGAAAGCCAATCGGTGAGCCGGTGGTTCAGTATGGTCCGTTTGTAATGAATACGCAAGCTGAAATTCAGCAAGCATTCCAGGAGTATCAGCAAACACAATTTGGAGGTTGGCCCTGGCCTGGCAATGAACACGTTCATGCCAGGGAAAAAGGAAGATTCGCCAAATACCCGGATGGCAAAATTGTTGAACGATGAATGTTCGTTCGTGAACAATCAATTGCGCGGAATTAATTGTTTCTTGCAGCCAAAAATTAACCCAGGACGGAAACTCAAAGGTTTTACAAACTGGTTTGGAATTTGCACGGGAGATTTTAAACTTTATTTAGATGCGGATTTTTATTGCACTTGTGTTATGGTGGATTCTCTTCATCATTTGCTGGCCTATTGCCATTCTTTTGATTTTACTTTATCCAATCATTTGGTTATTACTTCTTCCATTTAGAATACTTGGATTTGCAGTGGAAGGTATTTTTAAACTGATCAGGGAAATATTTTTATTGCCTTTCAAGGTAGTTAGAAGTATTGCACCTCGATAGTCCGGTAGTCATTAAGCGAACTGAATTCCAAAAATTACTACCTTCGCATTAATGGCTTCTGTAAGTAAATCAAAATTTGCATTATTGCAAAAAGAGCTAACATTTACATCAGCCCGGTCAAGTGGTCCAGGGGGGCAAAACGTAAACAAAGTCAATACAAAAGTTACTCTTAGATTCAGCATTCAAAATTCTGAAATTCTTTCTGAGGAAGAAAGAGGAATTCTTTTGAGAAAATTGGCAAACAAAATAACTAAAGATGGGAGTTTGATTCTTTCTTGCCAGGAAAAGCGGTCTCAGGTTCAAAATAAAGAATTGGTTATTCAAAAGTTTCTTGATTTAATTGATAAAACTCTTAAGAAGCCCAAAGCAAGAAAATCTACAAAACCATCGAAAACGTCCAGAGAAAAGCGACTTCAAAAGAAAAAGGAAATTTCAGAAAAGAAAAAGTGGCGCGGTAAGATATAGAAGCGCTGAGGGTTTATCAGCCAATTCTTTTATAATTAGCAATTATTTGCCTAAAATGGATGTTTCCAAACCACTCAAACTGAAATTACTCTGACCGCTTTAAGCAAGAAATTAAAAAACATTGGCCCCGGTGCAATTGTGGCGGCGGCTTTCATTGGACCTGGTACTGTTACTACAGCTACATTCGCAGGCAGCAGTTATGGATACACCCTGCTCTGGGCAATCGCCTTTTCTATTTTTGCCACCTTTATTCTTCAGGAGATGGCATCAAGACTTGGAATCGTTGGTCGTATCGGCGTTGGGCAAGCCATCCGTCAAAAAGTAATGCAACCTTTTATTAAGTGGGGAGCTTATTTTCTTGTTATCGGCGCAATCGTAATTGGCAACGCCGCCTACGAAGCCGGTAATATTACCGGCGCCGCATTGGGATTTCAGAAATATGGAGAATCTATTTCAGTCCTGGGAATAAACCCGCTTGTAATCATCATTGGCATCCTCGCATTTTCATTATTGTTCAGCGGAAAATATAAAGTAATTGAAAGATCATTAATTCTGATGGTAAGTATTATGGGAATCGTTTTTTTGGCATCGGCAGTTTTCCTGCAGCCAAACCTAAGGGAAGTGCTGAAAGGTTTATTCACACCGTTGTTGCCCGAGGGATCCCTGATGATGGTGATTGGATTGATTGGAACCACGGTGGTGCCCTATAATCTTTTTTTACATGCTTCAACAGTAAAAGAAAAATGGAAAAGCGCCTCAGATCTTAAAACTTCTTACTGGGATACGCTAATCTCCGTTACCGCTGGTGGTATTATTACGATGGCTATTCTGATAACCTCTGCCATAGCTTTTGAGGGTGAAGCTAAAGCGACTTCAATCGCTGATCTTTCCTACCAGCTCACTCCCCTATTGGGTAATTGGTCTGAATATTTTATTGCCGTGGGCTTTCTTGCAGCCGGCTTATCATCCTCAATAACTGCTCCGCTGGCCGCCGCTTTTGCAACATCAGAGATTTTGGGTTGGAACAGCACAATGAAAGGAAAGAATTTTCGCAGCATTTGGATCTTTGTACTGGTAACGGGTATTGTGTTTTCTTCACTGGGTTTCAATCCAACCTCTGTTATTCTTTTTGCCCAGGTTGCCAATGGAATGCTTCTTCCGATAATTGCCATTTTCCTGGTTTGGGTGATGAATGATAAAAGGATAATTGGTGAGTATGTCAATTCAAAAGTTATTAATTTCCTGGGAATCCTTGTGATTATTGTTACCCTTATCCTGGGTTTGAAAGGAATTTTATCTGCTACTAATTTCTTGTAACTTTAACCTGATTGAAAAATTTAGAAATCGATATTAATTGCGACATGGGTGAGAGCTTTGGCCAATTTAAAATTGGCAATGATGAAGGAATTTTTCCCCATATCACCTCTTGTAGTATCGCCTGCGGGTTTCACGGCGGCGATCCTTTAACCATTGAGAATACTATTATTGGCGCACTGAAAAATGGTGTTAATGTAGGCGCGCATCCCTCCTATCCCGATGTGCCCGGTTTTGGCAGAAGAAAAATGGATTTACAAAAAGCGGAACTCAAAGCGCTTATCAAGTATCAAATAATAGCGGTTAAAGGTCTAGCTGAATGCCTGGGAGCCGCGATTACCTATGTAAAGCCGCATGGTGCTTTGTACAATTCCATGGTAATTAATAATGAGGAAACCAAATGGGTGATTGAAGGAATTAAGGAAATAGACAATCAACTTATGCTGATGGGACTGGCGGGGAGTCAGGTGGAAAGCATTTCAAAGGAAATGAACATTGAATTTATCGCGGAAGCTTTCGCAGACCGTCGTTACGAGCCGGATGGAACGTTGATGTCGCGGCGCAAGAAAAATTCCATTATCAGCGATCCGAACCAGGCCGCTGATCAGGTTATTTCCATAATAAAAAATAATTCGGTTGAAAGTTTGGATGGAACTTTGGTTCCTATCAAAGCGAGAAGCATTTGCATCCACGGTGACAATCCAAAGGCAGTTGAAATTCTTACCGCGATTACAATCAAACTCGCTGAAAATAATATCATTAAAAAAAGTTTTGCATCCCGATGACCATCATTCCCTATGGTGATTCTGCATTGCTAATTAATTTTGAACAGGTTATTGATCCCCAGGTGAATGAAAATGTTATTGAACTGGCCAAAGTTATAGAGCATTCCAATATTGCGGGGGTAACTTTTCTTGTCCCGGCTTATTGTTCTCTTGCAATTGGATTTCAACCTGAACGAATTACCTTTCAACAGTTGAAGAAATTAACGGAGAACCTCAATTCTAATATATCTAAACATCAACATCCTGAATCAAAAAAAATATCCATTCCAATATGTTATGAGAGCGAATTTGCTTTAGATAAGCAGGAGGTAATGAGTTATACTAACCTTTCATGGGATGAAATTAAACAACTCCATTTATCTATTTCCTACCGGGTGTACATGCTTGGGTTTCTTCCAGGTTTTGTTTACATGGGTAGTCTTCCTGAAAAATTAGAATCACCCCGAAAAAAAATCCCAAGATTAAAAGTTCCGGCATTATCCGTCGGCCTTGCCGGATTTCAAACCGGCATTTATCCTTTAGATGCTCCCGGCGGCTGGCAAATTATCGGTAAAACTCCAATTCGAATTTTTGATAATCGCAATAGGAATCCTTTTCTCTTTGAACCTGGAATGCTTGTAACATTTAAAGAAATCACGGAGGATGAGTTTTATTATATGGCGACGGAGGTTGACAACAGGAATTTTGATTTGAGTTCCCTTTATGGATAGTATTATTACTTTAAGCATAATAAGGCCAGGGTTAAATTCTATGGTGCAGGATGCCGGCCGGTCGGGTTATCAAAAGTTTGGAGTTCCCGTAAACGGATTTATGGATAGATCATCAGCACGAATAGCCAATTGGCTTGTTGGAAATCCTTTAAATGACCCTCTCCTTGAGATTACAATGCTGGGACCTCAAATTGAAATTGACAATTCCTGTTCCATTGCGGTAACCGGAGCAGATATTTCACCCATGTTGAATGGAGAATTAATTCCTATGTATGAAACACACCGCGTTGCTAGTAATTCTACGTTGTCATTCGGCAAGCTAAATTCAGGTTGCCGGACATATATTTCTTTCAGCGGAAAATTGGACGTAAAGCAATGGCTTGGTAGTGCCAGCGCCTCAGCACACGAAACTCAAAATCTGACCCCACAAAGTCTGTTAACTAAAAACATGAATATAAGGTTGATCTCCAGCGGGAGTCTAATTGAAAGAAGATTCCCATGGAAATCAAAATTTGAAAGTAAAATTGTAGCGAGAATCTTACCGGGACCCGAATACAACTACTTTTCCGGAGAAACACTTTCTCATTTCCTCAACCATGAATTTGTTGTTGGAATAAATTCCAACAGAATGGGCTACAGGCTTGAAGGAACTGTCAGGGGATTCAACCCTGATAAGGAAGTAATTTCTTCAGCAGTTATTCCGGGAACAATTCAGATAACCAATTCCGGATCACCCATAATTCTGATGGCTGATGCCCAAACCTCCGGTGGATATCCGCGCCTTGCCAATATCATTTCAGCAGATTTAGATAAAGTAGCTCAATTGAAACCAGGAGACACTATTGCATTTCAACTTACAACGCTTGAAAAAGCTCTGGAGGCCAAAAAGGTCTACGAGCATTACCTGAATCAATTGAAATAAGTTTTTTTTGAAAATAATCCCGAATACCTGAAACCTGACCAGCTAAAGGAGTGTCTATATAACTTATATTCAGTTGCTTTCTGGGGGAGTTACAGTTCAATAAAAAAAAAATTCTAACTCATGATTCAAAACTATTTCAAAATTGCCTGGCGACAAATAATCCGGCATAAGGGATTTAGCATAATCAATATCATTGGCTTGTCAATTAGCCTGGCCGTTGGTCTGGTGATCATAATGATGGTAACCGACCAACTCCTTTATGATACTTATAACCGCAATAAGGAACGGGTTTATCGAATCAATACAGAGGTTTTAAGAAAGAATGAAGTTTCTTCGTTGAATAAATACGCCACAACTTCATTACCCGTCGGGCATCAGCTGGCTGAAAATTACACCGGCATCGTAAAATCAGCCAGATTATTAAGAGGCTTTGGTAACGGATGGGTTGAATTTGATCCGGACAACGATCTAAACATTCCGCTCGGTGGTTTCTTTGCCGATCCTGAGATTATCGAAATTCTTGATTTAGAATTTGAATTTGGAAATCCGGTAACAGCCCTTGTAAATCCATATTCAGTAGTAATTACACGACAGGCAGCTAATAAACTTTTTAAAGAGAAGAATCCGGTTGGTGAGCTAATTAAAGTTGGTGAACTAGGCGAATACAAAGTCACGGGTGTTTTGAAGAATACCCAAAGCAAATCTCATGTTATTTTTGAAGCGTTGGCTTCCATTTCCACCACACCAACTTTGATCGCTGAAGAAAAATTAAGACCAGACAGAGATTCCTGGAAGAACTGTACCGCCGGGTGGGTTTATGTTTTGCTTACTGAAAACAAAAATCCACAGGAAGTTGATGTTTATTTGCGGGAAATATCCCAAAAATTTGGAAGCGAAAATGATGACCGGAATTTCAGGTACTATTTACAAAGCATTACAGAAATTAACCCGGGGCCATTCCTGGCCAATCAGATCGGACCCGGAATGCCAATGATAATGGTTTACTTTTTAGGAGGCCTGGCGCTGATAGTAATTTTAACAGCTTGTTTTAATTATACAAATCTCTCTATTGCGCGGGCATTAAACAGGGCAAAAGAAGTTGGAATCAGAAAGGTATCCGGTGCCAAACGAAGACAGATTATCTGGCAATTTCTCGGAGAATCAATTTTGATCTCATTATTTGCATTATCCCTTGCGTTCATCCTCCTGATTTTCATTCAACCCGCTTTCAGAAACCTGAGTTTTTCAAGAATCCTGCAATGGGATTTAACTATTAATCTCCCGGCCATCTTTGCCTCAGTAATTGTCGCGATTACAGTGGGCATTCTCGCCGGTATTTTACCCGCAATGTTGCTTTCATCATTTCAGCCTATAAAGGCCCTCAAAAATCTCAGCGGGATGAAACTACTCTCACGGGTAGGACTTCGTAAAGGATTGCTGGCAGTTCAATTTGGTTTATCTATAATTTTCATTATTTCGGTTCATTTGATTTATAACCAGATGAATTACATGATGAATGCTGACTATGGATTCAACTATGAAAACAATGTCCGTCTGGCCTTAGGTGAATCTTCCTGGAGAAATATGAAATCTGAACTTCTGAGTTATAGTGACATTGAAAATGTTTCTGTTGTTAGTCATATTCCGGCGGCAGGCACGACTTATGGTGACACATTCTTCAAAGAACTCAATGACCCGAGGTCAATGGATTATTTCAGCGTGGATCAGGATTTTATTGAAAATCTGGAATTACAGCTTTTGGCAGGCCGAAACTTTCCGGAACAACTTTCTGAGGGCGAAACAATGATTATCATCAATGAAAAAGCAGTTGATGAGTTTGGATACTCCTCACCACTTGATGCTATTGGGCAAACCCTTTACAATGCGGATACAGTAGCGGTTCAGATTATTGGCGTGGTAAAAAATTTCCATCACGCCCTGATGATGCAGCAGATTGAACCAATGGCCTTACGTTACAGGCCTCAACAATTCAAAATTATTCAGGTGAAAATGGCTAACCCGGAAGCAATTGCCAGCGTGGTAGCTGCCTGGGAAAAAGTTAATCCCGGCAAGCTTATTAATTACAAACTGATGGGCGATGAAATAAAAGAATTGTATCAATTGGTTTTCGGAGGATTGGCAAAAATAATTTCTTTCATCTCATTCCTTGCGATTGTTATTTCGTGCCTTGGTTTGTTGGGTATGGCAACATACACCATTGAAACCCGGCTCAAGGAAATATCAATTCGTAAAGTTCTTGGATCAAGCGATTGGGCCTCCATTTACTTGTTATCGAAAGGCTTTATCGCATTACTTGGGATTACAATTGTCTTTGCGGTTCCTCTTGCAATTTTGATTAACAATTTATGGCTTCAGTTGATCGCATTCAGAGTTGGCATTGGTGCAAGTGTAGTTGTGACCAGCATCTTGATAATAATGATTTTGGGTTTATTTACTATTGGTTCTCAAACATTGCGCGCATTGAAAGTAAACCCCGCTGAAATTCTCAGAAATGAATAACTGAGTGCGTTAAAAAATCGGCCTGATTGTACTTTACAAATAATTTTATGGTGTAATTCCGGTTGTCTTCTCTATTCGGCTCCTGGATTTTCTACCTGAAGTAATACCGGTTATTACCGTGATTCTGCCGGTTTATCAATTAACTTTGATGCCTTATCCACCAAACGTTTTTATATTATGATTAAAAAGATTCCTTTGCAACCTATTTGTAAAAAGTAAGTACTTATTAAGATCCTAATTGAATTACTAATGTTGAAACATCATCTATTGCTTGCATTTCGCAATTTCCTGCGTTATAAAAGTTCTTTCCTCATTAATCTGGTTGGATTATCCACCGGTCTCGCCTGCGTCCTCTTAATTTACCTCTGGGTAGATGATGAACTTCACATGGATAAATTCCATGAGAAAGATGCCAGTCTTTACCAGGCCATGGAACATCAGAAGTACGCGGAAGAAATTATGACCACCACCTCTACACCCGGTATCCTGGCGGAAGCACTGGCGGAAGAGATTCCCGAAATTGAATATGCCGCTACCGCAACATGGGTAAGTGATTTTACCCTATCAATTGGAGAAAAAAATGTTGGTGCTAAAGGATATTACGTTGGCAAAGATTATTTCAATATTTTTTCACTTGGCCTGATCCACGGCGATGCCAATCACGTGTTGCTGGATAAGAATTCCATGGTAATTTCATCCGAGCTTTCGGCAAAACTTTTTGAAACAACTGAGGGTGTTATTGGTAAAGAAGTTCAGCTTCAGCATGACAAAACTTTTCTTGTCTCCGGAGTTTTTGAAGGTACTCCCAGGCAGTCCTCCATTCAATTCGATTTTGTTTTATCTATTGAACTTTTCAAAGATGAAAACCAATGGGCGAATTCCTGGGGTAATAATGGTCCCAGCACTTTTGCAGTGTTGATTGACGGTGCAGATGTTGATGAAGTAAATTATAAAATTGAAGACTTTATCCAAAAAAAGAATGAACAATCCAATGTTCGATTATTCCTGATGCCTTACTCTGAAAGGTATTTGTACGGGCGATTCAGGGATGGAAAACCGGCTGGTGGACGAATCGAATATGTCAGATTATTCTCTATAATCGCCATTTTCATTCTGGTAATTGCATGCATTAATTTTATGAATTTATCTACGGCAAGGGCAACCCGGAGAGCAAAGGAAGTTGGAATCAAGAAAGCGGTTGGTGCTTATAAAGGAACACTTGTCAGTCAGTTCTTAACCGAATCAATCTTAATTACTTTTATTTCATTATTAACTGCCATAGTAATTGTTAAATTGATTCTGCCCCAGTTTAATATAATCACAGAAAAACAAATAGAACTAATCTTTACTCCCACTTTGATACTTTGGGCGTTGGGGATCACCATATTTACAGGATTAGTATCAGGCAGCTACCCCGCTTTTTATCTCTCCGCTTTTAAACCGGTAAGGGTTCTTAAAGGAGATGTTAAGGGTACAATAGGCGAACTATGGGCAAGACGCGGCCTGGTAATTTTTCAATTCGCTATGTCTACAATTCTGATATTTTGTGTTCTGGTTGTTTACAATCAGATTCAATATGTTCAGAATAAAAATCTGGGATATAATAAAGACAATATTATTTTTTTCCAGATGGAAGGAAGAGTGGAATCGAACCGGGAAACTTTTTTATCTGAAGTCAGAAAACTTCCGAATATTGTTTCAGCAGCAACCATCGGACACAATCTTTTAGGCAGGCAAAATAATACCTCGGGATTGGAATGGGATGGATATAACCCGGAAGAGAAAATATTGTTTGAAAATATGCGGGTGGGATATGACTTGATTGAAACTTTGGGGATAGAAATGAAGGAAGGCCGTAGTTTTTCCAGAGATTTTGCCACTGACCCCATTAAGATTATTCTGAATGAAGCCGCTATCCGCACTATGAATTACGAAAATCCTGTGGGCAGAACCATGAAATTATGGGGAAAAGAACGTGAAATTATCGGAGTGGTCAAAGATTTTCATTATCAATCGCTTCATAGTGAAGTTAACCCTTTGTTCTTCATTTTGGCCCCGGAGGTTACCTGGTATATAATGGTTCGGATTGAAGCAGGAACTGAAAAAACAACTTTAAATCAACTGGCCGGTTTCTATAACGAATTTAATCCTGGTTTCACCTTTGATTATGAATTTTTGGATCAATCCTATGCGGGAATGTATATCGCTGAACAACGGGTTGCTTCATTGAGTCAATATTTTGCTGGTTTTGCTATTCTGATTTCATGTCTTGGATTGTTTGGACTTGCAGCTTTCACTGCTCAAAGAAGACTGAAAGAAATTGGAATCCGGAAAGCGATGGGTTCAAGTGTCAGCAGTATAGTGCTTTTACTATCAAAGGACTTTACGCAACTGGTAGGCATTTCTATAGTGGTAGCATTGCCGGTGAGTTACTTCCTAATGAGCATGTGGCTAAGCAGATTTGCCTTTAAAATCGAGCTTAGCTGGATCTATTTTGTGGGTTCAGGACTTATTGCCATTTTAATCAGCTGGCTCACCATTAGCATTCAATCTTTCAAGGCCGCGAGGGTTAGTCCGACACAGTGCCTGAGGAATGAATAAAAACTTCAACCCGCTGACTAGTTTCAATTCAAAGCTGGCAGTAATTCCGGGGATTAGAGCAAAACCTTGATCAGAGTGGCCAGGATCATCAATACCAGCAGCCTTCTTATCCAGAACCCAGCATTAGTTGAAACATTGGAGAAAATTCCCGCGGCAATTGCTCCGATAATTTGTCCTACTGTAAGCGCCAGCGCGGGAATCCAAATAATCTTTCCCTGGTAAATAAAATAAATGGTGGTTGGAACCGTATAAACCAGTATGATTATCAGTTTAAGGAAATTAGATTCCACCAAATCCGAATCGCTCACCAAATGGATTGCAAATACAACCATAATTCCAATTCCAATTTGAATAAACCCGCCATAAAGTCCAATAATAAAGAATAACAAGACTGAAAGCCATGCAGTATGAGTATTAAACCAATGCAAATTCTTGATATACTTTTTGAAGTCGAATATTGCGTCGAATAGTAAGATTACCATAGCTATTCCCGCCACGATATCGAGAAATCTTTCAGACACATTTATAGCAGCAAAGGCTCCTATCATTGCTCCGGCGAGTGTTGGAATTACATATTGCAGCTTTAAATTGCGAAGTGAGTATTTTCCGTAACTTCGGAATGTAATTATTGCAGTGACATTTTGAAAGAAAACGCCAATTCTGTTGGTGGTATTTGCCAGATCAATAGGAACGCCAAGATATAACAAAGCTCCAAAGGAAAAGATGGTACCACTGCCTGCCAGGGTATTAACAATTGCTGTTATTATCCCCGCGAGAACATAAATAGTTATTTCAAATGCGGAAATCCCTTCCAAATTATCTTAATGACAATACTATTTAAACTCCGTTAAATATAGCAATTGTTCAATTGGATTGATTATTCATAAAAAGTTCCGGGTGAGATTCTTCAAAATCCGTTGCCTTTTGAAAAATATACGCGGCTTCAAGGATTTTCCCATCATCAAATAAATTACCAATTAAAGTAACTGAAGTGGGATTACCCTTTTCATCAAATCCATCCGGAACTGATATGGCAGGATGTCCGGTTAAATTCGTAATTATAGATTGCCTGCTCCTGAAAGTTGGTGCAATTATAAAATCATATTCCTTGATTACTTCATGAAATGCTTCCATCAATTTCTTTCGATGCCGGTTCGCCTGAAGATATTCCACGGCAGGAATAAACCGGGATTGCCGAAGGGAATTGGCCCGTGATCCCCTGTCCTGTTCAACCATTGTCCTGTCTTGATGCGACAAAACCAGTTCATCGAAAAATGCACCTGCTTCAGCCCGTAGGATTATATCAAATACCTGGTAAGGCTGGCCATCAGGAAGTTTAACTTCTTCAAGATTTGCTCCCAATAGTTTCAAAGTTTCCAGGGTTCTGTCTTTATTAGAGGAAACATCGCTGCTGTCACGTTCAAAATCTTCTTTAAGGTATCCAATTTTGTAACCGCCGAGATCGGTGGCCGGATTAAATATTAATGTAAATTGCCGGGTAGTTCTATCCCTTATATCTTCACCTTTAATCGCCTTTAAGACAATAGCACAATCAAGAGCGTGTCTGCAAATTGGACCTGCCTTATCCATACTCCAGGATAAAGCCATGCAGCCGTACCGGCTTACTGCACCAAAAGTTGGCCGCAAACCTGTGGCACCACACCGGGAAGAAGGTGAAATAATGGAACCTAATGTTTCGGTACCAATGGCAAAACCCACAAGACCAGCCGCAACAGCTGCTCCCGCTCCCGCTGAAGAACCGGATGAACCTTGATTTAAATCCCAGGGATTCCGGGTTTTTCCTCCAAACCAGACGTCACCCCGCGCAAGGGCACCGGAAGTAAGTTTGGCGATCAAAACGGCTCCCGCGTGTTCTAATCTTTCAATTACCGCCGCTGTGATTTCAATTTGTTGCTCTTTGTAAGGAAAGGATCCCCAGGTAGTGGGATATCCGGGATATGAGAACAAATCCTTGATTCCGTAAGGAATGCCATGCAAATATCCCCGGTATTTTCCATTGGCAATTTCTTCATCCGCCCTGGCAGCTTGTTCAAGCGCAGTTTTCTCAGTTAAAGTTATCACAGCTTCCAGGGTATCGCCATACGTCTTCAGGCGTTCCAGGTAAATTCTTGTTAATTCGGATGATGTCATTTTCCCTGACTGGATGAGAGCCGCTAATTTATACACCGGTAAAAAAGCAATCCCGGCATCTGAACCTGGCAGCTCAACTTCTTCCATTTCTAAATGCAGAGAATCAGGCCCCGATTCAGGCATTACAAAACTGTCAGGCCGTGGATCAAATAATAATGGTGGAGCAATTTCATGATTTATCGTATATGTACGCATTGTATCATAACCTCTCCGGTTCCTCAAAAGATAAGAATACATGGTATCAATCTCCCATCCTTCAAACTGAAGTCCGATAATTTTTTGGGCTGATTGAACATCTTCTCTCGTAAATGGCTCCTTTTCCTGGGCACATGATAGCATTAAAATGATGGGGGAAAATATTAAGATTTGCTTCATTTCCGGGTGAATAATTGGTTACTTCCATATTAAGATTATTAATTGATGGATCAAAACCATTAATGTAATTGAGGTTAATAAGTTTATCTTTGAAATTTGACAATACAAATTTCAGCTGGTTATGGTTCAAAGGCATCTTGGTATTTCTGTTTGTTTAATACTACTGGTATACGCTTTTCGTTCAAATGGACAAGTTGAGCAACCACACAATGCTTTGGCAGCATCTTATCAGGCTGGCTATGTATTTGGAACCAATGGATTTCTCCGCGGAGAAAATCGCAAAAAAGAAGATATTAACTTTTACCAAAACGCTTCTTTTAAATTTGGTCGTCAAACGGACGGTAGCGAGTTGTGGCACCGGAGATACAATTTCCCGTTTTACGGCGCAGGTTTTCATGTCGCGGACTACAATTCGCCGGATGAAATCGGGACTCCATTTACAGTTTTTGGATTTTGTTCATTTCCATTGCATAGATGGCAAAACCTGTCTTTGATTTATGATTTGGAGGTGGGGGTTTCTTTTAATTGGGAACCTTATAGCATTGAGCATAATCCATACAATGTGGTAATGGGGTCCAAAGGTCAAGGCTATGTCGGAATGGGTTTTTTCGCTGACTTTAAGCTAAGTAAGCGCTGGATAATGAATGCCGGAGTCCACTTTGCGCATTATTCAAATGGCGCGGTGAAACGACCTAACCTTGGCATCAACTCCATCTCTCCAAAAGTAATTTTGAGATACAATCTTTATGAGGATGTGATTAATTACGATCACCGGGACGTTCCGGAATTTGATTCTAATAATGAATGGACAGTCTCACTCTATGCCGGCGAAAAGCAGATTATTACAGAAACTACCCTTGATTCTATTCTGAGGTTTAAGAGGGAAAAGCACCAGGTTTATGGTCTAACCACCAGTTATCACCGTAAGATAAGTTACAAGTCTAAGTTTGGAATTGGGACCAGTTTCAGTTATGATGGTTCAAATAACTCCCCTGACAGTGCATGGACCGACAATCTTCAGTGGAGTATTTTTCCATCTTATGAACTTGACGTGGGTAAATTTACGATAATTATTCAGCCGGGATTTTACCTGGTCAGAACACAAACCCTTTTCAATTCTGAGCGGTGGTATCAAAGAGTGGGGTTTAAGTATCATATACTTGAAAATCTTTTTGTCGGTGTAAATGTACGGGCATTTTATTTTTCTGCGGCTGACTATCTTGAATGGAACCTCGGGTACCGGCTTAATTGGCATTGATTTTGGTTCAGCATTAATTAATGATTATTGAGCAGTAGAGAATACGGAGGTTCCATCCTTTATCGTTACGGGAACTGCCTGCAATTTCAGGTTAAACTGTACTTTGTACCTTTTGGTAAGTTGCCCGACAAAATTTTCTGTTTCTGAAATCTTTACAAGGTTCAGGGTACAACCTCCAAAACCACCACCTATCATTCTCGCGCCCAAAGCACCAAAACTCCGGGCTTCATCAACAAGAAAATCTAATTCTTCACAGCTTACATCATAATAGTTGCTCAATCCTCTGTGGGTCTCATACATCAACCCACCCAATTCATTGAGATTATCAGATTCCAAGGTTCGGATCGCCAGCTCCACGCGTTGCATTTCAGTTACCACATAATAGCACCGTTTGTATACTTCTTCAGCCATTTCATGTTTCACTTTTTTAAGTTGATCCATATCGCAATCTCTCAGGCTCTCCATTATGCCGAATTTATTTCTCAAGATTTTCACTCCTTCATCACACTGTTCCCTTCTCTTATTGTAAGCTGATTCAGCCAGAGAATGCTTCACTCCCGTATCAAGCAATACCAAACTGTAAGAACCAAGCGCAAGTTTGTGATAGGAGTAATCAAGAGATCGGCAATCAAGCCGGATAATGTGATCTTCTTTACCAAAAACATTCGCGAATTGATCCATGATTCCACATTTCGTCCCGACGTAGGTGTGTTCAGCGAGTTGACCCATTTTTGTTATTGATAGCAAATCCAGATCAAGATTAAATAACTCTTTTAATGCAATTAGAAATCCGCACTCCATTGCTGCCGAGCTTGAAAGTCCGGCACCTAACGGAATGTCACCCCCGAAAACCGCGTTAAAATTGGTGAATTCGTATTTATTTTTGATTAATTGATCAATTACGCCCAAGACATAATTTGGCCAATCTTTCGCAGATCGCTCAATTTTATCGAGCGAAAAACTGAACGTTTCCTCCAAATCAATTGCATAAATAGCAGATTCAGCATTATCGGATACGGCCACCCCAATCCAGATTGCTTTATCAATAGCCGCCGGCAAAACAATACCCTCATTATAATCAACATGTTCACCCAGTAAATTTATTCTGCCCGGCGACCTGATAATTATCGGTTCCTGATCATAAATCTCTCTGAATTTGTTAGAAATTAATTTGTGATTCATTTATGTAATGTATTAATTAACATCAACGTGTGGCAACACTTCCACTTTTATTTTAGGTGATAATTTGATTGATTTTCAATGTCGGCAAAGTGTGGCAAACGTAAAAGGCCTATTAATGAATGTTACATCAAAGTGTGCCAACACTTCCACTTCTTATTTTAGGTGAAAATTTGATCAATCGGCAAAGTGTGGCACACGTAAAAGGCCTCAGCAACCGGATTAAATAACAGGATTCATAGAACTGGCAGCAACTTCTCCCGGCTTTCTTCCGCCAAGCCATGCATCAAGATCTTTTTGCCTCCAGTCGTGATCAGGTTTAAGAATCCGGGTTCCTTCCGCATAGTAGATTATTGTCATTACTTCTCTTGTAGAATCTGTCTTATTCGGCGGAGCATTATGTAATGTCCATCCGGAATGAAAAGTAGCATCACCTGCTTTCAATTCCTGATATCGTGAAACTTCCAGGTTATTTTCCCGGATGTAATTGACAAAGAAGTCATCAGAGTCATCCGAAATTTCTTGGGCGATCAAATATCCTTGCTTATGTGAACCGGTAACAAATTGCATAATACCCATTTCCAAAGTTAAATCTACCAGGGGCATCCACATGGTAATCGTTTTGTCGGTATCCAAAGGCCAGTAGAATTGATCCTGGTGCCAGGGTGTGTGCCCGCCGCCAGCCTCTTTAAATAACGCCTGGTCATGGTAAAGGCATACTCGCTCTACTCCCATTAATTTAGCCGCGACACTTCCAAATCTTTTTGCCAAAACAAATTTCTTAACGGTTTCATTTTCCAACCAAAGATTTTTGATCTGCAAAAAAGCTTTCCCATAAGTATCTCTTTCGCTCAACGGTCGTTTTTCTTCTTTGTTTCTTTCTACCGCTTCTCTTATCGCATTCCTGTAATAATATATCTCCGCGGAGTTGGCAAGTCGGTTAACCAAAATATAACCACAGTCGTTGTAAAATTTTTTTTGTTCCTCCGTTACCGGGTAAGGACTGTTTAAAGGAAAATCTTTCAAGGCCACAATTCAATTTAAAAAGAAAACGTAAATCAATTGTTCAAATATATTTTCATAGTAACTAAAATGTTTATAATTCATTGCAATTTCTGATTAGTTGTACAAAAAACCTGACAATTTCATGGTAGTTATCAATAGTAATTGACTCATTGATACCATGAAATCCGGTTAGATTTTCCGGATTTATTCGCATGGGAAGAAACCGGTAAACATTATTGGTTATAGAGTAAAAATGCGTAGCATCCGTTCCACCGCCAAGCAAACCTGGTGCAACAATCGTCTCGCCCAAACTCTGTTTTATTGTTTTTGCAATCAGTTCAAAAGCAGGTGATTCTATGGTTGATACCGGAGAAGGATTTTTGGCTGAGCCATCTATTTCAATTGTGAAGCGATCATCATTAATAATATTCACTACATGCTCATGAATCAATTCAATATTTTCCCCCGGCAAAATCCTGAAATTCATAATTGCCCATGCTGTGGTGGGGATAACATTCGCTTTCATACCTCCCTGAATTATGGTTGGCGCGGTAGTAGTGTGTGCATTCATTGCCTTCGCCACCGTGCCTCCGAAAAGCCAGGGATTAGCAAAAACCACTTTTTGCAAAAATGGTAATTCGGGGCCCATATATTTCATTTGAGAATTTATGGGTTCCACCAATTTATATTCAAATTGATTTTCTTCCAACCTGTTAATAGCCCGGGTTAACAATCCGATGGTGTTATCAACCGGCGGACTAGATGAATGACCTCCGGAAGTGTTCACTGTTATCTTGAATGAAACAAAGCCTTTTTCTGCCACATTGATTAATGCCAGGGATTTGTCAATTCCTGACATCAACTTATCAACCACATAACCTCCTTCATCAATAACAAGCTCCGCTTTAACTCCTCTCGATTGCAATAATTTTGCAATCTCACCGGCGCCTTTTGGTCCACCTACTTCTTCATCATGACCAAACGCCATATATATCGTTCTTGCCGGTTCGAATCCCTTTGATATTAAAAACTCGACCGCTTCCATAATCGCTATCAAACTCACCTTATCATCCATTGCTCCTCTTCCCCAAACCATTCCGTCTTTGATTTCTCCCTTAAAAGGATCAACTTCCCATTGGTCTAAAGTATTTTCATCTACCGGGACCACATCCTGATGCGACATCAGAATAATTGGATTCAGCGCTTTGTTAGTTCCATCCCATTTATATAACAAGCTTTCATTTACTTTTTCCATTGGAATAAGCGAGTCAATTAACGGATAAGCCGATTTAAGAAATTTGTGAAAGGAATGGAATTCTGCGGTATCAAGTTTTGAAGTATCTTCATAGGAAACAGTTTTGAATTTTATTGCTTCCGCAAGATTGTTCTCCGGGCTTTCCGGAATTTCAATAGTTACCTGATCAACAGTTATCTGCTTTGACTCAAAAGTAGATGTGTTTAACATCAATATTATTAATACTGCCAACGACAGCAGTAAAAAGCCATATCCCAATTTTTTCATGACACAATATTTTTTTGAAAAGTAGAAAAAATCCTCGTTCCAATATTCAGATTTAATGAAATTTA
>DASWHX010000254.1:0-13746 GCA_036397995.1 Cyclobacteriaceae bacterium
GCCCATGTAATTGAGTTTACCGATTAATATTTTCAATTTGGTCAGGTAAATAAACCTGGCGGAAAATGTTTATTGGTCACTTCGCTTTAGGTTTCGCCTCTAAAAAACTTGCGAAACCTCTTTCTCTGGGAACATCATTTCTCGCAGTTCAGTTTCTGGATCTCCTGTGGCCCTTTTTTCTGATATTTGGTTGGGAAACAGTGGAGATTGATCCCGGTAATACTGCTTATACCCCCTTGAATTTTATTAGCTACCCAATATCCCATAGTCTGCTTACTTCTCTGGGTTGGGGAATACTCTTCGGTCTTGTCTTTTATTTAGTTAAGAGAGAAAAAGGTCACGCCATATTACTGGGTTTTCTTGTAGTCAGCCATTGGGTTCTGGATTTTATGACGCACCGCCCCGATTTACCCTTAACTCCCTGGGGAAGTATGAAAGTGGGAATGGAACTGTGGAAATCAATTCCGGCAACAATTGTTGTCGAGAGTTTATTGTTTATAGCAGGGGTTTATATTTATCTAACTTCCACCAAACCCCGGGGGTTGAAATCATGGCTGGTAATAATGGGACTGGTGTTTTTTCTGATCATCATTAGTATTGTCAACATAACTTCTCCTCCGCCACCATCAGCAGAGATGATTGGATATGCCGGATTTGCTCAATGGCTGCTAGTGTTCTGGGGGTATTGGATTGATAAACAAAGATTTGAAGAAAATTAACCCCTGAATGATTTTCTCTGCGGTGATCTGCGAAATCAGCGGTATCAAGTAAAATCTTCCCCACAGATTACGCGGGATTTGCGCAGAAATCTTTGAATAATTTTCTCTGCATGATCTGCGATTATCAGCGGGATTAAGTAAAATTTTCTCCCACAGATTACGCGGATTTGCGCAGAAATCTTTGAATTATTTTTTTCTTCGGTGATCTGCGATATCAGTAGGATTAAGTCTTCTCCTGCAGAAATCCTGAATGATTTTCTCTGCGGTGAACTGCGATTATCAGCGGTATCAAGTAAAATTTTCTCCCGCAGATTACGCGGATTTGCGCAGAAATCTTTGAATGATTTTTTTCTGCGGTGATCTGCGATATCAGCGGGATCAATGATTTACAGAAACTCTGTTTACATAACCACGCCAATTCTTTCTTCTTCTTCAGCATCTTCCGCCACAAGAGCGGCGATATGTTCCTTCTTGAAATACCTGCTGGCAAAAATTCGTATGGGTACTAAAGCAGCAATCATCAACGGAAAAAGAATTCCTATTACAGATGTTTTTAAAATCCACAACGCCAAAAAGCACAAGGATTGAATCAAAGTGAACCGGTGCATAACCTTTATAGGGACGTTCTTGGTATAATGCGTATCGGGATAGAGTTTTGGATCTGTAATCCAAAGCATCATTCTTTCGTAGAATTGGTTACCCCCCAGTGAAGCAAATCCCATATAAAGGAATAAACCAAATAGAACCGGCATTGGAATATAAGCAAAGTAATTTAGCAGGAACAAGGAGCCTGCAATCATAACATGGATAGATAATCCGGAAACTCTGTTTTCGCGAACCGAAACTATTTTTTCTTTCTTCTGGCCTCCGCCAACGTCAACAACTTTCACCGTTGCCAAACTTTTGACATGATTTAGTGAATGCACAGTGGCCGCGACAATCCAGGGAAGTGCAAAAATGCTACCCACCAAAACAATTATGCCGACAACCGCCAGATCCAGGTGATAACCCATTCCCTTCCTCAATTTATTATCTGCTGAATTTACAAGCCGGGTAGTAATATTCTGGTCGAGAAACAGAAGTATGGTTGCAAGAATCGCTGGACCAATAGACGCGAAGATTGCCCATACAGGAATTTCAAAGATGTTTACCAGCCATGGTCTGCCAATGGTGGTACTAATACTATCAGGAACTGCAGGTCTGTTTAATTCAACTTCAGGAAATAACATGGCTCCAGCTGTCATTATAACGATGGCAATGGAAGGTCCAAAATCACTTAGAAAATCTCGGAGCGTTTTTCTGAGGTAGGGAGTGGAGGTTGTAAGCTTTAGGTACCTGGAAATTCCGAAAGTTCCCATGGCCAGAATAAAGGTCAGGAAGCCGCTCGATAATCCGAAACCTTCAGGCCCGAATGAGTTAATGGTATCTTTGGCCGCCTCAACAATGAAAATTACTGAAATAAGAGCCGCAAAGATTTCATCCGTGAACCGCGTAAAATACTGCATCAATGCGCTGGCATCTGTGAAAGCGCAAATCAAAAGTATAATGCCCGACCAAATTCCTACCCAGGCGTAGGTAGCGAGAAAGGGTATATCTAACTGGAGACATGCTGTATATAATAGTCCTGTGAAAATGGTAATGGGTCCGGTTCCACCAAGGATTGTTAAGGGCTGGCCTGAAAATAAGGCAAAGCAAATGCCACCAACGGCGGTTACAACAATCATTTCGGTTATACCAATTTGATTTCCGGTTAAAGCCCCCGTTAAAGCTCCAAAAGCAATTGCATTGGCTAGAGCCGCAAAATATAAAAACAAGGTAGTGCCCGCAACCTTCGAATGCAGCCCGTCTTTGAAATCATCAATATAATGGGGAGCCCGGCGCTTTATATCATCGGTTATTCCACCAAATAATCTCCCTGTCCATTCTAGTCCTTCATGTGCTGATGATTTTGTAGTACTCTTCATAAATTTTCTTATTGAAATATTTTTTTGGTTTAGATAGTTTTAGAAAGGATATTGCTAAGAAAGAATTTCAATATTTTGCTCCAATGGCGCACATACATAAATAAAAGTTACGTTGACTAAATCATTCATATAAGCCCGTAATCCAACTTTCCTTGACATAACTTGCACGTAAAATGTTGAAAATCAGTGGTGTATATAAAGGGGTTACCTTATTATCCTAATTGGAAATTAAGGAATAAATATGCTAACTTTATTTTCCCCTAACAACTAGGATTCAAACTAAACTTACTTAAAAATGGAAAAAAATCGAAAAATTTTTTATGCGATCGGTATAGTAATAATAGTAGCGATTGCAGGGTACTATTTTGCTGGTGGAAATTTTGGAGTTTCTCCGGAAGATGCAGCAAGTTCTGCCATGGATGGTGTAAAGAAAGCTGATAAGTACACTAGTGGTTCCTCTGAAGAAATTGCAATGGATGGTGAAGAAGTACAGCAACTGCTTCAAAATGACCAATTCCAGCAAATGATCAGAGATGAAGCGTTTAGGGAACTCATGAAATCTCCTGAATTTACGGCACTAGCTAAGAACCCGGCATTTATTGATCTCGCTAAGAACCCAGCATTTGAAGCGATGGCTAAGAACCCACAGTTTTTGGATATGGCGAAGTCGCCGGCTTTTGAGACTCTTGCCAAGAATCCGAATTTTGAGGTCTTGGCTAAAAATCCGGAATTTATGAATCTTGCCAAAACAGCAGAATTCAGCGCGTTGGCAAAATCACCTCAGTTTGAAGAACTCATGAAATCTCCGGAGTTCATGGCGCTGGCTAAGAATCCTGCCTTTGCAGATTTAGCCAAGAGTCCTTCAAATTTTGAACTGATGAAAAATGCAGCTTTTGAGGACCTGGCGAAGAACCCCGCTTTGGCGGATCTGGCCAAGAGCCCGAGCTTTCAAGCTTTGGCAAAGAATCCTGCTTTTGCGAATTTAGCCATGAATCCACAGTTCCAGGCTCTTGCGAAGAACCCTCAATTCACTGCTTTGGCTAAGAATCCGGCTTTTGAGGCACTGGCTAAAAATCCCGAATTCATGGCTCTGGCAAAATCTCCGGCGTTTGAAAATCTTGCAAAATCGCCTCAGTTTGCTGACCTGATGAAATCGCCTCAGTTTGGAGAGTTGATGAAATCACCTCAATTCCTGAGTCTGGCCAAAAATCCTCAATTCGAAGCGATGGCAAAGAATCCCGCTTTTACTGATTTGATGAAGAATCAAACTTTTACTTCACTTATGAAGAATGCACAATTTGCTGACCTGGAAAAGTTGGCTACCATGCAATAGTAAGAATTCATAAAACAACCCAAACTTACCATGGGGAGACAGCTTGACTGCCTCCCTTTCTTTTTGTCATTCAAATTATTTCACTAATTTGTTTGCCAAGCTCCAGCCTAAACCCTGATTATGAATTACAGACTCACCCTCCTGTACCTGACATTCTCCTTTTCTGCTTACGCACAGCTTAACTTAATTGAAACAAACGAAATCCGGCTTGTGACCTATGATTTTGGTCATCAATATGTACTTCCTCATGCCGGAAGGTGTTTCCACAATGCCCTGGAATTTCACAAAAAGCTTTTTGATTATACCCCTTCAGAAAAGATCACGATATTAATTCAAGACTTTGGTGATTATGGCAACGGTGGAGCCACTGCTGTTCCTAAGAATGCAGTTAGCATAGGTCTTGCTCCATTTAGTTACGCTTTTGAAACAAGCCCGGCAGGAGAAAGAATTTTTAGCATGGCTAATCATGAGCTTATTCACGTACTGGCTCTTGACAACGCCACAAAAACGGATCGCTTTTATCACAAGCTATTTTTTGGAAAGGTTATGCCTACTAAGGAAAATCCAATTTCAATGTTTTATAGTTTCTTAACCAGTCCCCGGAGGTATTCGCCCCGCTGGTTTCACGAAGGTATTGCTTCCTACATAGAAACCTGGATGAGCGGAGGAGTAGGACTTGCAGTGGGGAGTTATGATGAAATGGTTTTTAGAACGCGGGTGCTGGAAAATGCAAGGATTTATACTGCCCTTGGTCTGGAATCGGAAGGGACAACCACAGATTTCCAGGGAAGATCCAACTCATATTTATACGGCACACGGTTTATGGGATATCTGTCCTATGAATACGGACCGGAAAAAATTATCGAGTGGGTAAAACGAAACGATGGGAGCAAGCGAACTTTTTCCGCGCAATTCAAACAGGTTTTTGGCAAACCCTTAGCTACCAGTTGGGATGAATGGATCGAATTTGAAAAGGAATGGCAAAGAGTAAATGCTGAGCAATTAAGAGAAAATCCGATAACAGATGTGAAACCCATTACAGAAAGAAATCTCGGCTCTGTTTCTTATGCTTTTCATAATGAAAAAAGAAATGAAGTATATGTCGCGGTAAATTACCCGGGACAGGTTCCGCATTTGGCAACCATAAACCTGAATACCGGGAAACTTGATAAGCTTGTAGATATTAAAGGTGCCGCTTTGTTCTATGTAACCTCGCTAACTTTTGACCCCGAAGCTGAAATACTGTACTATACTACAGATAATGATAACTGGAGAGATTTAAACAGTTATAACGTTGAAACAGGGAAAACCAAACTCCTCCAAAAAGATGTTCGAACCGGAGACCTTGCATTTAACCATGTAGATAAGAGTATTTGGGGTATTAAACATCTTAACGGATATTCTACCATAACGAAAATTCCCCGAAAGAATGAGTTGGAAGAAAATACCAGGCCGTACAGCGGATGGAAGCAAATCTATACACTGCCTTATGGAAAAGATATTTTTGATATAGATATTTCACCTGATGGCAGAAAGATGTCGGCAGCCGTAGCCGACACACGCGGGAACCAACTTTTATTAATTTTTGATTTAATGAAGCTGGAGCAGGGTGAAGTTTCTGCCGATACTGTATTTAATTTTGATATTACCTCCCCGCAAAGTTTCAGGTATACAAAAGATGGAAAGTATTTATACGGTACTTCATACTGGAGCGGTGTGAGCAATATATACAGAGTGGAAACCGAATCTTTGGAAATCGCACCCGTAACCAATGCTGTAACCGGATTTTTTAGGCCACTGTTAATCAATGACGAACAATTGTTTGCATTTGAATTTCGCAGCGATGGATTCCAGCCGGTTTACATTAAGAATGAGTTGGTTGAAAATATTAACACTGTAAATTATCTGGGTACAAAAACAATCGCTAAGCATCCAATGTTAAAGGATTGGGAAACTCACCCTCCCCGGCCATCGGAAATGAATTTTGATGAGATGAAAATTGAAGAAGGCCAGTACAGGGCCGGTAAATTACTCAAGGTTAATTATGCCTACCCAACAGTTGTCGGGTATAAGGATTTCGTGGGTTTAGGATACTTGCTGAATATTGGTGATCCTTTTGGATTTCGGGAGTTGGAGTTTGAATTTGCTTATACACCACGAAGTTTTAGAAATGGATTAACTGAAAGTGATTCCCTGAATAGCATCCTGAGTGATGAAGAATTATATCATTTCTCCGCTTATGCCAAACTTGGAAGGTTTGAGATGTATGGCTCGTTTAATGGAACTGATTTTTATGATTTATTTGGTCCTACAAAAACTACACGGAAAGGGATCCAGTTTGGTGTAGATTACCTTACCACACTTATTTATGATCCACCACGAAATCTGGACCTTAACCTGGGTATTAGTACGTTTTACGGTCTGGAAAAATCACCGGAATTCCAAACAATTAATACTACCGCTTCCGATAATAACTTCTTCGTGAATTTACGAGGAGGACTAACCTACCGGTATATGACAAATTCCTTAGGTGCCGTGGATCCGGAAAAAGGAATTCGCGTGTCTCTCAGGCCTGCCGCGGCATATTCTGCAGGAAGCATTTATCCGCGGGCAATTTTAAGCCTTGACTATGGCATCCAGATGCCGGTTAACCATTTTTCTATTTGGATTAGAACTGCTGCTGGAAAGGCGTTCAGTAACACATTAAACCCTTTCACCAGGTTTGGATTTGCCGCGTTTGGGAATAATTATATTGATCATCAGACCAGCAGAAGATACAGGACAGAGTTTTCATTTCCGGGTGTGCAATATGATGCTGACGTAACAATCATTGCCAAAGAATTTGCCAAAGGCATGATTGAATTTGTCTTGCCTCCAATCAGATATAGAGAATTAGGTTTCCTGAATTTCTATGCTAACTGGACTCAGCTCAGCATATTTACATCGGGCCTTCGGGCTGATAATAATCAGCAATTTGTGAATTTCGGTGCACAGCTTGACACCCGTTTAGTTCTGTTTTCGCTAATGCCATCTACACTATCCCTCGGATATGCATCAGCCTTTGATCTGGTCACTGAAAATAACTATAACGAGTGGATGATTTCACTAAAGATCTTGCGGTGATAATTCTAAAAATTCGAACCGGTTAATCCGTTTGGATAACTTTAGAATTATATTACCTTTTTAAATTGAAATAAATGAATTCGGTTTTCCTGGTTTTGATGGCACTGGCTCCGGGTATCGCGGTTACCTTATATATCTATCTCAAGGATGAATATGAACCGGAGCCTATATGGCTGCTGCTGTTAAGCTTCTTATATGGATGTATAGCATTTGGGATCACCTATGTATTTGATTTTGCAATCTATAAAATCATTCACCTTGAAGCTCAAAATCTTTTTCACCAGGGAATCAGGGCCTTAATCCTGGTTGGGCTGGTGGAAGAATGTTCTAAGTTTATTTTTGTCAGAGGGTTGCTATACCCAAATAAAAATTTCGATGAACCCTTTGATGGAATTGTCTATGCCGTTATGGTTGGAATGGGATTTGCCACCATTGAAAACATAATTTACGTAATCAATGGTGGTGGCGGTACTGCCATTGTACGGATGTTTTCCGCAATCCCTGCGCATGCGGTCTTTGCTATACTGATGGGTTTTTTTCTGGGCAAAGCCAAATTTGATAAGAAGAATGAACGCCTGAACGTATGGCTGGGCTTGATCGTGGCTACTGTTTATCATGGGGTGTATGATTACTTCTTGTTTATTTCATTTGTAGCAGGTATCTGGATCCTCGCAGGAGTATCCCTGGTAATTGCTATCCTCCTTTCCAGGATTTCAATCAGGATGCACCATGATGCTTCACCATTCAAAAACAACCCTAAAGAACAACACCGTTATCCAAAAGAACCTCAATAATGAATTGGCAATACCGGGATTCCAGAGTTCAAGAGACAAAAATCGCGTCCTACGTTTTTGATAACTCATTGCGGCGGAAAACGGAATGACAATCTCCAGAATTATTTAGTATGTCATTCCTGTTTCTGCCAGGTGTTTCAAAAGCACAAAACCGGGATCCAGTTACTTTTCATTCAAAAAAAAGAAGCAACTTATAGTTGCTTCTTTTTTTAGATTTTTGTTGAGAGGCTTACGGCTTAATTACCGTATTGCCATCAAGGACAACTGCTGTCTGTGCCAGAGCACGGCCATTCATACTGGCTCCTGTATTTAAAGTGATACCTGTCATTGACAAAATAATTCCTTCAAAATGAGAGGTTGTTCCCAGGGTAACCGTACCTGCAACCTGCCAGAAAATATTCTCAGGCAAAGCGCCGCCTATTAAAGTAACGTTTACCGCTGAACTCATAGTGAGGTCTCCGGCAATTTGGAATATCCAAATATCAGTAGCACTACCAGAAATGGTAACATCCGATGCTATAAGTACGGTGTTGGTCCACTTGTATAATCCGGGAGTCATTGTAAGGCCACCAATGTTTCCTGTGTTTAGCTCAAAATAATCAGGAGTTGGTCGGCCTGCTGCATCATTATAAGCAGTTATCATATTTTCAACTGCAGTTGTCATATTTATAGGTGTAGGATCTGCCATATCAGCGGCATAAACTTTGCCTGTCACCTGCGCTGAGGTTGCATATCCGGTTTCATCTGTTAGGGCAAAGCCGGTGATATAACTTGTTGCAGCCGGACTTAGTCCAAGGTCTCCCGTCATGATCGAAGTGGGATTATTGTTAATCGCAGTCTTTGCAAGGACCAAAAAGCTTCCTGCAGTACCAAGATTTATTGCCTGCTGAGTAGAAGACGATGCTCCGGTTGTGAAATTCCATGTCACTTTAGTTGCAAGTGGATTACCATCCAGATCTTTTACACCTGTACTAACGTTTGCAGTGTACTGCTCACCGGCTTCCAGAGCTACTAAGGGTAAAAATGTTGCTGTATTTTCCACATAAGTAATGGTACCGGGAACAACAATTGTTCCCTGAGTCAGGGTGAATGTTTCCGTGTTAATGGTTGAAGCATTCATCGCTTCACTAAATGTAACCACTACTGCTGTGTTACGCGTAACCCCGGTTGAATTATTCAAGGGATTAGTTAAAGTCACCGTAGGGCTTTCTATTTGGATTATTTCAGCGTCATCATTCTTGCAACCGACGACGGAAAAAATCAAAAGTAAACTAATGACTGATGCAATTTTTATATTATTCATTGTTATAAATTTAATCGCATTTGGTTAAGGAATATCAACTTGCGATGAATGGCGAATATTCGGGAAGAGTTAATGATTTCAAGAAAACTAATCTTGCCTGGTTGCCAGGAGTTCAGGTTGGATTTAGAAAAATTGATTTTCTAAAACTTCTTACAACAAATTTGCAGGTATTAAGCATGGTAAGCGTTACACAATAATCATTTTATGTTACATATATCACAGCTTAATTGTTTAATTAACTCCAGTTAGTGGTCCTGATCATCCCAAAGGGCATAAACTTCTATATCTGTGATATATGTAATACTTATGAATTCTTATATAACAGTTTATAAAGAGAATTGATACAATATTTGTATGTATTTGAAATAGAACAAAATAAAACAAGAAGGGAAAAGAGTGATTGAGGCGTAGTTTTACCAAATCATAATGAAATTAAAAAACAATAAAATGGGAAATTTACTTTATGCTATCGCGATTATTCTGATTATCCTCTGGGCAATCGGGTATTTAGGATTTAACTCCGGCGGGATAATACATGTCTTGTTTATTATCGCCGTTATAGCCGTTCTATTCCGGGTAATCAGAGGTAGTCGAATTGTTTAATACTGCTCATAAAATTTTTTGAGCCGGGGTGGATTTGAATATCTCAATATGCAAAGTTGTTCTATCATCAGGGTTAATTTGAATCTGAAATAAATTTAAAATAATAATAGACTCATGAAAAAGATACTACTATTAATATTGGCAATTAGCTCAATAGCTTACCCGGGTAAAGCCCAGGAAACGGAGATTGATTTACGGCAAAGGTTTATTTTTGGTGTTAAAATTGGAGCCAATTTATCAACAGTGTTTGATACACAAGGTGAGCAATTTAATGCGGATCCCAAAATTGGTTTTGTAACGGGTGCATTTTTGACAGTACCTATTTGGAGATTCCTTGGCGTTCAACCGGAAATACTATTTTCTCAGCGAGGATTCAAGGCAACAGGTGTTATTCTTGGCAGCCCTTATAAATTTACTCGTACAATAAGTTATATTGATTTGCCTTTGCTGGCCACGTTTAACCTAAACAATGTAGTTACGGTGGTTGCAGGACCACAACTCTCTTTTCAGGTTTGGCAACGAGATGCATTTTCAACAGGAACTTCTCCCACGCAGGTTCAGGAATTTAGTAATGACGATATTAGAAAAAATACCCTGTCTATATTAACAGGATTGGATTTCAATTTTAATCATATCGTACTGGGAACAAGGGCAGGGTTTGATGTTCAAGATAATATCGGGAAAGGCACGGTGATTACTCCGCGCTATAAGAATGTCTGGGTGCAAGCTACTCTGGGTTACAGGTTTTATAATTAGATAATTAGGAATAAAAAGTTCATCATGAAAAATGGATCGAGAAAAATGAGATTGTGGAATCTGATAATACTAACCTTATGCCTAACTCTTTTGTTTAGCGTAACATCCTGCCTTGTTTTGGTTCGCAAAGATAATGGAAAGCATCGGGGTTGGTTTAAAAATTCAAAAAGCCATCCGCGGCATACCAAACCGGGAAAAGCGAAGGGTAACCATGAGGAGAGTACTTCAAAACTTTGGTGGGAGATAGATAAAAACTTAATATCACATAATATAAAAAAATAGAATTATGAGAACTAGAAACTCAGCTTTCATCCTTATTGTACTGGGAATATTGATGCTAATCTATACCGGATTTAATTTTGTTACTACCGAAAGAGTAGTGGATTTAGGCCCATTAAAAATTGATAAACAGAAGAATCACTCTGTTGCATGGCCGCCTATTGTTGGAATAGTGCTGGTAGTAGGCGGAGTCTTTTTGCTTGGTAAGACTAAAAAAGGGAGAGCTATTTAATGCTTCTTTTATTTTGATTTTAATGGGGTTAGCAGGTATTGTCCGCTGTTGCTGTTGCTTCATTGACTTCACTTGGAACTTCAAATTTAGTATGTCAAAAAATTGCAGACTAAGTTTTTTGATAACTCAGATGTTATCTAGTATGTCCTCTCGGTTTCTGCCAGAGTGTTTCATAAGCGCAAAACCGGCAATACCGGGATCCAGGGATGCAAGCTACGAAATCGCCAGGCTACGTTTTTGCAACTCATAGTGGGCAAACCTAAAGGGAATGACAATCAAATTTTGCCGCCAAGCCTGGACAAGTAGTAATTACCCTGGTTTCCGGTTTTGCTGTCGAACAGCAATTAATAAACGAGAGCAGAAACCTGAATGTCAATCTCCAAACTATTCGTAGTTTGTAACCGCGAAGCAAAAACTCACCCCACTTATCAAAAAACCCCCGCTCTTAATCCGGTTTATGAAACTTAGAATTAACTTACACATCCAGTTCAGCTTCTAATATTAAAACAATTTCCCATGAAAAAATTCTATCTCCTGTTACTTCTACCTGTTATAGTAAATGCCCAAAATGCTTCAGTTGAAGCAAGCAGAGCCTGGAAGAAAAAAGAAGGTCACAACATAATCGCAAATTTTACAGAACTCCTTTCAATTCCAAACCGGGCGTCTGATTTGCCCAATATCCGTAAGAATGCGGAACTTATCAGCAAAATGTTTTCCGACCGCGGATTTCAAATGCAACTGCTCGAAATAGAGGGATCTCCGCCCGCTGTCTATGGGGAAAAGAAAGTTCTTAATGCCCAGCGTACTATCTGTTTCTACGTCCATTACGACGGCCAACCCGTTGACCCGTCCTCATGGAGCAACGCTCCTTTTCAGCCTGTGCTGTATGACAAAGCTATGTATGCAGGAGGGCAGCCAATTGCGATGCCTAAAGCCAATCAAGCCATCGAAGAGAACTGGCGAATCTATGCACGGTCAGCAAGTGATGATAAAGCTCCTATTATAGCGTTGATAGCCGCCATAGATGCATTGAAAGCAGTAAAGATTGACTATACCTCAAATATTAAATTCTTTTTTGATGGAGAAGAAGAAGCAGGTTCTCCGCACGTAACTCAATTCTTTAATAAATATTCTTCCTTATTTAAAGACATCAACTTTTGGCTTTTGGTTGATGGCCCGGTATTTCAAACAGGAGCTCCGACTCTCAAGTTCGGAGGCAGAGGTTTCACCGGATTGGAGATTACTGTTTATGGTGCAACACGACCACTTCACAGCGGACACTACGGAAACTACGCCCCTGTACCCGGACAAATGCTTGCAAGTTTACTGGCTTCCATGAAAGATGAAAAGGGTAAGGTATTAATAGCGGGATACTATGATTCTGTAGACCCTGTTTCAGATTTTGAGCGGGAACAAATCAAAAAAATCCCCAATATTGAAAAGGAATTAAAAGCAGATCTGGGCTTGATGTTTGTTGAAGGTGATAACGAAACTCTTTTTGAACGCCTGCTTTTGCCATCGCTTACTGTAAAAGGGTTACAAAGTGGCAATGTAGGTTCTCTTGCCAGAAATGTAATTCCAAATACAGCCATAGCGAACCTTGGACTTCGATTAGTCAAAGGAAATGACCCGGAAAAAATGCTTGACCTGGTGGAAGCTCATATTAAAAAGCAGGGATTTCATATTGTTTATGAGGAACCGGATCTGGAAATCAGGAGGACGTATCAAAAAATTGTCAAAGTAGCCAGAAGTAAGTCCGGGTCACCGGCGGCAAAAGTTTCTATGGATCACCCGGAGTTGCTGCCGGTCATTCAGGCTGTAAAAAGCTTTACTGGAGATGATTTGGTTCTGCTCCCCAGTGAAGGTGGCTCCAATGGAGTGTTCACAGCCGTCTTTGATGGCCTTGGTCAACCTGGAATTTCAGTCAACATTGCTAATCACGACAACAATCAACATGCAGAAGATGAAAACATCCGGATTGGTAACTTGTGGTATGGCATCGATTTGATGTCGGTTTTACTCACTATGCCAGGCGGTAACGAAACCTTCAAAAAGAAATAACTTCCAAATTAAAATAAAGTCCATGAAGAAATTGCTCTTGCTCCTGATAATACCTTGCATAGGTTACTCACAAAATAAAGTTGTTGATGCAACCCGGAATTGGAAAGAAAAGGAAGGTTATAATATCCTGGCAAGTTTTGCTGAATTACTTTCGATTCCAAATCATGGTTCCGATGCGGTCAACATCCGCCGGAATGCGAAACTGATTGGAGAGAACTTTACAAACCGTGGTTTTAAGATGCAATTGCTGGAAGTGGAGGGCGCCCCTCCGGCAATTTATGGAGAGCTTAAAACCCCAAATGCCCACCGAACAGTTTGCTTTTATGTGCATTACGATGGCCAGCCTGTAGATCCCTCCCGATGGGTAAATCCACCCTTTGAGCCAACACTCTACAGTAATGCGCTCTTCAACAACGGCAAACCTATACCGATGCCAAAAGCCGGAGACAAGATAAACGAGAACTGGAGACTATACGGCCGGTCGACCAGTGATGATAAAGCTCCCATAATTGCATTATTGGCAGCAATAGATGCGCTCCAAAATTCTGAAATAGCTTTCACTTCAAATATCAAACTTTT
>DASWHX010000255.1:0-11422 GCA_036397995.1 Cyclobacteriaceae bacterium
CACAGTGACAGCGGATCCCGAACAGACCAAAAACTACGGCTCATCCGATCCCGTACTTACCTACCAGGTAACTCCTGCTTTGATTGGTGGAGATACTTTTACCGGAGTCCTTGAACGTGCAGCAGGAGAGGATGTAGATACGTATGAGATCAACAACGGGACATTAGATGGCGGAGGTAATTATACGATCACCTTTGAAATCAGTAATTTCACCATCACGCCCAAAACTCTCTCTGTCACAGGCATCACCATTTCCAATAAAGAATACGACGGAACCACCGATGCCATAATAAGCGGAACTCCCACATTGGAAGGAATAGTAGGCAGTGACGTTGTTTCGCTGGGATCGGGCAGTTTATCGGCAAACTTCGAAGATGCCAACGCAGGATCGGGTAAGAACGTAACCGTTTCGGGCATCACCCTGACAGGAACCAATGCAGGGAATTACACCCTTTCAACAACTTTACCCGTTACTGCCAATATAACTCCCCGAGCCATCGCGGTAACAGCCAATACAAATCAAAGCAAAACTTACGGCTCATCCGATCCGATACTGACCTACCAGGTTACCCCTTCTTTAATTTCCGGAGATACTTTTACAGGAGCATTGTCGCGAGGGTCAGGAGAAAATACAGGCACCTATTCTATCACAATGAGCAGCTTGAGTGCCGGTGGCAATTATACTATAACATTTGTGGGTGAAGACTTTACCATCACACCCCTGGCCATTACGGTAACTGCCAACCCAAACCAAAACAAGGTCTTTGGTTCGACTGATCCGGCCTTGACATATAGCGTGAACCCTTCCCTGGTTGCAGGAGATTCCTTTACCGGACAGCTTAGCCGCGTTGTCGGAGAGAATGCAGGCAGCTATGCCATCTCAATTGGCACACTTTCGGCCGGGAGCAATTACCAAACCGTTTTTGAATCTGGAAACTTCATTATTGAAAAAGCATCCCACACCATCACCTTTGATCTAATCGAGGACCGATTCAACACCAGCGAACCGTTTACCGTAAATGCTACGGCCGGTTCGGGATTAGAAGTGATGTTCAATATTCTTTCCGGTCCGGCAACAGTGAATGGCAGCAGCGTAACGCTTACCGGGGAAACAGGAACCGCAACGATCCGCGCCTCCAGTGAAGATGAAAACCATTTACCGGCTACTGCAGATCAAAGCTTTGAGATAACGCTGGATCCTGTTTTGGGAATGGAAGAAACCTGGAAGAGAGACATCGTTATCTTCCCGGTTCCCAGTGATGGAATGATCACCATCCGGTCGGGAGAGCAGGAAATGCAAAAAGTCTTCCTGCTGGATATCAGTGGAAAGCTGATTTGGAAAAGCAGCCAGGAGAAACCGGTCAGGGAAATGGAAATCGAAATCCAGGAGAAAGGAGAATTCCTGGTGTTCATTCAAACCGGTAAAGGAATGATTTCAAGGAAGATAATTAAATACTAAAACCTTTTTAAATCCGCAAAAGGTTGAGAATAACAGTTGATAAGTTTAATCAGTTAAATATCATTACTATGAGAAAGTGCATTTCGGTTATAATCGTTTTCTTAATAATAGGAGGATGCGAAGATGACTACCCAATTAAAAAGGGGAACATTCAATTCTCCTTCTCATCCTTAAGCGGATCTGGCGGCAGGATGGAGACGCTGACCAAGCCTGTAGCAGTTCTGTTGAGCATCGAAGATAATGATGGGAATTCAATTGAACAGAATAAGAAGATACTTCTATATACATTTGGTAATGGTTACGTGAGTGAAAGCTTGCAATTGGCAACCGGTACATATCAGCTCGCTCAGTTCATGGTGCTCGATGCAGACAACAAAGTGATCTATGCTACACCGGTTGAAGGATCGGAACTGGCTCAATATGTAAATGACCCGTTGCCGATTGAGTTTGTAGTTAGTGATGATGGAACAACATTGGTTACCCCGCAGGTATTAGCGGTTGATGCCGACAACACACCGGAGAATTTTGGGTATGTGAGTTTTTCGTTTGAGGTGGTTTCTCCGTTGCCAAGACTAACCCAAATTAAAGTATTTGAGGGAGGTCTATCGTATGCTACACACATGCTTGATTATACCTATTCCAATAATGTATTAGATGAAGTAAAGTTTTACTACTGCTACCCTGATGAACAGAATTGCAATACGAGTGCCTGGTACAAATTTGAATATTATCCGGATGGTCGTATCAAAGGAAGATATCTTTATGACGCAATCACTGGGAATGTAGTAGAAACAGATATTTATGAATATGAAGGTATTTTGACGAAAAAGATTAATCATTATTATGACCAATACAATACATCCAATGCAGTTGAATTTTTCTATGATCAGAACAACAAATTGACTCACTCAACTTTAAGCTCAGGATACTCATCTGAAAACTCTAATTATCGTCTAAGCGAATACACGCACAATGAGGATGGATCTATAACCGAGCACGTCTACCTTGATGGCCTCAATAAAGATGGGTTAAGGTTTATTTTTACCTATACTTTTGACCAATACAATACCCCCTCCTTATACAATACCGGAATTGCGGAATGGGTTATGTTTCCTGTAAATAAAAACGTTGCTTCCATTACGTTAAAGGAAATTTACCAAGCCGGTGATCCGCCACCTGATTGTTCAACTAACCAAGCATACCAATATAATGCGTTAGGTTTACCAGAGAGCTATGTTACATCCAATCCTGAAAACTGTTACTTAGGATTTATGGATGGTACGGTAGTGCAATATTTTTATAACCAATGACAGTGAATTCATGGATTCTATGCGTGGAGGATTAATCTTAAAAAATTAAGCGTTAGTCCGGATTGTAAAACGAAACCCCGTAGTAATATAGTAATGACAATCTAAGATGATAGAAACTGAGCGACTAATTTTAAAACCTTTAACATACAACCAACTTATAAAATATATTAAGGCAGATAACTCTTTGGAAGTTGAATTAGATCTAAATGAATCATCAAGGACAATTTCCCCTGAACTTAAAGAAGCCTTAGAACAAACTATTTTGCCAAATGTTGCAGACATAACCAAAGATTACTTATACTCAACACTTTGGACTGTAATTTCAAAAGAAGCTAACAAAATGATTGGCGACATTTGTATTGTAGGAGAACCCAATTCAAACGGAGAAATTGAAATTGGTTACGGCACTTATGACGAATTTCAGAAAAAAGGTTTTATGACAGAAGCCGTTGGTGGAATGATTAAATGGGCAAAATCTCAAACCAAAGTATTTTCTATAATTGCCTCGACTGAAAAAGAGAATATTGCTTCGTTTACAATTTTGTTGAAAAACAATTTTATTAAAGTTGGGGAGACAGAAGCATTATTTATTTGGAAACTTACACTTAAATAATTGACAGAAATAAATCAATTTGAAATACCTAAAACATAAATAAACAACAAACCCTAGTACGGCTGGGATCGGGTGAAGATGTGATTAAAATCTACCTGAGTGATTTTAGAACACAGGATGATGGTCATACTTTCTATGCCTTGCCTCCGCCTCTTTTGTAAAATCAGTCTGAGTAGGCCCCGGTTAATATTTTTTTCTTTGCCTTCGGCTTTCAAAACTTTACCCTATCCTTTGGCAAATCGCGGGAAACGGATTTCCGTTTAATTATAGTTTACCCTCCCAGACTTTCCAACTTTGTGGTAATGATTCAAATTTTGGTTTTCTCTGAAATAATCCATACACAGAAGACCCGGTTCCTGAAAGCAGTGTGAAAACTGAACCGGCTTTCCTGAGCGTTTCTGAAACTTCCTTAATCTCCGGATATTTTTCTTCAATTATGGATTGAAAATCATTTTGAATCAGACCCTGCCAATCTTCAGGTTTTAAATTTTTGAGTGTTTCATTCAACAATTTTTTTGGAACTCTCGGAGTAGACCATGAGAAAGCTTCTTTTGTAGAGATGTTAATACCAGGCGTTATTATGGTTAAATAATAACCGGAAAGATTCACTGAGACGGATTCAAAAATATTCCCAGTCCCAGAGGCTAATGAGGGGGTATTCCTGATGAAAAAAGGGCAATCCTTACCAAGTTGTTCCGCAATTTCTTCCAGTTTAGTTTCTTTGATTCCCAGATTGAATAATGTGTTCAGGCCTTTCAGAAGGAAAGCCGCGTCGGAAGATCCACCACCCAAACCGGAACCCACAGGAATGTTTTTATAAAGGAAGATGTCCACCTTAGGGAACCGTTTGAAACCGCGAAAGATATTTCTGGCTCGTAAGAGAATATTATCCGTTAATGCATCGGAGTTATAAATGAAAAAGGAATCTTTTTTTGAAGGAATAATTTCCAAAACATCAAAATAGGGGACAGGGAAGAAGCAGGTTTCCAAATTATGAAATCCATCGTTTCTTTTTTCGGTAACCCTTAAGCCAAGATTAATCTTCGCGTTGGGAAAGATTACCATCGGAGTCTTATTTACTCAATTTTTGAACGAGTTCCTCTGTAATACCTGAATTTGAAAATCCGCCATCGTGGAAAAGATTTTGCATAGTTACCATACGGGTATAGTCGGAAAACATGGCAACAATATAATTGGCGCAATCAGCGGCGCTGGCATTGCCAAGCGGAGACATCTTATCGGAATAATCAAAGAATACATCAAATCCGGGAACACCGCTGCCGGCCGTTGTCATTGTTGGAGATTGAGAAATTGTATTTACACGCACTTTCTTCAGTCTGGCAAACCGGTATCCATAACTCCTGGCAACGGATTCCAGAACTGCTTTTGCCTGTGCCATATCCGCATAATCGGGAAAAGTTCTTTGGGCTGCAATATAAGTGAGAGCCAAAATCGAGCCCCATTCATTCATTGCATCCTTCTTTTCGGCAACCTGCATCACTTTATGAAAAGATACTCCTGAAATATCCAGCGTTTTTAAGTACCAGTCATAATTTAAATCTCCGTAGTCTTTACCCTTTCTGACGTTGGGACTCATCCCTATGGAATGCAGGATAAAATCCAGCTTGCCACCGAGTGTTTCCATGGATTTCGTGAAGAGATTTTCAAGATCCTCTACTGATGTAGCATCGGCCGGAATTACCACAGCTTTGCATTTCTCTCCCAACTCATTTATTTTACCCATTCGCATAGCTACCGGTGCATTGCTCAGGGTAAATACTCCCCCTTCATCATAGATTCTTTCCGCAGCTTTCCAAGCGATTGAATTTTGATCCAATGCACCGAAGATAATTCCTTTCTTACCTTGCAAAACATTTTTTGCCATGCCATGAGGTTTTTAGATGCCATGCAATAATACGAAAAAAAGACTAACATTTTAGTTAATAAAACTTCGGCAAAAATGCTATTTTGACTTAACCAGGTAACATTTACTCTCATCTCAGGTCACTCAAAAGATTTAAATAGTGGTCATAATTTTCCTGATCAAAACAAACAAAAGTAACCTCAATGGAATAATTATTCTTATCCAGTACTTCTCTCACCGTGTTGATCGCAATTTCGGCAGCTTCTCTTTTGGGGAAATTGTAAATCCCGGTGCTTATGTTTGGAAAGGCAATGGATTTAACATTATTGTCTATTGCCAACAATAACGAGTTTTCATAAGCGGACTTCAATTTCATTCGCTCATCGTTCTCTCCGCCACGCCAAACAGGGCCAACAGCATGAATTACATATTTGGCAGGCAGCTTGTATCCCTTTGTAATTTTGGCGTCACCCGTCGTACACCCTCCAATGGTTCTACATTCAGCTAACAACTCTGGTCCTGCAGCTCTGTGTATGGCTCCATCAACACCACTACCTCCAAGCAAAGAATTATTGGCAGCATTCACTATTGCATCAACCAGGAGGTTTGTTATGTCGCCTTTAACCAATTCAATTTTCAGCATTAAACCTAAAATAATAAAATAATTTCCAATGGGCCGGTTATAATCCAAATCCTTTATTTTTGGCCAAATAAAACCAGTGAGCGAAACCAGCATAAAACCAGTGGGAATTTTTGACAGCGGTATAGGCGGTTTAACCGTGGCGCATGCTATCAAGGAATTATTACCCATGGAAACACAGGTATATTTTGGAGATACTGCCCACTTGCCTTATGGTGACAAATCGAAAGCAGCGATACAGGCGTATTCAATAAAAATCGCAGATGTTTTGTTGCAGAAAGGTTGCAAAACTATTGTGATGGCCTGCAATTCTGCATCTTCCTCCGCATTTGAATTGCTGGAAGAGTACACCGGAAGTAAGGCAAAGATCATTAATGTAATCGATCCTATGGTTGACTATGTAGCGGAAAATTTTTCTGGTGAAAAAGTGGCATTAATCGGGACCAAACGAACCATTGAATCACAGGCTTATGAAAAGAAGATCAGAAAAGCAGATCCAACCATCAAACTAAAATCGGTTCCGACACCCCTGTTGGTCCCAATGATTGAAGAGGGTTTCTTTAATAATAAGATTAGTCATGATATTATTGATGAATACTTGGGTCACCAGGTTTTCAGGGGAATTAAAGCACTTATTTTAGGATGTACACATTATCCACTGATAAAAAAGCAAATTGATAATTACTTCAATGGGGAAGTTGCTGTACTTGATTCCTCGGAAGTTGTGGCAATTCACTTAAAAAAAGAGCTGAGTTGTCATGGTCTGCTAAGTCCTCAAAAGACCGGCAATGATCACTTCCTGGTTTCAGATTATACCCGATCATTTGAATCTACCGCCGAATTATTCTTTAGGGAGAAGATTCACCTGGAGATGTACAAGCTTTGGGAATAATTCCGTTTTTCATCAATGGCACTTGCCAGGGCATAAAATTGTCGTAATTTTGCAGCAGACACAAATTTGATGAGTGATATCATTAAGCATGAGTGCGGAATTGCCCTTCTCAGACTGAGAAAACCACTTTCTTATTTTATTGAAAAATATGGTTCACCGACTTATGGAATGAACAAGATGTTTATTCTGATGGAGAAGCAACGCAACAGGGGTCAGGATGGTGCAGGAATTGCCAACATTAAAATTGATGTACCTCCGGGTCACAGGTATATAAGCCGAAATCGCTCTTTTGATGAGCAGGCATTAACACAGATTTTTAAGAAGATCGGGAAGAAATACAAAAAAGCCAAAAAGGATGGAGGGGATGATTTCTATAATGAAAAATGGCTAAAGGAGCATTGCGCGTTTACCGGTGAATTATGGCTCGGGCATGTGCGTTATGGTACTTATGGCAAAAACAGTTTGGAATATGTGCATCCTTTTCTGAGGCAGAATAACTGGAGAAGTAAGAATCTGGTGTTGGCAGGCAATTTCAACATGACCAATGTGGATGAATTGTTTAAAATACTGGTTGGCCTTGGTCAAAGTCCAAAGGAAATGGTAGATACCGTTACGGTGATGGAGAAAATCGGACATTTTCTGGATGAAGAAAATGAAAGAATCTTCCAGAAATATAAAAAGGACTACAGTAAAAAAGAGATTACTGAATTAATCGAAAATGAATGCGATTTGCAGCGCGTTTTGAAGAAATCCTGTAAAGATTTTGACGGCGGATATGCCATGGCCGGGTTAACGGGTTATGGAGGAGCATTTGTGGCGCGGGATCCATCCGGCATCAGGCCAGCTTATTATTACGCTGATGAGGAAGTAGTTGTTGTAGCTTCCGAAAAACCTGCAATTAAAACCGCTTTCAATATTGAATTCAATCAAATTCATGAAATCGAACCAGGTCATGCATTAATCATTAATAAGAGTGGTGATTTTGCCGAATTTCCTTTCATCAAAAAACTGGAAAAGAAATCGTGCAGCTTTGAACGGATATATTTCAGCAGGGGAACGGATCCGGATATTTATACGGAAAGAAAAAATCTGGGCAGATTACTGGTTCCGCAGATTCTGAAAAGCATCAACTTTGATCTTAAGAACACAATCTTCTCCTACATACCAAATACTGCTGAGACAGCCTACCTGGGCTTGTTGAAAGGACTGGAGAATTATTTGATTGCCAGACGTAAAGAAATTATCCTGGATGAAAAACCAAGCGTTGATTCTCTTGAAGAGATACTTTCGTTCCGTCCCAGGGTCGAAAAGCTTGTGTTGAAGGATGTTAAAATGAGAACTTTCATAGCAGATGATGAACATCGTGATGAAATCGTTGCACATGTATACGACTCTACTTATGAAGTTGTAAGGAAGAACGTGGATACAATTGTTGTTCTTGACGATTCGATAGTTCGCGGAACAACATTGGAGAAAAGCATTTTGAGAATGCTGTCTAAATTGGAACCTAAGAAGATTGTGATTGTAAGTTCTGCTCCTCAAATCAGATATCCGGACTGCTATGGAATAGACATGTCTAAACTTCAGGAGTTTGTAGCTTTCCGGGCGGCAATGGAATTAATCAAAGAAACAGGCCAGGAAAATATTCTGGAAGAAGTGTATCAAAAATGCATGGATCCCAAAGAAGCAAAGAAGGAAAATTTTGTGAAGAAAATTTATGAGCCTTTTCCATATAATGAAATCAGCAGGAAGATAGCGGAGATTGTGAAACCTAAAGACATGAACGCGGAGTTAGAAATCATTTATCAAACCGTAGATAACTTACATAAAGCGATTCCCAATCATTCAGGCGACTGGTACTTTACAGGTGACTTTCCGACTCCCGGCGGCAACAAGGTAGTGAACCGCGCATTTGCCAATTTTATGGAAGGGAAGATAGTGAGAGCTTACTGAACAGTGAACAGTGAGACAGTGAGACAGTGAACAGTGAGACAGTGAACAGTGAGACAGTGAACAGTGAGACAGGTAGCAATAGTCAGACTGCGAAGCTTTCACCGCATCCGCAGGTTCGCGAAGCATTGGGATTTATGAATTGAAATCCTTTCCCATTCAAACCGCCGCTAAAATCCAGGATTGTGCCAAAGAGGTAGAGGATACTTTTCTTATCGACCATGATTTTGATACCCTTGTCTTCAAAGATTTCATCTTTATCCCCGATTTTGTTATCAAAAGATAAATCGTACATCAGCCCGGAGCATCCGCCGCCTTTTACTGAAACGCGAACACTAAAACCTTCATCCTTGCCTTCCTGGTGGCGGAGGTCATTCAATCTTTTCTTAGCATTTTCAGTTACCGTAATCATATCAAATTAACTTACCGGGTTCAAATTTACGCTAAAAACCGTAATTGTATTCATATCCCGGCCGTAATAAAGCTTATCCAAAGCCTCATATACGTTACTGGCCCTGAAATAACTGGTGTGCAATTCTTTTGAACTCCTGGCCGCCCACTGAATAGTGTAATGACTTTCTTTGTCATGGGCATTCTTCACATATCCTTGCATCTTTTTCAGAGCATCCAGTTTATCAAAACCAATTTCTGTATGATAAAGGAATGATTGATTGTGCCTGGGGTTGATTGTTACCAGATCTAACCGGACTTTTCCATCCTGAGTTCTGTAATCAAAAATCAAGGAATTGGCATCCAAACCCAGGTGCGCCTGAATTGCGTTCTGGATTTTTGCCAACTCTACATTTATATCTGAAACTGATTCCATTTGCTTATAATCCTATAACTAAATTAATTCGATAAAAGTTTAATTTCACAAGAAATTGTAGATAATTGAAGTTCAAAACGAAATTTACCCAGATGAGAAAAGTTGAACATATTGGAATAGCAGTTAAAAATATACAAAATTCTAACCAGTTATTTCAAAGATTATTAGGCGTTGATCCGTATAAGTCAGAAACGGTAGAATCAGAAGCCGTAACAACCTCATTTTTTAAGGTTGGTAATACTAAAATTGAACTTCTGGAGAGTACTACTGAAGATTCCGCAGTTGCAAAATTTATTGCAAACCGGGGAGAAGGAATTCATCATATTGCTTTCGAGGTTGAGGATATTCAAAAAGAAATGGCCCGGTTAGCTTCGGAGGGATTTCAATTATTGAACCCCGAACCAAAAAGAGGAGCAGATAATAAGCTTGTCGTATTTCTACACCCAAAAAGTTGCAATGGAGTTTTGGTTGAACTTTGCCAGGAAATAAAACCTTAATAGTAATCATTCATTAGAAATAATTAATTTTTCCTTTTAGGCTTTTTCTTGGCTTTGTCCCAATCAGATTTGTTGTATTGAAGCGAATTATAATTCTTCAACTTCTTCTTGCCTGATCTGGTCTTATACTGCGGGCGTGGTCCGCAGCCTGCTAAAAGAAAAGCAAAAAGGATTGTAAAAATGGCTATCTTCTTCAACATTAACTCCCTTGATTTATGTAAATCAAAGTTACTGGAATTATAATGGACTATCAAATTATTGAAATAACCTACCTTTGTGCATATGGGTGAATCACGAACAGAACTTTCAGAATTGGGCGAATTCGGGCTCATAGACCACATCAACCAATCAGTTAAAAAAGAGAATCAGGACACGCTTGTTGGGATTGGAGATGACGCGGCGGTTATTGATTGTCAAAATGAAAACTTGTTACTCACCACCGACATGCTCGTAGAAGGAATTCACTTTGATCTGTCGTATTTTCCGCTTCATCACCTTGGCTATAAGGCAGTGGCTTGCAACGTTTCTGACATTGCTGCGATGAATGGAATACCGAAACAAATGCTCGTAAGTATTGCTCTTAGCAACCGGTTCTCCATCGAAGCGGTTGACGCGATTTATGCCGGGATAAATTCTGCCTGTGAGAAATATAAAGTAGATCTTGTTGGAGGTGATACCACATCAAGTTCCTCCGGGTTAATAATTTCAGCGTCTATTCTGGGAAGGTGCTCAAAAGAGAAAACAGTCTTAAGAAGTGGGGCATCCAATAAAGATATTATCTGTGTAACCGGCGACTTAGGTGGCGCCTACGTTGGGCTGCAGGTTTTGGAGCGGGAAAAGGAGGAATTCCTGGTCAATCCCGCGATGGAGCCGCGACTGGAAAAGTATAATTATATTGTGGGAAGGCAGTTGAAACCGGAAGCGAGAATGGATATAATTCATGAACTGAGTGATTTGAACGTGAAGCCAACTTCGATGATTGATATTTCTGATGGACTGGCATCGGAACTATTCCATTTGTGGCGGGCATCTGGCCTGGGAGCCAGAATTTTTGAAGGGCAGCTTCCCATTGATAAAATGACCTATGATACTGCAGTTGAATTCAATCTGGACCCCATCACTTGTGCACTAAATGGTGGTGAAGATTATGAACTGCTATTTACTATCAGGCAGGAAGATCATGAAAAGCTAAAAAACCACCGGGATATTCACTTCATAGGTTATATGGAAAGCGCTATCGATACTCCCACATTGGTAACTAAAGGAGAAAATGAAGTTCCGCTAAAAGCTCAAGGCTGGAATCATTTTAGGAAGCACTAATCAATAGGGTAGGGGATAAAGATGAATTTTGTAAAATCGTTGTCTATCACG
>DASWHX010000256.1:0-5116 GCA_036397995.1 Cyclobacteriaceae bacterium
CAGAAGCATTACAGGTAATTATACTATTCCTGAGGATGCGTGCACTACCTACAAGGTTACCTACTGGATGTTAAAAGAATTTGAAGAAGATTTGCATATCCATATTCATCTTGAAAACAATATTCTTTTCCCCAAGGCCATTGAATTGGAAGAATTCATTTTACATGAATTCGATTACAAGGCATAATGCGTTAAGGAACTTAAGCGGTGAACACAACAGCGGATTAATACTTTGCTGGAAAATCAGGCAGGGTATGAGCAAGAATATTGATCCTGCACGAATTCGAGAATATTGCAGCCATTTCTATAAAACTCATCTGGCAGATCATTTTCAAGAAGAAGAAAAATTCATATTTCCGCTTTTGGGAAAGAACCATCCCATGATTAAAAAGGCATTGAACGATCACAGGAAATTAATTGAGAATTTCATCAAGGAACAGGATAATCTGAAAGCAGTAAATTACACAAAAAAAAATCTTGAAAAGCATATTAGATTCGAAGAACGGAACTTCTTAATGAGATCCAGGAAAGAATTGAGGACGGTAAATTAATCGAACTTACCCGGCTTATCCGTACTCCTGACAGACATTCGGAAATTTTGGATGGCCAATTCTGGAAATAGCAAATGTGTTTACCTCAAATTAGGTCTGCCATCCTTAACTGACATTGCCCCAAAGTAGAGAACATTACGCCTGGAATAGAAAGCAATATGAAACTATTACTTCTTCGCTTCCGGTTTGTTTTTCTTTTTACCAATCCCTTTAAGCGTATCAACCATTTGCCTCTTGGCATCAAAAGCCGCTGCTTTGGTTTTGTCGACAATTTTTTTCCTGGTTTTTTGACCGCTGTCCGGCGCAAATAAAACCCCTGCAATTGCACCGGCTGCAGCGCCGGCTAATACACCACCGGCCACTTTTAATGCGGCAGCACCAGATTTCTTCCCTCGTTTTTCATTAGATTGATTCATATTTGTTTCAGTTTTCATTGTTATATTTTATAAAGTTCAGTAATCTTTTACTTCTATAAGAATAACAATAATTGATTCATAGGTCAATGATTTTAATCATCCCTGATTGATGATAATGGATTTTGATTTTACGTGCAATATGGGGCATGGGAACTCCGGAAACTTTCTGACTCTTAAAAAGAGCACATATCTTATAATGATGTAAAAGTTTTCAGTAATTGTATAACACGATTTTTGAGCATCTGGGCGTTATTTGCACTGCCAATGGAGATTAAGAGACTCCGAAACTATCTCCGGGCGGGAATTTATAAGGAATTAACCTATTATTTAAAGATATTTATAAACCGGATTTTTTACTTTGCCTTACTTTAAAGGAATAAGTTATCAATGAAAAGAGTTATCCGATTGTTTATTATTGCGTTGTTACTGCTTGCATCGGTTGGTGTATCGGTAACAAAGCATTACTGCGGAGATATCCTCAAAAGCATTTCTGTGAATACTAAGCCTGAGAACTGCTGTGGAGATAAGGATATGCCTAATGGCTGCTGTGAGGATGAATCAGAAAACTATTTCCTGGATCAGGATATAAAGATTCAGCAAATCATTCCCGTATTAAATCCACCAGTGGCAGAAATCGATAATGACCTAAATCATTTATTGATCATTTCCAATTTCGATGTTACAAACCGAAATTTGAATTTCTACTATAAATATCCTCCGCCCTTTGAACCGGAACTTTTCGTAAAATTCCGGTCTTTCCTGATTTAGCATCCTGACTATTTTTAGCCCTTCCCTGGGCGAATTCTGATCTCCAAACTGAGAGGGATGAATCATGTTGTTTTTTGGATGAAGGTTTAAAAACCGGTAGCTATGTTAAATACATTTATAAGATTTTTCCTTGAGAATAAACTGATCACAGGTCTGATTGTCCTGTTATTCATTGGTTGGGGAATCTCTACAGCACCTTTTAACTGGAAGATGGATTGGTTCCCGCGCGATCCTGTTCCTGTTGATGCAATACCTGATATTGGAGAAAACCAACAAATAGTTTACACAAACTGGATGGGTAGATCTCCCCAGGATATGGAAGATCAAATTACCTATCCGCTTACAACGGCATTACTTGGGGTTCCTGGCGTGAAGACAATCCGGAGCAGCTCAATTTTCGGACTCTCAACAATCTATGTTATTTTCGAAGAAGAAATAGAATTTTACTGGAGCCGAAGCAGGATTCTGGAAAAACTTAACTCACTCCCCGCGGGAATTTTACCCCCCGAAGTACAACCCGCGCTTGGCCCTGATGCTACGGCTTTGGGTCAAATTTTTTGGTACACCCTTGAAGGGAGGAACCCTGAAACCGGGGAGCCAACCGGCGGCTGGGATCCCCAGGAACTGCGTACTATCCAGGATTATTATGTGGGTTATGCATTAACTGCGGCCACAGGAGTAGCTGAAGTTGCAGCAGTAGGCGGGTTAGTTAAAGAATATCAAGTCGATATTGATCCGGTTGCCATGAAAGAGTACAATGTGAATGTTGCACAAATCATGAATGCCGTGCGCAAAAGCAACCTGGATATCGGTGCCAGGACGATCGAATTTAATCGTGCCGAATATTTGGTCAGAGGTTTGGGTTATATAAAAAGTATTGAAGATCTCGAAAAAGCGGTCGTAACCGTTTCTAATAATACTCCCATTCGGGTTAAGGATATTGCCAAGGTAAATTTGGGTCCGGCATCCAGAAGAGGAGGTCTGGATAAAGGCGGGGCAGAAGCAACCGGCGCCGTGGTAGTCTCAAGGTTTGGTGCCAATCCTTTGGAAGTAATTGAAAATGTTAAATTAAAGATCGAAGAAATTTCCCCCGGTCTTCCCTCGAAGATCCTTCCGGATGGTACAGTTTCCAAAGTAACTATTATTCCATTCTACGACCGCACCGGCCTAATCAAGGAAACATTGGGAACACTGGAAGTAGCCCTGGAACATGAGATTTTGATTTCAATTATTGTGGTGATAGTTCTGGTTATGAATATCCGGGCCTCAATCATAATCTCCAGTTTACTGCCCATTGGCGTCCTAATGACATTCATCGTGATGCGTTATTTCGGGGTTGATGCAAATGTGGTTGCGCTCTCCGGAATCGCCATTGCCATTGGAGTAATGGTGGATGTAGGCATAGTGTTCGTTGAAAATATTCTTCGCCACCTGGAGATGGAGGAAAATAAAGGAATAAGGGGCAAGCAACTTCTGAATGTTATTTATGAAGCCTCTACAGAAGTGGCATCAGCAATAATGACTGCTGTGGCAACTACTATCGTCAGTTTCCTGCCCGTGTTTGCCATGCAGGCGGCCGAGGGAAAATTATTCAAACCATTAGCCTTCACCAAGACATTTGCATTGATGGCTTCCTTACTCCTTGGATTGATAGTTGTTCCCGCGCTGGCCCATATTGTTTTCTCTTTCCGTTTCGATCGGGAAAGGTCCAGGAAAGTCTGGTCCGTAATAGTGGCAGGTCTAGGCGTTACTTTTCTTATTATATATGGAAGTGTTCCTGCCATAGCCTTGATTCTTTTGGGAATTAACAATTTTTTTGAAAATAAATGGCCTGAAAAATTCAAAGCGTGGGCAAACAGAGTCAACACTTTAATAATACTAATGACAGTGGTATATTTTCTCACCAGCACCTGGATGCCATTGGGTGCACAAAATACGCTTTTGGTGAATTACCTTTTTGTTATTGCCATTGTTACAGTTGTCCTGGGCTCATTACTTATAATAGTTCATTATTATCCACAATTATTGAACTGGTGTCTGGTTAACAAATGGAAATTTCTATTAATACCCATCCTGATTGTCATTTTTGGTATTACGACCTGGCAAGGCTTTGACAGGATTTGGGGATTTGCAGCTAAAGGTTCTGAGGCCATAGGATGGAACCTGAAAAGTAATTCTACCTGGCAATATCTAAGTCATAGATTTCCCGGCGTTGGCAAAGAATTCATGCCACCCCTGGATGAAGGGTCCTATTTGCTTATGCCAACCACTATGGCTCATTCCGGAATTGAAGAAAATATTGAGGTAATTCGTAAACTTGATGCCTATGTTGCGCAAATACCGGAAGTTGAATCAGTGGTTGGAAAGTGGGGCCGGGTCAATTCAGCTTTGGATCCTGCACCGATTTCCATGTTTGAAAACACTATCAATTATAAGCCGGAATTCATGCTGGATGAGAATGGTCACAGGATGCGCTTCAAAGTAGACAGGGAAGGAAATTATTTACTTATCGATGGTTCAACTTACAACAGTCTGCGGGATGGCTTCAGAAAGTTAGAAAAGGACGAGCTGATTTCTGATAAAAAAAGTGGCGAATATTTCCGGCAGTGGAGAGACCATATTACCTCGCCAAATGATATCTGGCTGGAAATAGTGAAATCCACTAGGATACCCGGAATGACCTCTGCTCCGAAACTGCAGCCAATCCAAACCCGGTTGATTATGTTATCTACAGGAATGAGAGCCCCCATAGGGTTAAAGGTGTACGGTCCCGACCTGGAAACCATAGAGCAAGTGGGATTGGAACTGGAAAAAATTCTGCAAAAGGTACCAGGAATAGAGCCGGCAACTGTATTTGCAGACAGGATAGTAGGGAAACCCTACCTGGAATTAGACATTAACCGTGATCAAATAGCCCGTTATGGTTTAACTATCGAAGATATGCAGCGATTTATTGAAGTTGCAATAGGCGGAATACGATTAACAACAACCGTGGAAGGAAGAGAACGATTTCCGGTTAGGGTCCGGTATGCCCGGGAGTTCCGTGACAACCCGGAAGATGTAAAGCGAGTACTAATACCTACTCCTGCGGGTGTGCAAATTCCTCTGGGTGAATTGGCTGAGATTACCTATCGTCGCGGACCGCAAATGATAAAAAGTGAAGATACTTTCCTTACTGGGTACGTAATATTTGATAAGAAAGACGAATATGCAGAAGTGGACGTAGTGGAAGAAGCTCAAAGGTTTATTAAAGAAAAAATGGATAATGGTGAATTTGAACTTCCCGCCGGAGTCTCTTATAAATTCACAGGTAATTATGAAAATCAGATTAGGGCTGCTAAAAGACTTGCAGTTTTAGTGCCCATTTCGTTGCTGATAATT
>DASWHX010000257.1:0-32676 GCA_036397995.1 Cyclobacteriaceae bacterium
CTGGTGAGCGTAAATCTTCTCAAGGAACAGTCCCTGGAAATAAGATTTCTAAACACCAGAGGGCAGGTGTTTAATAAATTTATTAGAAAAATGGATGTAACTAACAATTCTCTCACGCTTGACATTAATTTCCTTCCCCAAGGTACTTATATCATGCAAATCAGAACGGAAGGGAAATCAGAAAGCTTTAGAATAATCAAAGCACAATAAAATTGTGTAATTTAGGGCATCAAACGTAACTCAATGAGTCCGGTTATTTCACCTAGTTTGTTAGCTTCAGATTTTGCAAACCTTCAGAGTGAAGTAGAAATGTTAAATAGAAGTGATGCGGACTGGATTCATTGTGACATAATGGATGGTCGGTTCGTGCCCAATATTTCCTTTGGCATGCCGGTGCTTAAAGCTATTCAGAAGCATGCAACAAAACCCCTGGATGTTCACCTGATGATTTTGGAGCCGGAAAAATATGTGGAAGAATTCCGAAAGCTTGGAGCAGAAATTATTTCTGTTCATTTTGAAGCCTGCCCGCATTTACATAGAAACATTCAGCAAATTAAAGACCTGGGATGCAAAGCCGGAGTAGCCATTAATCCACATACTCCTGCCGAATTCCTCAGCGATGTTATTGCCGATATTGATTTGGTTTGCCTGATGTCCGTTAATCCGGGATTTGGGGCTCAAAGATTCATACCTTCAACCTTTGAAAAAATAAGACGACTTAAATCTTTAATCCGGGAGAAGAGTTCCAAAACTCTGATAGAAATTGATGGGGGAGTAAATATGGATAATGCGGCCCCATTAATGGAGGCCGGAGCTGACGTCCTGGTAGCAGGCAATTTTGTCTTCAACTCTGATAATCCTATTCAAACCATACATAATTTGAAAAGTCTTTCGTTACAAGAAAGGTGATTTACCGGACTCTTATTTTTTTATGCCTGTTTGCTCCCAAACTAACATTTGCTCAAGCGAATGTACTTGAGGGACATATAAGAGATACCTTAAAAAATCCTGTTCAGAGTGCACATATTATAATAAATGAGGTAGTAAGATCGGTTTCTGATTCAAGCGGCAGTTTTAGAATTACTGATTTGTCAATTGGTAATAGATTAATTATTAGTCATTTATCATATGATACTTTAAGTTATATTATAACACAAAATGATTTTCAGGGTTTAAAAGAATTTTTCCTCCGGCCTACATCTAAACTTCTGGAAGAGGTTACTATTTCTAAGGGTGCAGAACATGATCGCAATGAAGCCGGCCTCATTACACTTAAACCTGTTGGAATTGAATCCGTACAGAGTCCTTTTGGAGATTTTAGTTCCGTGTTGACAACGCTGCCAGGAGTTTCAGCAAATAATGAATTAACGGCGTCATACAGAGTCCGGGGTGGAAATTTTGATGAGAATCTTATTTATGTAAACGACATTCCGGTATACAGGCCACAACTTATTTCCGCCGGACAACAGGAGGGACTGAGTTTTGTACATATGGATATGGTAAGGGAAGTGAAATTCTCTGCCGGCGGTTGGCAGTCTAAATATGGAGATAAACTTTCATCTGTTCTTAATGTCAATTATAAAGACCCAAACGCGTTGGAAGGGAAGTTAATCGCGGGCTTACTTGGAGGGTCGTTATATTTCGGTTACGGAAATCCCACCGGTAAATTTTCACTGGTCAGTGGAATACGCCACAAAAATGCCCGTTATCTGTTAAACACTTTCGATACAAAGGGGGAGTATATCCCGCAATTCACTGATGTGCAGGGATTACTTCGATATAATATCTCTTCTGATAGACTTAACAGACTGTCCATCCTTTTTAACACCGCCCAAAACAAGTATGAAGTAATTCCAGAAACCCGTGAAACAGAATTTGGAGCTTTTGGCGGAGGCACCTTTCGATTTCTGGTTGGATTTGATGGAAAAGAACTTCTGAATTATACTCTATCGCAGGGTGGGATTAAGTGGGATTACAGTATTAACCCCGGTTGGATTAATCAGCTCATTGCCTCAGGAGTTTATTCCCGAGAGCGTGAAATTTCAGACCTTGAATCAGGTTACCGCTTGTGCGATGTAAATACTAATATCGGCAGCACCAATTTTAATGAATGTGTAGTTATACGAGGGCTGGGTACGCAGTATGACTACGCCAGAAATAATCTGCGGGTAGGCATGCTAAACATTGAGAATCGTCAGTCAATCAAGCTGAATGAAAGCAATGATTTTGAATGGGGAATTTCTTATGCCTATAAAGAAATTAGAAATAAATTTAATGAATATGAATTTCTTGATTCTGCCGATTATGTTCAGATCACAGAACAGATTTTAAATGATGAAGAAATTCGGGTTAACGCGCTGGAAGCCTTCTTTCAGAATGAAACATCAATATCCGGCAAACATGCATTCAATTACGGAGTTCGGTTAAACTTTCAGAATTTGAATAATAATTTATTGATAAGCCCGCGGCTTGGTTACAGTTTTAATCCAAAATGGCGAAGAGATATTATTTTCAGGCTCGCTGCCGGTGTGTATCAGCAGCAACCTTTTCTAAGGGAGATGATCGATTTCAATTCAAACTTCAACCGTAAAATTAAACCCCAGTCTTCGCTGCACATTATTGCAGGTGCCGATTACAATTTTACCTGGTGGAGCAGACCCTTTAAACTTCTGAGCGAAGCTTATTATAAATATCTTTGGAATATAAATCCCTATGATGTCGACAATGTTCGCATCCGCTATTATGCCGATAATCCTGGCGAAGGGAAAGTGAGCGGTGTCGACCTGCGATTGAGCGGAGAATTCATTCCAGGTACGGAAAGTTGGTTTAGTTTGAGCTTTCTTTCTGCAAAAGAAAACATTGATGGGGATACCAGGGGATTTATACGCCGCCCATCTGACCAACGGATTTCCATGAGCATTGTCTTCCAGGATCACCTGCCAAATGATCCAAGCCTCAAAATATTCCTGGCGTTCGCTTTCGGTTCAGGTTTTCCTTTCGGACCGCCAAATGATTTCGAAAATCGTAATATATTTCGTGGTGAAGAATACAGAAGAGTTGACCTCGGTTTGTCTAAATCTTTTAAACTTCCTGATAAAATTAATTTTGATGAACTTGCTTTGCGAATTGAAATTCTAAACCTGCTTGGAACGGCCAATACCATATCATACTCATGGATTGAAGATTTTAATGGCAGAAACTTCGGTGTTCCCAATAATTTATCAGCGCGTTTTTTTAACGTTAAAATTGAGGCTAAACTCTAAAATATACCCCAATTGCAGTTATTTACGCGAACTTTTGGGTCATAAAAACAACCTTTTCTTTGCTTTTTTTTCCTTAATGCCTGTCTTTTGTAGGTTCAATAAAAGTGTTAAATCGAATTTAAATTATGGAACGAATGATTAAGTATTTGAAAAGTATTTTTTTACTGGTTTTGGGGATGATTTTGTCTCTGGGAGCGATGGCTCAGGATGAAGAGATAACCGATGAACAACTCCGCCGATATGCCTTGCTTCAGGAGGTTGTAGATATTATGAAGAAGGAAATCAGTGTCGAGCTAAATGAGATGATCAAAGCCCAGGAAGGAATGACCGGAGCGCGGTATAAAGAGTTGGCGGCCACTAAAGGAGATGAAGCCAAAATGGCAACGATTGGTGCAAAGGATTTCGAAAAGCAATTCTTTCAAATCACGGAAGATATGAAAAATGATAGGATTGAAGCTATCAAAACCGTCAATCAGGAACTTGCTACCAAGATGCTTGGTGACCGGGGTAAAGTGTATAAACGAATTGGCGATGCCCTGGAATCAGATGCCGCACTTGAGACCCGATACGAAGCTATTGTCGCTGAAATAAAAACCAGCTCCGGAAGCTAGAAATTATTTAAAATGATTTTATTCAAGACCTGTCAACCGGCGGGTCTTTTTCTTTCAAGTCATTCGGGGTTTAGGCCCACGACAATTTTCTGCTGTCATTCCCTTTTCAAACATGGGTAATTATCAAACGCAACCCCGCTCGTCCAGCTTGAGCAGAATCTCGTTGCTCCATTGCGAAGAATCTTACTTTCAGTGGTACGGATGTTTGCCCTTCAAAATTGAACTTTAACCAGATTGCATTACATATTTTGTGTTTTTGCCTATCTTTAGTGAACAGAAATTTGTTTTTTACCCATGTTTACTGAAAATGAGGTCGCTGCTATAATCACTTTTCCTGACATTAATGAATTGGTAGATCAGCAGCGCAAATCCTTTATTAAGGCTGAAGCTCCGTACCTGGAAATTGATAACCACGATTTTCTCAGCCTTATCCTGGTAACTCCATCCCTGGGAATTGCGCTGGCTAATGAAAGTGTAAGTTTTTTTGAAGAGATGGCGCTAAACAAAAAAGCACGCAAGTTGAGTAAAGGTGGCTACATATTGAAAAAAGATCCCGTAGTTGTTGCCATGGGGTTTCTAATAAAGTCTTATGATAAATGGGCGGGGCCATTTTTTGGGGTTATTAAATCAATCCTGGATAAACTCTATAACAAGCAAGACCTGATGACCCTGACTAAAGATGCGGCTTACATAACCGATGAAGAGTTTTGTTATCTTGGTTTAAAGGCTCCATTCGGATTTATCCGCGCAATCACTTCCTTTTTTATGAATGAAGAAGATGAAGACTTTATTCGTCACCGCAAAACGAATAAGAAAGATTATGATAGAATAGTGCTGATTGGTGAGCAATTAGGCTTTTCAGAAATACCTTTTTTCAAGAAATTCCTAACCACCTTCGATGTCAAATAATGAAGAGCAAAAATACGTAATGATATATCTCTTCGTTATCTCTCATTAAACCCAAATGCGACTAGTAAAGACCATAGTAATTGCTACCTTTTTGTTTTTTCACTTTATGGTGAAGGGTCAGAACCCAATTCCCATGGGGCCTTACATAGGGCAGGAACCAAAGCGAAGCATCATTCACACTATTCTCAGTAAATTCAGATTGGGAATTGGAACCGGATACGGCCGAACTTATTACTCCCACAAAATGGAAGACGTGGCCTTTCTGAGAAAAAGCGATACGCTTTTTATTTTTGATCCGGCAACAAATATTTCCGGAGGAAGTATCCCCGCCGGATACACCGGCTGGTTCAATAACCCGGTCGGGCATACCGCTTTTGTGGTGGGAACAGACACCATCTCAAACCCGGGGATATCTATCGATGCAAATGATGCGTTGCTGAGTACTGATACGGCCGATATAAAAATGAAATCCAGGGCCCGTACTATCCCATTAAATTTTACCCTGGAATTCAACTATCAAAAATACAGGATTGGAATTGGCTATCAGTTTGAGTTTCAAAGTATGAATAGTTTTGAACCAAAGGAGTATGCAGATACATTGATTGGCTTTACTCCGGAATTCAAAAGAGCGACTTTCAAACGATATTATCTTATGCTTGGGTATTCTTTTTATGAGTCAGGTCATTTTAAAGCAGTTGCTGATGCCAAAATTGGAAAGATGAAATTTGGCAAACATTACAATACCTCTGTAATTCAAAGCGGAATCTTTTTTAATCTTGGCGTTACCGCTGAGTGGCAATTTTCAGAATACCTGACAGCTTATGCAAGACCTGCATTTGAATATAAAAGCTATACGGTTGCTATTCCGGAAACCACCTATTCATTCAATCATATTTACCCTGCCTTGTTCCTTGAAGTTGGGATAAAATTGGGATTACCAAACCTGCGAAAGTGTCCTATTGTGGATTGCGCCACTCAAATTAACCATGTGCATTGGGGTACTGAATACAGGAGTCGTAAACATCCTTTTTGGAAATGGCAGAACCCTCACTATGGGGAAAATTATAAGAACCTCATCAAGTATAAAGGACGCAACAAACGAAAGATAAACCCTTATTAATTTCTCATGGATATGAGGAATTTCACCAATTCGATTTCATCAATTTTTTGTATCTTTGAGGCCTGTTTTTAACCCCAATTTACGTCCATGGCTGAAGGTACCAATGAGAGGATAATTCCCATAAATATTGAAGATGAGATGCGGAGTGCCTACATCGATTATTCGATGTCGGTAATCATTTCCAGGGCTTTGCCGGATGTTCGGGATGGTTTGAAACCTGTCCACAGAAGGGTTCTTTACGGAATGATGGATCTGGGTCTGTACCACAACAGATCTTACAAAAAATCAGCACGAATAGTAGGGGAGGTTTTGGGTAAATACCACCCCCACGGAGATGCGTCTGTATATGACACAATGGTAAGAATGGCCCAACCCTGGTCGCTTCGATATCCTTTGGTGGATGGACAAGGAAATTTTGGTTCTATTGATGGTGACAGTCCTGCTGCCATGCGATATACTGAAGCACGACTGATGAGAATTGCAGAGGAATTGCTTGCCGATATCAACAAAAACACCGTTGATTTTGCGCCAAACTTTGATGACTCACTTACAGAACCAACTGTTTTGCCGGCTAAAATTCCTAACCTGCTCATAAACGGTACCTCCGGGATAGCGGTAGGAATGGCAACAAATATGCCCCCTCATAATCTTACTGAAGTAGTTAATGGAACCATCGCCTATGTTGATAATAATGAGATAACTATAGAAGAACTCATGAGTTATATTACCGCGCCCGATTTCCCCACCGGTGGAATAATCTATGGATACCAGGGCGTGAGGGAAGCTTTCCTTACCGGCCGGGGCCGCATTTTGGTGAGAGGTAAAGCTGAAATGCACCAAACTAAGACGGGGAAAGAACAAATTATAGTCACAGAGATTCCATATATGGTGAATAAAGCCAGCATGATTGAAAAAATTGCAGGTTTGGTAAATGAAAAACGAATAGATGGAATCAGTGATATCAGAGATGAGTCTGACAGAGACGGGCTCCGAATTGTTTTCGATTTGAAAAAAGACGCTATTCCCAACATCGTACTTAACAATTTATTTAAGTATTCTCAACTGCAGTCTTCATTTGGAGTCAACAACATTACCCTGGTTAAGAGCAAGCCGGAAATGCTAAATCTAAAGCAATTGATTTCATATTTTGTTGATCACCGGCATGAGGTAGTTATACGACGTGCGCAGTTTGAATTAGATGAAGCCGAGCGGAGGGCTCACATTTTACAAGGCTACCTGATTGCCCTTGATAATCTGGATGAAGTCATCAAGTTGATCCGCGGCAGCAAAGATCCGGATGAAGCCAGGGAAGGCTTAATGAAACAATTCAAACTGACTGAAATTCAAGCCAAGGCAATTCTGGAGATGCGCTTACAGCGGTTAACCGGGTTAGAAAGAGATAAAATTGTAAAAGAATATGAAGAAATAACCGCGACTATTGCCGATCTCAAAGACATTCTTGAAAGAGTTGAACGCAGAATGCAAATAATCAAGGATGAGCTAAATGAGCTAAAGGAGAAATATGGTGATAAGAGAAGAACTGACGTGGTGCATTCGGCTGATGACATTACTGTAGAGGATATGATTCCGGATGAAGATATGGTAATCACCTTAAGTCACCAGGGGTATATCAAACGAACACCTCTTGCGCAATACAAAGTCCAGGGCCGGGGAGGTATCGGGTCTAAAGGCGCCACTTCAAAAGAAAATGACTTCACTGAACATTTATTCATCGCTTCCACTCATAATTATCTGCTGATCTTTACAGAATATGGTAAAGTGTTTTGGTTAAAGGTTTGGGAAATTCCGGAAGGAGGTAAAACGGCTAAAGGAAGGGCGATTCAAAATCTTATTAATATTGAATCTGGTGACAGCGTCAGATCCGTGATTAACGTAAAAAACCTTAATGAGGAGGAGTACATCAACAATCATTACATTATTATGTGCACTCAAAATGGAACAATTAAAAAAACAGTTTTAGAAGCCTATAGCAGGCCACGACAAAATGGAATAAACGCGATTACAATAAATGAAGGGGATAAATTGCTGTATGTAAGTTTGACTAACGGAGAAAACCACATTGTAATTGCTGTGAGTTCCGGTAGAGCCATCCATTTTCATGAAAATGATGTTCGGCCCATGGGGAGAACTGCATCCGGAGTGAGAGGAATCACCGTAAATAAAGATGATATGGTTGTTGGTATGGTATGTATCCGCGAAATGGAATCAAATTTGTTGGTGGTTTCTGAAAAGGGCTTTGGAAAAAGGTCTTCCATAGAGGAATACCGAATTACCAGGAGGGGCGGAAAAGGGGTAAAAACTTTAAATATTACTGCCAAAACCGGTAAGTTAGTGGCAATAAAAGAGGTGAAGGATGACGATGATTTGATGATTATCAACAAATCAGGTATCACAATCAGAATGGAAATTAAAGATTTAAGAGTGATGGGTAGAGCAACTCAGGGAGTTAAGGTAATTCGCCTGAATGAGGATGATGCAATATCATCTGTTGAAAAAATTGAAGTAGCAGAAGAAGTAACAGAGAAATAATTTGTACTCTTAACCATATAGTAACAAAAGAAAATCGTTTATGAGAAGATTATTCACATTATTGATCATGGGTTTTATAACCCTTAATTCTCAGGCCCAGACTTCAGCTGTAAATAAGGCGGAAAGTGCAGTAAAGGCGGAGAATTTTGTCGAAGCGAAAGAATTGATTACTCCGGCGCTTGAGCATGAAAAAACTTTTGATAAGGGCAGGACATGGTATATCAATGGCTTACTTTATAAAGGCATTGCACTCTCAGAAGATCCGAATGTGCAGTCTATCGACGGTGACGCACTCCAAAAAGCCGTTGATTCATTCAAAAAAGTAATGGAACTTGAAAAGGAGGGTACTACTTATCATTTTTTTGCAGATGAGGCAATTAATCTGATGTGGAATGATATTATTAACAAAGGAGCGACAGCTTATGATATGGATAGCATGGATTTGGCACTAACCTATTTTTTGAATGCAAAAATGATCAAACCCAAAGACACAACTTCAATCTTATATACGGGAGTAGTAGCACAATTTGTTGGAAACTGGGATATGGCATTGGAAAATTACACAGCCCTGGTTGATTTAGGCTATATAAAGGAAGATGTGTATGGAAGTATGTTTCATATAATTCGAAATGAGAAAAAGGACAATGAGGGAGCATTCGAAATATTACAAGAAGCCATTCAGCATTTTCCCGGTAATGAAAATTTTAAATCGACAGAAATTGAAATGCTGATCGTAATGGAAAAAATTGATGATGCGAAAAAGAAGTTGGAAGAAACTATTGCCGATAATCCAACCGATCCTGTCTTATACTTTAGTCTTGGTTATATGTATGATGAAAGTGGAGAAGCTGAAAAAGCCAAAGTTAATTATGCCAAAGCAGTCGAGCTTAAGCCGGATTATTATGAACCGAACATTAATCTGGCCATACTGAATTACAATGAAGCAATAGCAGCTTATAAAGAACTGAATAACCTGAGCATGACCGATTATAACAAGCGAGGTCCTGCTTTGGAAGCTAAGGCTAAGGAATTATTGAAAAACTCTTTGCCTTATTGGGAGGCTGCGCACAAATCAAGACCCGACCAGCGCACCGTGATTGAAAATCTGCAGAATGTTTATGCGCAACTAAAGATGAATGATAAATCTGAAGAGATGCGGAAAAAGCTTGAAAAGTTGAATGGCAACAACGAATAATAAAAAAGGGGACTAGAAGGCCCCCTTTTTTATTCAGTTTATTCCTGGTTTTCATTAAATAACCGGTCAAAGAAGTTTTTCATATCCTCCCACGATTCCAGGTCTGCCTGTGAATTGTAAGCTAACGGTATCTCGAATTTCTGACCATACTCATCGGCACCCGGATTAGTAAAACCATGCACAGCTCCGGCAAAATCAATGTATCTGTAATCCGCTCCAACAGAGTCCATTTGCATTTTAAACTTCGCAATTGATTCACTTGAGACGAAAGAATCATCCGCTCCATTGCAAATTAAGAAAACAGTATTCATTTCTGAAGTTGGGGGAACCGGTATTCCCAATCCTGCATGGAAAGCTGCAACACCATCCAGTTCATTTATTATTCTGCCCATAGTGAGAACAACTGTGCCGCCAAAACAATAACCGATTGCACCCAATCTTTCGGTGTCAACAGAAGTGTGCTGTTTTAGAACTTCGAGCGCCGCCATAAACCTTGCGGTTGCGCCGTCAATATCCGACATTACATGGCCGGAGAAAACTCCCGCATCCTGGGGATGCTCAGCAATTTGTCCGCCGCCATACATATCAACTGCCATCGCCGTATAACCTAGCTGAGCGAGCATTTTTGCTCTCTCTTTAGGATAGTCAGTCTGTCCCCACCATTCATGAACTACAAGAATTCCAGGGCGTTTTTCTTTCTGGTTGGCATCATAAGCAAGAAATCCTTTCATTTCAACTGTGTCCGAAGTATAGGTAATTTCTTCAGTTACAATATCGGGCTCATCAGAAGTCGTTGTTTCATCTTTACTTCCGGTGCATGAAATCCACAAAATGGGTAAAAAGAATATATACTTTTTCATTACTAAAAGATTTTGGTTGCTTCACAAAGGTAAAAGGAGCAACAATTAATACCTAAACGAATCAACACCAAATCAGTGCTTGATCGTCATATCTAATTTAGACTTAATCTACCACGTACCGCCAGGTGCCGTCGGTTTGCTTTTTCCACACAGTGCGAAAGATACCTTCACTCTCGAAACTTTGGCCAAGGCTGTCTAACGCGGTAAATGTATAATGCCCCCATGTGTATCCAAGATCTCCTGAGACAGAAACATCAACGAAGTCAGGCTTCCAGGTAAGTTTTACATTGGTGTAAGGAGAGGGCCTGTTCATATATTCCTCAATTGCCACTTTTCCTTTGATTACCAGATTGCCCCGGATCAAGGACGCATCATTAGCTGCAAAGCTGACAAACGCTTCTTTCACTCCCTTATTCCTGGCCATTGCATCAAATGCAGCTTCCGCAGCGAGTATTTCCTCTTTTGCTTTTGAAATTTGCACGGAATTATTTGAGGGAGTACCGCTGCATGCTGCCAACCAGAGCGTGGCGATCAGGAATTGGAACATTGTCTTCATAACATTTTCATTTTGAGTGCAATAAATAAGGTGCCGTTAAAATTAAGAATCCTTAATTACTAAAATTTCTGGTTAAGTGCCTCAATCTAATTGTACAAATTACATAAATTGCATAATTATTTAAAGTTTTATCCAAATACTCTTATGAAAATCAAGTTATATAAATTTCATCTCCTTTTAATATCAGCTTTCATCCTTGTTTCCTGTTCAGGTGAACATAAAACTGAAGATACGTTTTCAAGTCCGCTCAGTTTGTTTGTTGAATACATTTCTTCTCATACAACAGGTATAATCTCCTCAAGGGATCAGATCAGAATCCACCTGGCCAGGGAAAGCAAGGAAGCAGATGCCGGCAAAGAATTATCCGTAAGAGTTTTTTCCTTTGATCCATCGATTGAGGGTAAAACTATTTGGGAAGATAAACGCACAATTGTATTTCAGCCATCAAAGCCACTACCACAGGGGAAGAAGTACAACGCAAAATTCCTGGTAAAGGAAATATTCCCGGACGCGGACGTAAAAGAAGATTTCAAATTTATCTTTGCAACGCTGGAGCAGGATTTCGAGATCCAATTGCTGGGTTTCGAAATAACAAATCCAAACGATCTCAACACTGTAAATATTAATGGCACTTTTCAAACTGCTGACTTTGTCCAGGAATCAGATTTAGAAAAGATTATCAGTGCAAACCAAAATAACAATACTCTTTCTATTTCATGGGTTCATAATATTAGTCAGAATAAACACCGCTTTCTTATTCAAAATGCAAAGCGTTCCGCAAATTCTGAGAAAATAATTATTGAAGTGAAGGGAAAACTGATTGGAATAGATAGAAATGATGAAACTACTTTTGAAATTCCAGCCTTAGGAGATTATAAAATTATTTCAGCTCGGGTTATTAACGGTGATGATACGTATGCTTCCATCCAATTTTCTGACCCGCTAAAAGCAGATCAGGATTTAAGGGGATTGATAACCCTTGGGGGGAATGAAAACTTCAGAACCGTGGTTCAATCCAATGAACTTAGAATTTATCCCCGGGAAACTTTAACCGGTGAAATTCAACTTAAAATATTTGAGGGTATCAGAAATTCCGCGGGGTATCAGCTAAGTGCTAATTTTGAAACTTCGCTTCAATTTTCACAGGTAAAACCTGAAGTCAGACTTGCAACTAATAAAGGTACTATTCTCCCAAGTACGGACGGCGTAGTGCTTCCGTTTCAGGCTATTGGCTTAAAGGAAGTCCGCGTAAAGGTAACAAGAGTGTTTGAAAATAATATTTTGCAATATCTTCAGGTAAATGAATTAGGGCGTAACTACCAGTTAAATAGAGTAGGGCGGCCTGTTGCATCAAAAGTAGTGTCCCTGGTTAATAGAGGTGTTGTGGACCTTAATAAATGGAATCGCTTTACCCTCGATTTGAAAGATTTTGTAAAAACCGAACCCGGCGCATTGTATCAGGTTCAAATTTTCTTTTCAAAACAAAATACACTGTTCACTTGTGGCGAAGACACCAAACTTGAAATTACAACAGAGGAAGAAGAGGGAGGTGAAATTGCCTATCAAGAAACCTACTGGGATGGTTATGAGGAGTATGATTACGACTATGATTATGATTACGACTATGACTATGACTATGATTGGCAGCAGCGGGAAAACCCTTGCAATTCCGCATATTACCGGAACAGATCCGTAACCTCAGTTTTGTTTGCCTCCGATCTTGGCCTTATCGCAAAACGCGGTGAAAAAGGAAGCATTACCGCGTTTGTTACAAATCTTATAACAACGGAACCTGTCTCTAACGCCTCAGTCGAATTCTATGATTACCAGCAACAGCTTATTGAAAGCGCCGCCACCGATAGCGAAGGGAAAGTAATGGTTGACCCCGCTAGACCACCATTTCTCATGGTGGTAAAGAAAGACCGGCAATTTGGTTATTTACGACTCCTTGACGGCGCGGCTTTATCTGTCAGTAATTTTAATGTGACCGGAGATAAAGTGAAGCGAGGGTTAAAGGGTTTTATTTATGGTGAACGAGGCGTTTGGCGGCCGGGCGACGTAATTAACCTTTCATTTATGATTGAAGACAGGGAAAAAGTTTTGCCAAAAGAACATCCGGTTATCCTGGAACTATTCAATCCGCTAAATCAATTAGTAAAAAGAATGATCAGCACCGGATCATTAAAAGGCATTTACGTTTTCAATGTTCAAACAGATACGGAATACCCAACCGGCAATTGGCTTGCTAAGGTTAAAGTGGGAGGGGCGGAATTTACCAAAACCGTTAAAATTGAAACGATCAAACCAAATCGCCTAAAGATAAATTTAGATTTTCCAAAAGAAAAATTAACTGTACTCGATCAAAATATAACCGGAAATCTGGAAGCTAGATGGCTTCATGGGGCAATCGCCAAAAACCTGAAAACGGAGATTGGGCTCAGACTCGTTCCGGTTAACACCACTTTTCAAAATTATGCTGATTATGAATTTGATGATGAAGGTAAAAATTTCTACTCGGAACCTGTTGAAGTATTCTCAGGCAAATTAAATGAAACCGGAGCTGCCACTGCTAATATTTCAATAGATGTCGAAAATAATTCACCTGGTGCGCTGAAGGCTATCTTCGATACAAAAGTCTACGAAGAAGGTGGTGATTTTTCGATCAATCAAACAACTATACCCTATTATCCATATAAAACTTTTGTTGGGATGAAAACTCCGGAAGGCGACAGGAGAGGAATCATTGTGACGGATAAAGACCATTCTGTTGACATTGTTTGTGTGGATGCCAATGGAAATCCAAGTCCTTCCAGCCAACTGCGAGTGGAGTTATACAAACTCGATTGGAGATGGTGGTGGGATAACTCGGAGGAATTAATAAGCAATTATATTGGCAGAAACTATAATCGTCCCATTCTTAGTGAAAATCTAACCATTACAAATGGGAAAGGTAATTGGACTCTGAGACTCGATCAGCCTAATTGGGGAAGGTTTTATCTAAAAGTAACAGATATTAATTCCGACCACTCCACCGGCAAGACTATTTATATGGATTGGCCAGGCTGGGCTGGTAAACAACGTGATGGAATGGGTGACGCTACCATGCTTGTTTTCGAACCTGATAAGCCAGAATACAAGGTAGGTGAATCCATCCAAATCAAATTTCCATCCGCAAAAGGCGGGCATGCACTCGTAAGCCTGGAAACAGGTTCTTCAGTTTTGAAGACATTCTGGGCTGAAACATCGGACAATGAAACAACTCTTAGTATCCCTGCCACTGAAAAAATGAGTCCGAATGTGTATATAAATATTTCCCTTTTGCAGCCACATGGTCAAACAGAAAATGACTTGCCCATCAGGCTTTATGGAATTGCTTCGGCCAAAGTAGTGGATGCAGCCACTGAACTTCATCCGGAACTAAAAATGGCAGCCGAATTAAAGCCTGGAGAAAATGTGAATATTGAGGTCTCTGAAAAAGACGGAAAACCCATGGCATATACAATTGCCGTAGTCGATGAAGGTTTGCTTGACCTAACGAATTTCAAAACTCCAAAACCGTGGTCACATTTCTATGCGCGCGAAGCTTTAGGAATTAAGACCTGGGACATATTCGATCAGGTAATCGGTGCATATGGAGGCAGAATAGAACGAATTCTTCCCTTTGGAGGTGATGACGGTCTTAAAGATCAGGAAGGGAAAGAAACGAGCAGGTTTAAACCGGTCGTTCAATTTTTAGGACCCTTTTACCTCGATCGAAATAAGCGAGAAAAACATTCTTTCAGAATGCCCCAATATGTAGGAAGCGTTCGAACTATGATCGTTGCAGGCCTTGATGGCGCGTATGGTTCAGTGGAGATCACGACACCGGTGAGACAACCTTTGATGGTTCTTGCCACACTGCCAAGAGTGGCTGGACCGGAAGAAGAAATGTCAATGCCGGTTAATCTCTTTGCAATGAAAGAAAACGTTGGACAGGTGGTGGTAAAAATTGAAGCAAGCGGTAAACTGGATATTCAGGGTTCCGCCCAACAAACTGTGAATTTCAAAGAAACCGGGGACAAAGTAATATTCTTTAAAATAAAGGCAAAGCCGGAAATAGGTCTGGCTAAGGTTAAGGTCACCGCTACTGCAGGTACTGTCACTTCGGTATATGATATAGAAATGGAGGTGCGACCATCGAATCCGGAAATAACCGATGTGGAAAGTGAATTTGTTGAATCGCAAAATTCATTCTCTTTTGATTATTCACCAATCGGACTCAAAGGGACAAATCATTCTTCTTTGGAAATCTCTTCACTTCCTCCCATAAACCTTGAACAAAGATTAAGATATCTGATCTCATACCCTCATGGTTGTATAGAACAAACGGTTTCATCGGTATTTCCGCAGTTGTTCCTGGAAAATTTTACGGAACCCGATGAAGAGGGCAAAAAGCTGGTAAGCTATTATGTTAACCTGGCCATACAACGTTTACAATCATTTCAAACTAGTGATGGAGGGTTTTCTTATTGGCCGGGTCAGTCTACGGTTAGTCCATGGGGAACAAATTATGGATACCATTTTCTTATTGAAGCAGGAAAGAAAGGATATTTCATTCCTGCATCAATGATTAATGGTTTGAAGAATTATCAAACTGAGGAGGCAAATAAAAGCAGTTATAGCAGTTCTGATCCATCAGGTTCAGATTTGAATATGGCTTACCGGCTCTATACACTCGCACTGGCCGGTAGTCCTGCAACCGGAGCAATGAACAGACTGCGAGAAAGCGCATACACAGGAACAAGCTCAAAGTGGAGGCTTGCTCTTGCCTATGCTGTCGCAGGATTGGATCAGGCTGCACTTGATCTGGTAAAAGATCTTTCTATGGAAGTGAAGCCATACCGTGAATTAAGCAATACCTATGGCTCAAATTTCCGGGATGAGGCTATGATCCTTGAAACCCTCGTTAGGCTTAATCGGAAAGCGGATGCATTCAAATTGGTTGAAAAACTGGCACTAAAACTTAGCGATCGATATGGCTGGATGAGTACACAAACTACCGCTTATGCTTTGATTGCCATCGCAGGTTATGTGGAGAAAAATCCGGTTGGTGAAAAAGTCAGTGTTGAGATCAATGAGAATGGCAAGGTTTTCCAGACAATAAGCAGCACTTTTCTCTCACAAATTACTATCGTAAATCCTGAAATCAATCAAAAGGTTTCTGTGAAAAATTCAGGCCAGGGTCCGGTATATGTTCGTTTGATAAGATCCGGGATTCCTTTAGAACTGGATGATGTGGATGCAAGCAGAAATATTGATTTTACCCTTAACTACACCACAATGACGGGTGAAACAGCAGATGTCACAAAATTAGTGCAAGGAACAAATTTTAAAGCCATAGTAACTGTACATAATCCCGGTCAAAGAGGTTTCTATGAAGAAATTGCATTGACACAAATATTTCCTTCCGGCTGGGAGATTATTAATACCCGGCTAAACGAAACCGGCATGCCGATTAACAACGATGCCGTTCCTGAATACCAGGATATCCGGGATGACAGAGTCCTGACTTATTTTGATCTTCGGCAAAATGAATCAAAAAAGTTTACAATATTATTAAATGCTGCCTATGCCGGAAAATATTATCAACCAGCTGTAAAAGTAGCAGCAATGTATGATAATGAAATTGAGGCAAGAACATCGGGCAAATGGGTTGAAGTTGTTAAAGAGTAATTCTACAGATGATGCTAATGTAATAAACCGGTTGAAACTGTTAAAAACCATATTATTTATTGCACTTTCCATTCTCATCTTGGTGATAAGTATTCCATTGCCAAAACCAATGTTCCCTGACGAATATTCAACCATCTTAGTAGATCAGAAAGGTGATCTTCTGGCTGGTTCAATTGCGGATGATGGTCAGTGGAGATTTCCCCCAGCGGATTCCATACCGGATATTTATAAACAATGTGTTTTAACATATGAAGATGAGTACTTCTACTACCATCCTGGCATAAACCCTATTTCTATTTTAAAAGCTTTTTACACAAATATGAAAGCCGGTGAAATAAAAAGAGGAGGAAGTACAATCACAATGCAAGTATCCAGAATGGCGAGGGGAAATAAAGCGCGAACTGTATGGGAGAAGAGTATTGAAATTTTATTGGCGTTAAAGCTGGAAATCTTTTATTCAAAAAAAGACATATTAAATCTTTATTCAAACAATGCACCGTTTGGTGGTAATGTTATTGGCCTGTCAGCCGCTTCCTGGAGATATTTTGGCAGGTCGCCGAAACAATTATCCTGGGGAGAGTCAGCAACAATGGCCGTACTCCCTAATGATCCGGCTGCAATTTTTCCCGGAAGAAATAATTTGCATCTTCTTGATAAAAGAAATAACCTGCTCAATAAACTATTTTCACATGGCATAATCGATTCTCTGACTTTAATATTGAGCAAGGCGGAGCCATTACCGGGTAAACCCAAACCTTTGCCTGTTTATGCGCCTCATCTTCTCACCCGCGCACTAAATGATGGTTTGAAGGGAAAAGTGGTGCAATCAACCATTGATTTGGAATTGCAGAAAAAAGTGACGGAAAAGACCCGGATCCATGCCTCCAACTTGCGGGCAAATCATATCAATAATGCAGCGGCATTGGTAATTGACATCGAAACAGGAATTACACTTGCCTATGTTGGAAATATCGAAAGCGTACCAGCAAATAATGATAAAGTTGATATTATTACTGCAAAGAGAAGTACAGGCAGCCTGCTTAAGCCTTTTCTTTATTCCCTTGCCATTGATCGCGGAATAATTCTTCCAAAAGAACTTCTTCCGGATATCCCTGCTTTCTTCCAGGGATTTGCCCCGCAAAATTTCGATAAGAAATTTAATGGAGTGATCCATGCTGATAAGGCACTCACTTATTCACTGAATGTGCCTTTCGTTTATTTGTTACAGGATTATGGCTATGAACAATTTCATCGCGACCTTCAAAATATGGGGCTGGTTAATTCCCTTAATCATGAACCAGGTCACTATGGACTGTCCATTATTCTTGGGGGGGCTGAATCAAGCCTTTGGGAACTGACTTCCCTTTACGCCGGGTTTTACCGGAGCATGAATCGAACTAATAAAATATTTTCTGAAGTTCAGGACAACCCTTATTTCAGCAACCGGTATCTAAAATCTTCAGATCCGGAATTATTTGCAGGAACCGAAATAGGCCGCGACGCGATTTGGTTTACATTAAAGACCCTGCAGGAATTGACCCGTCCGGATGAACTTTCCGGCTGGCAGCATTTCGAATCTGGAAAACTCATTTCCTGGAAAACCGGAACAAGCTATGGACTAAAGGATGGATGGGCAATCGGATTAAATAGCAAATATGTCGTGGGTGTTTGGACAGGAAATGCCGACGGAGAAGGAAGACCTGGCCTTACCGGGATTAGAACAGCGGCACCGTTGATGTTTGATATCTTTAGTCTTCTTGACGGGTCCGGAAATTTTGAACAGCCGGCCGACTTAATGCAAACCGGATTGATATGCACAAAGAGCGGACAAAAAGCGGGTGCATTTTGCGATGACACCAGGCAGGCATTCCTTCCAAAAGAAAGACACTCTGCCAATATTTGCCAGTTTCACCAAATTGTCCACCTTGATGAAGATGGAGAATTCAGGGTTAACAGCGGCTGTTACCCTGTAACTTCAATGAAACACAAGAATTGGTTTGTGCTGCCTCCGGTGGAGGCCTGGTATTATAAAAGTTGGACATCTGATTATAAGAATCTTCCTGAGATTTATCCTGGCTGCAAAGAATTTTTTCTTGCAAACGAATATATGGAACCGATCTATCCCAAGCATCGATCAAGGATATATGTACCCATTGAATTGGACGGATCACCCGGAAAAGCAATTTTTGAAGTTGCTCATCAAAATAAAAATGCATCCCTTTACTGGCACATGGATGAGCAATATCTGGGTAAAACGACCAATAATCATCAAATGGATTTGCATCCATTGAAAGGAAATCACAGGCTTAAAATTGTGGATGACAAAGGGAGGGAGCTGGAAATTATTTTCGAAGTGATTAGCGGATAATAAGAAACCCCAGGCCTGCTAAAAGCCTGGGGTCAAAGTCAAGTTATGGCTTTTAATTTGACTTTATTTTTATTTTTCTACTTTCAACTTCACTTCTTCTTCCGCTGGACGGTTTTTCACATAATTTTCTAAAAGCTGATCCGTTTCCCACAACACATGCAGAATGGATTCCCTGGCTCTGTAGCCATGGCTCTCATGAGGCAGCATCACCAAACGCGCTTTGCCACCATGACCTTTCATTGCTGCAAACATTCGTTCACTTTGAATAGGGAAAGTTCCCGAGTTATTATCAGCATGTCCATGAATCATCAGCATAGGTTCATTAATCTTGTCGGCATGCATAAAAGGAGACATGTTGTAATACACTTCCGGTGCTTCCCAATAAGTTCTTTCTTCCCTCTGAAATCCGAAAGGAGTTAAAGTTCTGTTGTACGCACCACTTCTGGCAATACCTGCCGCAAACAGATCAGAGTGTGCTAATAAGTTTGCTGTCATAAAAGCTCCATAAGAGTGACCACCAATGGCAATCTTTCGCCTATCGGCAATTCCCAATTCTACCAGTTTGTTTACAGCAGCCTCAGCACTCATTACCAGTTGTTTCACAAAGGAATCATTTGGCTCTTTATCGCCTTCACCAATAATGGGCATGCTGGGATCATCAAATACCGCATAGCCTCTTGCCACAAAAAGCAGTGGCGAAGTACCGCTAATTCTAATAAACTCATAAGGTGAACCATCCATTTGACCTGCAGCCTCCGCACTTTTAAATTCAGCTGGATAAGCCCACATCAAAACAGGCAGCCGACCCTGTTCCATCTTGTAACCGGCAGGCAAGTACAAATCTCCTTTCAAATCAACACCATCGGCGCGTTTGTAAGTAACTACCTGCTTTTGCACTCCCTTTAACTGCGGATAGGGGTGTGGTATCTGAGTGATTTGGGTGAGTTGCCCATTCCTGATATTTCTAACAAAATAATTAGGTTGTTCATCCTTAGACTCCCTCCGGGTTAACAATAAACCTTTTTCAACACTTAAGATCTCAAAAGCGATTTCGTAATAGGGAGCTTCTGATCTCCAAAGCTCACTTGCCTGTTTGGAAGCGATATCAAATTCCTGGACAAATGGACGATTACCCTCGGGTGAAGCACCAGTCCCTATAAGATAAAGTTTCTTTCCGGACGGGTCCATCTGTAGAACGTTTTCTCCAAAGTTATTCCTGATTGTATTGAAGTTTCCCGGATCAGAATACCGGTCTTCATAAGACCTGTCAAAGATTACTTTTTTGCTTTTTGGATCCGAAGGTTTGAAAGAACTCGTTATTACCTGGCGAGTTGAAAACCAGGATTCGTATGCAATGGCCAGGTTGTCATTGCCCCAGGTAATTCCACCATATCGCAACTTCAGGGAAATGCTTTCTTTCTTCTTGCCGGTGAACGGAGCTTCCAGGTAAAACAACTTATCTCTAACATCAGTTTCTCTTGCCGGATCACCACCATCCTGAGCTTCTACCCAATAAATTGTCGCCGGCTTATCATTGCGCCAGGTAAAACTTCTTGGACCTTCTCGTGTAGCCCCAAATCCCTTGGGTATGTCTTCGGACAAAGGAATTTTTGCAATCTCACTTACAATTTTACCCTGACGGTCATAAACCGCAACCGTCTGTGGAAATCTACTATAGGGAACAATATAAGAGAATGGTTCGTCCACATAATTTATCATTATAAAATTTCCATCCGGAGAAGGTGACAACTGGGTAATAATACCTTGGGTACCGAATGGCTTTAGGGTCTTGTTTTTTGTGTCTGCAATATGCAATTGAGAAGTTGAATAGTACCGGAACAAATTTTCATCATGCTTATCATTTAGCAAGTCCTGATAAGTTCTTACAGCAGCTTTAGTTCCTGTGCTTTCCTGGATAGTTGGACCCTGGGGTACGACAGGTTTTGCAGGCGCTTCACCGCGACCCTGGATTACAGCTTTATAAAGAATATTCGTTCCATCACTGAACCATTGAAAGGGAGCAAAGCCGATTGCATCATTCAGAACACCCCCGGTGAGTTTATCAGATGCACCCGAATCTGCCGAGGCTGTCCAAAGTTCTATTCCGGTATCATTGGTTATAGTGAAAGCAAATTGCTTGCTGCCCGGAGACCAACTTACATTTTCAATTCTTGCTTCAGCCGGCATCCCGGTAACTTTAATCTCTTTTGTTCCATGAATTTCTTTAATTGTGATTCCGGTATAGCTGCCACTTCTGCTTGGTCCGTTTGTGCGGGGATTGATTCTTAACCCGGCAAGTCTTAATTCAGGTTGAGCCAGTTCCAGAATTCCCGGATATCCGGGACGCTCCAGCAATAACATATATGTGCCGTCGGGACTAACTGAAATTGCCGGCGTTAATGGAGCATCAACCAGGCTCAACAATGTTGCGTCAGGCGTTTGGTAGGTAAGATGATCCTGACCGGGTGAAACAAAATATATTAGGGTCAGAATACCCGTTAAGACTCCATTAAATGTAGACTTCTTCATGATAACTCTATTAAAGTATCGGAAATAGAAAAGAATTGTAATCTACTATAATGTAAGGAGTTATAAAAGGGTAAATCCACGATAACCCTGTACAGAAACGGACAGAAACAGTCTATCAGCCTGTAAACGTGCCATTTGGAAAGAAGATTTTTTTTGAAAAAATTTCATACAAATCTATTATGGATTTGGCCTCTTAATAAAACCAAATTCCTACTTAAAATTCCACTATTTTTTGACGATTTATGTGGGATTATTGTGATATGAATTGGAGTTTTGAATGATTTATTTTACAATTTATGAACAAATACTGTACATTTGTTTTACAATTTATATAATAATGAGCAAATTATACCTGGGAGAGTTTGAAGAAATGGTCCTGACAATGGTTGCGGTTCTGGGCGAAGATGCCTACGGCAACCCTATTGTTCAGGAGTTCCAAAACAGGTTAGGCCGGGAGGTAAGTTTAAGTGCTGTGCATTTGACGTTGTATCGTCTTGAAGACAAAGGGTTAGTGGCATCCAGACTTGGTGGATCAACCCAGGAAAGAGGCGGGAGAAGGAAGCGGATGTACACAATCTCCTCCGCGGGAGTTGAACTGCTTCGCGCAATGAAAGAGGCTAGGTCAGGACTTTGGAAATTTATTCCGACGCTAAATTCGTAAACCCAAATGAAATCAACTGACAAGCGACATGACATACAACCGCCAGGCTGGGCAGTCCGCATACTGCTGTGGCTTTGTCCAGAACAACTGAGTGAATCTATTATTGGAGACCTAAAGGAACAATTCAGTTCCGATTTGAAATCAAAAGGCTCAAAGACTGCCCGCAGGAGATTTATTCTGAATGCAATTAAATTTATGAGGCCGGGAATTCTCATAAGAAGAACTTCCCATCAGGCAATGTCAAATACTTTATGGTATAATTACTTCTTAACCGCAAAAAGAAATTTTTGGAGAAACAAAACTTTATCAGCAGTAAATATTTTTGGCATTGCAATGGGATTGCTGTCTTGTCTCTTCATTTTGCAGTATGTTTCCTACCATTTGAGCTTTGATTCCTTTCATGAGAATTCAGAAAGGATATTCAGAATTACCAATGATCGTTATCAGGATGGAAAATTAGTTCAACACGGAACTATTACCTACCCAACCATTGGACCTGCAATGGCGAAAGATTATCCTGAAATAGAAATGTTCACGAGAATTATGCCATCCGGAGAAATTACAGCCACCATTGGAGATGAAATTACCCGCGGAGGAACGCTATTCTTTGCTGATCAAAATTTCTTCAAACTTTTCACCTTTTCATGGGTTGCCGGTGATCTCAATTCCGCATTGTCGGAGCCAAATCAAATTGTGCTGTCGGAAACAGGAGCTGCTAAAATATTCAAGGTCCCAAAAGACTCCGTTTCCGACTTAATTGGGAAAAGCTTCAAGCTCAACAACAGAGCTGAGTACCACGTTGTAGGTATTTTCCATGATATGCCGGCAAATTCTCATCTCCAGTTTGAAGCAATTGCATCATATATATCACTCTATGATACAGAAAACAGAGATGCGGATGAAAGTTGGGTCTGGTCAGATTTCTACCATTATCTTTTATTAAAGCCAGGAGCAAGCGCCGCGCAACTGGAATCAAAATTTGATGATTTCAGTGCCAGGAATTTTCAAGGCGAAAAGGTTTCCGGAAGCATTGAGGAGTTTTACCTGCAATCTTTGGCGGAAATTCATCTCTATTCGGACTATGAATATGATTTTGCAATCACTGAAAATGGAACCGCGGTATGGACACTTGGCCTTATTGCATTGTTCATTCTTTTGCTTGCATGGATCAATTATCTTAACCTGACTACATCCCGCGCGATAGACAGGGTTATGGAAATTAGTATCAGGAAATCTCTGGGGGCGAACCGGTATCAAATTACAAATCAGTTTATAATTGAATCATTGATGGTCTGTGTGGTCGCTATTCTCCTGTCCCTGGGATCTGTAATTCTTCTTCAACCTTACTTTAATGAATTAACAGCGCTTAAACTTTCTCTGGCCGGTCTTCTGAAAAGCAGCGGAAGCAATCTTTGGTATATTATTTTTCTTTTATTCGCCGGAATAATTCTTACAGGAATTATTTCAGCATCCTTTCTATGGACCTTTAACCTTTCGGTTGTTTTGAAGGGCAGGTCAAACCAATCGGTAAAGGGCAGGTCAATGCGCAAAACTTTGGTGGTGGTTCAGTTTTCAATCGCGGCAACACTAATTATTGGAACCCTGGTAGTAAGCAGACAATTGCAGTTTATGAATAAAGCCAATCTGGGGATTTCAATAAACAATAGATTAATTATTGAGGCGCCATACAATTCTCAATTTGACAGTACATTTATTTCAAGGATCGATAATTTCAAAAATGAAATACAACAACTCAATTTTGTTGAAGCGGCCGCGACTGCAAATCGATGGCCGGGACGAAGGTTGGGAAGGGGATTCAATATAAGGCTTTCAAAAGAACCTGAATCTGCGGGAAGAACCATGAGTTGGATGGGAACTGATCACGATTATTTCAGAACCTACGATATTAAGTTACTTGCAGGCCGTTTTTTTGCTCCAACTGATCATCACCGGTCTTTTAATGAATTGAGATCGGTAATTGTAAATGAAAATGCCGTTCATAATTTTGGCTTTGAAAGCAATGACCAAATTATTGGCGCAGAAATTTTGAGTTTTGGCCGACCGTGGACCGTTATTGGTGTGGTTAACAACTATCACCAGGAATCATTTCATGCTCCTATGGAACCTATACTTTTCTTCCCATTTTATGGAACCGGACATACAATTACAATCAAACTTAAAACAGACGATTATCAGAATGTAATGAGTTCTGTAAAATCTGTTTATGATAAATTCTTCCCGGGAAACCTTTTCGATTATTTTTTTCTTGAGGATTATTATAAAAGGCAATATTCGGAAGATCAACAATTTGGAGATGTAATAGTAATATTTACCGTCATGGCAATACTAATTTCAATTTTAGGACTGATGGGACTCGCGTCTTTTACCGCAGCAAGACGCGTTAAGGAACTTGGAATTAGAAAAGTTTTGGGCGCCTCGGTTATTGATCTTGTCAAGACATTGAGCAAAGATTTTATTATACTGATAGGAATTGCAATTTTCATTGCAATTCCTATATCCTATTATTTTATGCGAACCTGGTTAAATGATTACGTATATAAAATAACGCTCAGCTGGGAATTATTCGCAGGTCCGGTAATTATAATCCTGGGAGTCGCCGTATTGACCATCGCTTCTCAAATTTATAAAGCTGCACGAACCAATCCTGTGGAAACTCTCAAGATGGAGTAAATATTACTCCAGGACCTCAATGTTTAATTACTTCGCGAACTTCAACAATTCCACCGTATTTCTTATGTGGACAATTTGCTGCTATTTCCCTGGCTTCCTCCATACTCGATGCAGCAATCATAAAAAATCCCGATACAAGAGGATAATCAGTCTCCACTTCAGGATATCCAAGTTCCGCACCTGTAATTTTCACTCCGGCATCAGATTGGGACACAAGCCAATTCTCGTATTCGACTACCAATTCCGGCAATTCCTTGGTTGGCTTGAAATTGTCATCTTCCAAAAGCAGCAACATATAATCCGACGGAAGATCATTAATGCCCGGATTTTGAATTTTATTCGCTAATAAAAATCCCGCTATAAAGAAAATTACAGAGGCCGCGATTCCGGTGATGTACGATTTTGTTTTCATTTTCTTTTTAATTAAATTATTCATCATTAGTTTATTAACAACTTTATCTTCAAGTTTAGAATCAATTGAGATACTTCTGGGTAACTTTCTAAAAGCTTCCTTCTCTCCTGAACTGAGGTCCATTTCTTCATCCATAGTTTAACTGTTTAGATATTTCCTCATCGCACGTCTTGCATTGAACAGCTGACTTTTACTTGTTCCCTCATCTATGTTGAGCATTTCGGCAATTTCACGGTGTTTGTAGCCTTCCACATCATGCAGGATCAGAATTTCCCTGTACCCAACAGGAAGGGATGCAATTGCTTTCTCCAGGTCAATAACTTCAACGCCGGAGTCTTTATGCGTTTGGGTTGCTGAAAATTCCTCTGATAACTTTTCGTGAACTTTCTCTCTGAACCTTTCCCGGTTAAGATTCACCAGGATTCCCGTCAGCCATGTAAGTAAAGATGAATTCCACCGGAATGTCTCTATTCTTTGAATTGCCCGGATCCACATTTCCTGGATTAAATCTTCCGCCACATTTACATCATTGGCACTCAATCTCATCGCCGTCATATGTAACCTGGGACTCTTGCTTCTATATAACATTCTGAATGAATCCTCGGATCGGTCTTTCATAAATCGCTGAACAAGTTGTTTATCGTCAGTTTGCATTAATTATTAGTGACATATAGGAGGAAATGGTTGTATTGTACAACACTTTTTGTGAATCTAAAAGAGATATGAAGAACTGTAGTGGATAAAATAGAGTATGTCTGAAAAAAGTATCCGCTAGTCGAAAAAAGCGGCCTTTCAAATAACAATTGGAAACTAAAATTACCAAATCCGTTAAATTAGAAGATGCTATTAATTTAATCCGGAAACTATGGCAATTTTCAATCTTAATGTAAACTCCACGCAAGTTCAGGTTGATGTTGATTCAGATACTCCAATGTTATGGGTGTTGCGGGATGAACTGAATCTGAAAGGAACAAAATTCGGTTGCGGAATTGCTCAATGTGGAGCATGTACCATACACATGAACGGAGAAGCCGTTCGGTCATGTACTCTTTCAGTTTCAGCTGTTGGTGAAGCGGAAATTACTACCATTGAAGGAATTTCTGTACATGGGGATCATCCGGTTCAGGCAGCCTGGAGCGAACAAAATGTTCCACAGTGCGGCTATTGCCAGCCCGGGCAAATAATGTCGGCAATTGCCTTGCTTCAAACCCACTCTAATCCGCCAGATTCGGTAATTGACCAGGCCATGTCTGGTAATATTTGCCGTTGCGGAACCTATCCCCGGATTAAGAAAGCAATTCACAGCCTAGGAGAGGAGGCCGAAGGATTATGAAAACAATAACCACAACATCAAGAAGAGAATTTCTAAAAATTAGCGGCGTGATGGGTGGCGGGTTGATCATTGGATTTAACATGTATAGCTGCAAGCCCGGTGAACCTTTGCCGGATTTCATAGAGCAGGAAATTAACGCCTTCATAAGAATTAACCAGGATGGCACTGCAACGCTATTGTCAAAAAATCCTGATATCGGCCAGGGCGTAAAAACCTCCCTTCCGATGATTATTGCGGAAGAACTGGATCTACCCTGGAATAAAGTGTCTGTGGAACAGGCACCACTGGATGTCCGGTTTGGGGATCAATTTACAGGCGGCAGTACGGGAGTGAATATGAATTACACCGCCATGAGGAAAGCGGGAGCGGCAGCAAAGGAAGTTCTGGTCAAAGCAGCTGCAAATAAATGGAAGGTTGACCCTTCAGAAATAAGAACTGAGAATGGAAATCTAATTCATGGCAGGAAAAAGCAACACTATGGGTACTTTGCATTGGACGCCGCGAAGCTTGAACTTCCGGAAGAACCAACTTTAAAGAATCTATCAGAATTTAAACTGATAGGGACCTCAGTTTCTGATGTTGATCTTGTTCAGATGGTTACAGGGAAGCCAATCTTCGGAATTGATCAACAGGTGGATGGGATGGTGTATTCAACGGTTATTAAACCGGAAGTTTTCGGTTCTAAAGTTATCGCAATTAACGCGGCTGAAGCAAAAAACATTCCCGGAGTAATTGACGTTTTTAAAATTGAGGGAATGGATAACCCGGCGCTGATGCGCGATGGAGTTGCAATAGTGGCGAACAAGCAATGGACTACTTTCAAAGCAAAAAGATTAGTAACGGTAGAGTGGGAGAGACCAAAGGGTTATACCCAATCGATGGAAAGCATGGAATCAGAGTTACTTAAAGGATTGAATGAAGGGAGTATTCTTCGTGAAGATGGTGATGTGGATTCAGCATTTGATTCCGGCAAAGAAATTATGGAGGCTACGTATGAAGTTCCATTTTTGAGTCATAGTCAAATGGAACCTATGAATTTTATCGCGGACGTTAGGGAAGATGAGGTCAGGTTGCTAGGACCTACACAAAGCCCTGGGGGTGCCAGGAACCTGGCCTCCCGGATTACCGGAATTGAACCGGAAAAAATCTCCGTTGAGTTTACCCGGGTTGGCGGTGGCTTTGGCAGAAGACTGATGAATGATTACGCGGGAGATGCCGTTTTCATTTCTAATAAAATAAAGAAACCGGTCAAGCTGATTTGGGATCGGGAGAGCGATTTCCTGGCCGATTATTATCGTCCGGCCGGAGCATACAGGTTTAAGGCAATTTTAAAGGAGAAAAAGCTGGATGCCCTGGAAGTAAAGGTTTGCACCACCTCGCGCAGACTTTACTCAGGAAGCGCGGAAAATCATCATGAAACTGAAGCTTTCAAAGATCAGCAACCGGCAGGAATGATTCCAAATTTCAGGATTAGCTACAAACCAATTGCCACAAACATTCCCACAGGTGCACTGCGAACGCCGGGAGTAAACGCTACAACTTTTGCTTACCAGAGTTTCATGGATGAGTTGGCGCGTAAAGTTGAATCAGATCCCATTGATTTTCAGCTTAACATGATTGGTGAAGAAAACAGAGACCTACCGTATGAGGATCATCCGGGGCCCAGTTATAATACCGGTCGGCTGAAAGAAGTGATTCGGTTGGTTCGTGAAAAATCAGGATGGGATAATCCGGCTCCTTCCGGAATATTCCGGGGATTCGCAGCCCAAATGGTTTTTGGAGCTTATGTGGCCCAGGTAGTTGAAATCTCCATGGAGGATCCTGAGGGCAAGTTGAAAATCAGGAAAGTTACCGCGGCAATAGATTGTGGAATAGTAATTAATCCTATTGGAGCAGATGCCCAGGTTCAGGGTGGAATTACGGATGCGATAAGCGCTGCATTGTTTGAAGAGATTCAGCTGGATAATGGAAAACTGGTGAACAAAAACTTTGACAAGTACCTTAAACTTAGAATGAAAGATTCGCCGGCGGTAGAGGTACACTTTGTAAGAAGTGACGCATATCCCTCAGGGCTGGGAGAGCCTGCTTATCCAGTATTGTTTCCCGCTTTGTGCAATGCTATTTTCTCCGCCACCGGGATGCGAATCCGGAAATTACCCATCTCCAGGTACAATTTGATTTAATAAAATTTGGAAATACCTTTCTTTTGTCGTTCGGCAAAGTTCACGGTCAGGTAATTGTAAATTTTGATGGAGATTTGTCGTCAAGTCGTTTAATTTCTTTTTTTGCTTCTAAGTCAAGTTTAACCCATTCGATATACCATTCAATAGAGCCTTCAAATTTTATCTTGTATTATCAAAATTATTGGTTATTGCTTCTAAAATTTCCGTATGAGTTGATGCACCCTTTGATTTAAGATGCCTTACAAGAGCTTTCTTCAGGACTTCATACTTTGCTTTGTCCATACTTACAGCTTTTTTTCCAGCAGGATGTCTTTAATGCATCGTACAGAAACGGCACGATTCTTATCACCAGTATGATGGTTCAACAGGGTAGACCCCTTTGCGAAATTATAAAACCACGCTTCTTTACTTTCATACTCTGTTGAAGTCCAATAAAATCCATGGGTTCCAAGTCGCTCATAATTTCCATTTGCTTCCCGATTACCACCTAAGTAAGCATTGAATTCCGAATTACCTCCATCTAACAAATTCAGATAAGCTGATTTGCCCTTGTCATCTGAGTCATCGTAGATACCTCCATACCATTTGGCCATAATTTGCCATTCCTCGTTCGTCGGTAATCTCCATCCATCTCCAAGTTTACTGCAGCCATTCTTAGCGGCCTCCCAGGTGTATAAGCGCCCGTACCGAATGCAATTTAGTGAGTCATCTTGTTGGCAAAATGACCCGGGAATTTCGATACTCAAATTTTCAGTCATCCAAACCATTTGGTCTAACATTACTTTAGAACGAACACTTTCGTTATTTAAATGTTGCAAAAGGGATTCATTTGGATTTCTATTTCCTGAGCAATTCATTACAAGGGATAATAAAATCAAGACTAATAGTCTATACATTTCATTCGGATTTTTTCTTAGCGATTTATGATTGCTATTATTTAGGCCGCCCAAAGAACAAAACATATTCATCAGCATCCATTACTTCAAACCCACGTAAACCATCATCATCATCCCGGATGGGCTGACGGAAAACTACACCGCGAGAACGATACTCCTCAAACAACATATCCGGATCTGCGGTATAAATGTATGCATCCCAGCGTGCCCATTCATGACGTCTATGATTGGGAATCGCTTTTACATCAGTTGCAATTTCCTTAAGCATTATGGAAATTTGATCGCGACCAACCATAGCAAAAAAGGGATCGTCATCCGGGCCCATAAACCGGACCTCAAACCCAAGTTTATCTACATAGACTGATACCGCGGTCTTTAAGTTTGCGACAATAAAAAAGGGTGATATGTGGGTTAGGTTTGTCATTGTTTAATCACATTCAATTCTATGACCAAACCTGATGATGTGGCAATCGGGATCTTCTACCAACATCTCTCTCATGTTCCATTCCATGCTTTTAGGTGCGGAAATAATTTTTGCCCCTTTTTCTTTGATTATTTCGTAATAAGCATCTACGTCATCAACTATAATTGCCAACCAGGTTCCCGGATTACCCTGAGCATTCAGACAGAAAAATACCTCAACACCATCTTTTACTATACCACCAAAATCGGTCGGCTCACCCCATTCCCATGAGTCCTCAAAGCCTAAGACTTCAGTATAGTATTTTAAACTATTCTTTACATCTTTTGAATAAAGTATCGGATTTGATTTTTCGAATTTCATAGTAACTTAATTTATGATTTTAGTCACAGGCATAAAGATATCATTGTCTTCGTTATTTTTTTCAAAGTGGGTTTTATTCACGGTTTTTCAACCACAAAATAACAAAAAATAGTTAGGAATGATGGAGCGAAAAGTAAATTGAAGGCTTTGGAGAGGGCTTGCTATTAAAATTCTACCAGTTCATAATTCGTGCTACGACCCCCTTGTCGTTCTTGCAGTAAAATTCTTTTTTCTATTAAATCCTTTATGTCACGCAATGCTGTGTCGGGTGAGCATTTGGCTATTTTTGCCCACTTTGATGATTTTAATTTTCCGTCAAATCCATCTAACATTTTATTAAGAACCAAGCGTTGTCGCTCATTTAATAGTGTGTTTTCGCGGATTTTCCAAAACTCTGCTTTACGTAAGATTTTTTTCAACGTGTCCTCTGTTTCTAATAATGCATTTTTCAGGCAATGCAGAAACCAGTCTAACCACTCAGTAATATCGCCACTACTGTGCTGAACTTTTTGCAATACTTCATAATACCGTTTCCGTTCTACAAGTATTTGGCTTGACATACTGTAAAACCTTTCGGGACTGTTTTCAGAACGAGCAAGTAACAAATCTGAAATCGCTCTTGCAATCCTGCCGTTACCGTCATCAAAAGGGTGAATGATGATAAACCAAAAATGGGCAATGGCTGCTTTTATTACCGGGTCTGTTTTATCGTTATTGTTGAACCAGTTAACAAACTTGTCCATTTCTGTTTTAACCAATTGCGGGACAACTGCTTCGTAATGGATTTTTTCTTTGCCCATTGCACCCGAAACTATCTGCATTTCGCCTATGCGATAACCTGCTACTTCAATTTTATACATTCCGCTATATCCCGTGGGAAAAAGTGCAGAATGCCAGGCAAATAATCTTCCTTCGGTCAATGGTTGCAGATAGTTTTGGGTAGCATCAAGCATCATATCCACAACACCCTCCACGTTCCTGTCGGGAGGAACTAATCCTGCTACATCTATTCCCAAACGCCTTGCAATTGATGAACGAACCTGCTCGTAGTTAAGATGTTCACCTTCTATTTCCGAAGATTTTACAACATCAAGTGTAAGCGTGGTAAGTGTAGCTTCTTCTTTCGTTGAGAAGCCCAGTGCATTCATCTGCCCTGTGATTTTTCCCTGCAAATTGCGAACTTCTCCAAATATGACATTGATAGCCGCATCTTTCCAAGTAAAGTTTGTCCATTCCTTTTGTTGATAGATGTATTTTGCCACTGTTTGAAAATTATCTTGCGGCAAATATAAGGATTATTCAACGCATAAATGCGTAGAATGAGTAAAATATTTACCGCAAATTCAAGGCAATAAGAGTTGTTTTGGATAGTCTGTCGATTGAAGTACGGCTTTCCCGTTAGCCTTGTACGCCAACTATAAGGTTACTGATGGTTACCGATTCGATACTCTGAAGGCATGGATCAAATCTAAAATAATTCGATTATTGTAAATACCCAAGTTGAAAACTTCTATTTATTTCAGGGCTTAAGTCACCCACATCCAGCCCGCAAACCCGAAGGCTTAAGCCAGAGTGGGGGAAAAGAAAAAACTAACACCTTACTTTGCATCGTTTTATCATAGAAACATTATATGTCGACGTGCGTGCCTACTTAATTCTTTTTATGTAGTCCGTTATTGTAATAATTTTAACCTTGTAAATTGTTTTTAAGTCAAGTATATCTTTGTCTCCCGTTATTAAAAAATTTGCTTTAGAGTCAGCCGCTAATGATAGTAAGAAATTGTCTTTTGAGTCACGACATAACTCAATATTACTCTTTACATCAATTATCTCTCCATACAATCAAATAAGTCTAAGAGCTGTTCAACGTCATTTTTGTCGAAGTATTTCTTGAGTTTTGGTCTATGTGAAACTGATAGGAATTCTTCCAGGACACTCAAGGCTGAAAATGATTTTGATATTTCCGTTCTTAATATTTTCGTCTAGCTTTTTTAAGTCTTTTGTAATGTAACCCTACGGTAAAGTACATATTTCGAGGATGAT
>DASWHX010000258.1:0-18447 GCA_036397995.1 Cyclobacteriaceae bacterium
TAAAGAATGGGTAGCACCCCGCAATAAATAAACGAGGATTTACCGGAGCCTGAGGGTCCAATGACACCGATGAATCTGTTTTTGGAGAGTTTTAAAAGCACCTCATCACTCTGGCCTTCCCGGCCAAAGAACAAGTGACTCTCATCAATACTGAATGGTCGTAATCCGGGGAAAGGATTCGCCAGGGTTTTCTTTTTTACATCTACAGTTTCACTCATGGCAATTATCTTTTATTTTCCAAAAAGTTCTTTATATCATCAAGGGGCAATTCTTTGCCACCATCAATTATATCAACATCATAAAGGGAGAAACTCTCCTTATTAATATTAATTCCTGTACCGGTAAGTATTCCTCTCCCTAAAATAGGTTTCGCTCTGCCAAATCCAGGGGCCTTTAGCAAGTCAAGAAGTTTCATTCTTACCCACTGTAAGTTTACTTTACCGTAATAAATTAACGCTAGATCAAATTCAACCAGATTTTCAATATGTTTTTGTCTTAATTCAAGCAGGTCTCCCTGGAAGGAAGGGTGGATGACCTCATATCCTGATTTTTCAATAAATTTTATCAGGGGATTCACTTCTTTTTCATCAATCAGGTCATATACAAGGTAGACCATCTTTGTACCCTTATTTTCAATTTTGGGTCTGCTAACTCCAATTTGGAACTTCTTTTCGCCGCTTACATCAATCAATTCCTCCCTGATAATATTTTTGAAATCTTCAAGAGGAGTTTGTAAAATTTCCGCACCTTCCAAAGCTGAAATATCGCGTTTTATGTTTTCAATAAAAGTTCGCTGACGTTCGCTTGTATTTTTCAGGTCAGGGGATATCCAAATTAAACGATTCAGTTTGCCGCTTTTTCTTCCGTTTGCGCTTGTTTCGCCGGCGATCTTATTTTGCAAATCAACAACAGAGCGCTCTGATCCCTTTGGGATTTCACCATAAGAATTTCCTATCAAATGGATAGACAAATTACATTCATCAAGTTCTTTTCTAACAGTTTCTTCCAATTCACCTGAATTCACCGGCAATGTAGTTTCAGGCAATACTTTGTAGCCGTATCGCTGCAATTCCCTGCGAATAATATTTCTTTGAATTGACAGATCATGACTGGTTTCTGCAAGATAAACCGACTTTCTTTCGAATAATGGCTTTACGGTTGCGGCTGTTGTTTCTTTGGCCTTCAGAATTGCTTCATGAATATCATAGGCAAGATCAACGAGTTTCATCCAGTAACTTCTTTCAGCTTCCGGTCCAAAGAAGTCATTAATCTGGTGATCCTCACCTGTTTCTACATCAACCATAAACAATTCATAACCCAGCATGTTGCGCAATTTGGTTGGCTGGTCGTCACGATTTACTCTGGCTTTTGTTACTTTAAAAATGATTCCCTTTTCTATCTTGAAAAATTCCTCTACTGTATCTCTATTCTTTCCCACTTCCAAAAACGCGGGGGTAATAACCGGAATGAATAATTTGTAGGCCGACAGGTCACCGGAAGAGATAGAGTTTTTCTCTGTTTTCATTTCAATGCCAACTTTTTCTCCCAAGACCTGGAAAAGCATCATGTCCAGAAAGCGCATAAAGTTGGAAACCCAGCCGGTTTCGCCCTCGGTAATGGGCTCGTTATCAACTGCAGCGCAAAGAATCAATATTTTGCTATCGATTGCCATGTAATTCTCTATAATTTAGCGGTTTCTTGTTTGATAAATTTAGAACTGATATTACTAATGAAGCTTTGAGCCAATTCATGCTGATTGGCCATCACATCAAAAAAGTCGTTCAGTGTGATTTTGAAAATTATTGTTTCACCTTTAACGGTCAGAGATGTCGTACTTTTACTCTCATCCATTGTGAAAATATCTCCAAATACATCTTTTTCTTTTAAAGTAATAAGTGGATCATCTTCATGGTAAAGAGTTACATTTCCTTTTCCCACAATGAAAATTGGTTTGTCGTTATCTTCGTCAAACACTTCCACCTTTGCGCCATCTTTTAATTTCAGCGTTCTGAACCTGTCAACAATCTGCGAAAGGAGTATACCTGAGATCTGGGAAAATACGGGAATATTTTTCAGGAAGAAAATCTTGTCGATAGTTAATTGGAAGTCGTCCTTAAAACTTTCAAAGAAGAAGGTGGAAAATAATTTTTCATCGAGATTTCTCTTTACAGTTTCATCAAGTCGCTGACCTACTCTTTGATAGGTTCTCTTGTCTTTTTTATAAATTATCCAGGCCGCCGTTTCCATGAGAAAATAATCCGGATTGAATAATTGGGCAACAATTCCTTTTGAAACCTTGAAATCATCAATATTTTCAGTGCTTTTTAAAGCGAGAGCCCTGGTCCAGCGGTTTATTTGATTGTAGTCCCTGTTAATTATATAATTGATGACTTCGTAATGCGAGTACTTTTCCCTGGGGTAGAAAATTTGAAGTTGGCGAACTTTATCATTAACAGAAATATTATCAATCAACGGGAAGAGCTTTGGCTTTAAATCCGGATGCAGGAACAAATCCAGGAGTTCAATTCCAAGTCCAATGCCGTCTGCAGTTCCGGTTTCAATGTTATGTTTAATCAGAATAACCTGCTTAGGATCATACAGAAGGCACAGGAGCATATACATGTGATCATAGTTACTGGCAATCTCTTCTTCCAGTGCATCAACCAGATTCTTATTGTTTTCATCTTCGGGTAATTCAGAAATAGCGGCCATGTTCCAGATGGCTTTTCCTATTTCAGCATCCAAAAGGTCGCGGATTACGGGAAACTGTTGTTCGTTGGCCTGGAAATGATAAAACCTCAGAGCTTGCAATATTTGCTTCACAATTTTCCTATCATGGAAATCGATTTTTTTCCACATTAACCGGAAGGCTTCATCACCACCAATGCGGGTCATGATCTGCACAATCTTCAGCATCACTTTTTGGGTTTGTCCGGAGCGATGGAAGGCTGTTTCGAGGGTGAATAAGCAGGGGGGGCCTGCTTCTACCAAAGCAGCGACGGCCGCATGCGAATAAGTTGAAGAATTAAGCAGTTCTATGAGAACCGGCCAGGTTTCAGGACGCTTAACTTTTCTGGCCGTTGCAATCGCGGCCATTCTTACTTTAGGATCCTGATCTCTTAACAAATCCAGAAGGATGAAAATATTCTCCGCGTCAATAAGTCTTCTTAAAAGCTTTGCTGCAAGCAGCCGATCTTCCATTTTTATGGAAGTTCCCAACGCGTGCAGCCTTGATGAAGGGATTGACAGAACTTCAGTCATTTCTGCCATTCCTTTGGCTCTGCTTGCCAGTTCCTTGATTTCAGATTTCTCAGGGTCTTCGTACTCCAGGTCTAAACTTTTTACACTATTAGTCGCAAATTCTTTAATTGTCTCTGAATCACTATCCAGGAATTTCAATATTGAAGTCTCAAACAGAGCCGGGTCAAGCCGTTCCATTAATTTCAAACCATAGATAACGCGGTCTTCTTTTTCACTTTCAACTTCGTGCTGAAGCACTGAGTTGATAGAATAATTCGTTTTCTCTTCCTGGACATCTCCTTTGGTTTTGTTCAGAGTTAATTGGAGAGTTTCTTTATAGTTGTGATGCATTCTTATCGTAGTGAAATACCACACTATCAGAATAGGAATCAAACCAATGATGATATAGATGAACTGCAGTTGAAAATTATTCATCAGGATAATGACACCACCTGCCATCACTCCGGCAAATGCGGTAACCAATCCGTCAATTTTGGTTTGCACGTCAAATTTCACGGCACTGTCGATAGGCAGGAAGTACAGTTTAAAGGAAGGACCATCAAGTGCATCCTTGAGACTATCAATAAAGAGTTTGCAACCCGCGATGATCAGGAAGAAGTAAATAAACCATTGTTCGTCAGCGGTATACCCTACGGAAAAACCAATCAGGACGGCAAGCCCGGTCAAAATGGCAGTAAGTATTGGATTAATAATCAAAGCAATCTTCAAACCATAGTTGGCTATAATCCAGTCTGTTACGAAAGTTTGAAAGAGGAATGAAAAGATTACTACGGTGGCTTCGAAATAAGCAATAAAGCTACCGAATTCTTTGTCACCGGGATACTGTGCACCCGCTACGTTTACAAAAGCATAATCCATAAACAAAACTGCAACCATCGAGATGATCACGAAAATCATCATCAGTGAGATATACCGGTCCTTTATCATCTTTGAAATGGCAAGTCTTTGTAATTTGACCTTTCCTTCGCTGGACTTAACAATCAGTTGATGTTTGCCGGACATCATGAAAAAGGTGACCAAAAAACCCAAAACCGCGGTGGCACTCAAAATCAAAAGATCTTCAGTTCTTCTCAATGACTCCACCAACAATCCAATACTAAACAAGGCGACAATGGAGGCCACCAGTTGACCGGAATCAATTCCGCCAATAATTCGTTTTGCCTGACGGAGATTGAACAATCGACCAAAGGAACCCCAGAATATCAAAAGTGAAATAAAGTTAAAAGGGACAGCAAGAGTAAATACAGTAAAGTAAATTACCTGCCTGTCATAAGATCCTTCTGCAGTGGTTTCTATTCGATAATACGAACCGGCAACAAGCAAAAGCATAAGAAAAATCCAGCCAATTGCCATTCCCCGGAATGATACCCGGGTTTGCAGTAGTGAATACAGGAATGTGAACACAATTGCAATGCCACCACCAACCACAACGGCAATAGGAAGCTGAGTAGCTTCATCAAATTCACGCACGAAAAGTGTAACTGAAACAACATCATAGGAGGCAAGAAAGATGCCTATGGAAAATCCAAGTGCAAGCAGGTATGAAACCTGACTATACTCGGCGGGCTCTATATTAAGAGCTCTGAGCAGGAATGATTTCATTTAGGTTTAGTTTGTTGAAATCGTAATAAGGCCTCAAAATAGCAACTTTTTTATTCTAAAGAAAGATAAAAATATACAATCTTAAATTGATTCAATCCAATAGAAAATACTCATAATCAATAGATAATGAGTTTTCATGAAGGGTTTAGTATTGGTGGACAAGACGTTAAACGCGTACATCTCAGGGCGCGACCACATTTGATTCAAAGCAGGAGGACTCCCTCCTTGACTAAAAATAAGGGCAATCCAACAAAAATTTACCTTTTCATCCTATTCATCCCCGGGGATGAGCATCGAACTATCGCCATAGCTCAGGAACCGGTAATTATTTTCGATGGCATGCCGGTAGACTTTTCTCCAATCATTACCAATAAATGCTGCTACCAGCGTAATTAGCGTTGATTTGGGAAGGTGAAAATTAGTTACCAAACCATGGCAAATCTGAAATTTGTAGCCAGGATAGATAAATAGTTCCGTTTTTATCGAAATTATATCTTGTTGAGATTTTCTCATGTGTTCCAAAACATTTTGCAAGGACTCCGGATGTGGGACAGGGTTGATCTGGTAAGGAGTTTCCTTTCTTATCACATTAACAAACCCGCCTGGAATTCCCAGCTGAACACCAAACCAGTATATTGACTCCAATACCCTTAGAGAAGTCGTTCCTATCGCGATAACTTTTTTTTCCCGCATCAAGCTTTTGACAGTTTCTTTTTTAATAATAATTTCTTCCTGGTGAATCGGGTGTTCCTTTATGATTTCAACTTCAACAGGTTTAAAGGTTCCTCCACTTACATGCAAGGTTAAATAGTTGGTTTCGATATTTTTTGCTTCGAGTTTCCTGAAAATGTTTTTCGTAAAGTGCAAGCCGGCAGTGGGGGCGGCAACAGCGCCTGCCACGCTTGAATAAATTGTCTGGTAATCCAGCTGATCATTTTCCGTCGGTTCTCTTTTTAGATATGGAGGAAGGGGTATGTTTCCAATTCCAGATAAAATTTCGGCAAAGGTTTGATGTAAGTTCCAGGTGAACTCCACAATTTGCTTTTCCCGGTTTATCAATTTGATGCTGAGCTTTGAATTTTGAGTTGAAGAATCATTAATGATCAGTTCAAGAGGTTCACCCTTCCATTTTTTTAGATTTCCAATCATGCATTGCCAGACACAATTATTCCGGGAATTCATTATTTGATTTGTTTCGGCAGGAACAACCGGTTCCAAGAGTAAAATTTCAACTTTTGCACCGGATGGCTTATTAAAAAACAACCTTGCCTTGATTACTTTGGTATTATTGAAAAATAATGCCGAATTCGAAGGTAACAGGTTGGGGAAATCTTTAAAAAGCTTGTCCTCAATCATTCCCCGGTTATAAAATAGTAAACGGGAAGAGTCTCTTGGACTTGCCGGGTGATTCGCGATCAGACTCTCATTGAGGTCATAAGTGAATTCGGAAATTAAAATGGGTGAATCCTTCAAAGCAAAAATTTTCTTCAAATTTAAAGAAGAAGTTGTTAGTGATTATATTCACGTTCCAAAGAATTGAAATGAGCCTTTCAGCAAATTACAGGAAGAGAAATCTGAAGTTTGAGTTTGTAGCGAGAACATCCCGGGGATCGTTTCGTGAAAAAGACAGCTATTACATTATTCTCAGAGAAGGTGAGACCATCGGGATTGGTGAGGTATCGCCGCTCAAAGGTTTAAGTGTGGATGATGTGCCCGAAATTGAGAATGAAATTGCATTAACACTAAAGAAAATGGAAGGCTTGAATTCCAGAGAAATATTTCCTGATATTTCGGAATTTTTGAAGCACCATGTTGACGATAGATTTCCTTCAATCCGGTTTGGAATTGAAACAGCTTTGATGGATTTGAAGAATGGCGGCTCCCTCATTATCTATCCCGGGGCTTTTGAAAAATCTGAGTCGGGCATAGAGATTAATGGATTGATTTGGATGGGAGATTTGGAATTTATGCTCACTCAAATAACAACAAAAATTTATGATGGCTTCCGTTGTATTAAAATTAAGATTGGTTCTCTGGATTTTGAAAGAGAGTGTGACATTTTGAAATATGTGCGGAATAAATATTTTCGTGACAAGATTGAAATAAGAGTGGACGCGAATGGTGCATTTAAACCTGAAGTCGCACTTGAAAAACTTGATATTTTGTTTGAGTATGATTTGCACTCTATCGAGCAGCCCATAAAACCCGGTCAAAAGGATGTGATGAAATCATTGTGCAGACAAACTCCAATTCCTATTGTTTTGGATGAGGAGCTAATCGGGATTCATGCGCAAGGTGAAATGCTTTCATTGCTGGAATTTATCAGGCCCCAATATATAGTACTAAAGCCAACCTTGTTAGGTGGATTTATCAGGTGCAATCAGTGGATTGAATGTGCCGAAAAGCTTGAAATAGGGTGGTGGGTTACTTCTGCCTTGGAATCAAACATTGGTTTAAATGCAATATGTCAGTATACTGATAATCTTTCAGTTAAGATCCCACAGGGGCTGGGTACCGGTGAATTGTTTACCAATAATATTCCGAGCCCTCTTGAGATAAAAAAATCGGAAATACGCTTAAACAAATATAAGAATTGGGATGTTAGTGAAATTCTGAAAGAATAGTATCAAAAACTTTTCTCATTCCAATGGTTGCCTTCTCTTCAATTAAGAACAATTTATCCTCGGGAGCGATGGTTGGCATTTTGGGATCAATAATAAATCGGGGGATTCCTCTTGAAACATAATCAAGGAGACCGGCTGCGGGATAAACAAGCAGAGAAGTGCCGACCACGATGAAGATATCGGATGCAGACGCTTCTTTTATGGCCGGCTCCATGGCTGGAACCATCTCACCAAACCAGACAATATTGGGTCTGAGTTGACTTCCTTTTTCGCATTTGTCTCCAAGTTTGATTTCACCTTTGATGGGATACACCAGGGATGGATTATGTGTTGACCTTGCCTCGAAAATACTTCCGTGCAAGTGAATAACTTTTTTCGACCCTGCTTTTTCATGCAGGTTGTCAACGTTTTGAGTAACAACCGTTACTTCGAAATAATCCTGAAGTTTAGCAATTAATTCATGGGCAAGATTTGGATTAGCCTGGAGGGCTGCCTTCCTTCTTTGATTGTAAAATTCCAGAACCATTTCGGGGTTCCGATGCCAACCTTCCGGTGTAGCGACATCTTCTATATTGTGTCCTTCCCAAAGGCCTCCTGAATCGCGGAATGTAGGAATACCACTTTCTGCACTTACCCCTGCACCGGTAAGAACAACTATTTTTTTCACTTATTTCTTCCGTCTGATAAACTTCTTCTTTTCAGGAGCCTTTTCCACCAGTTCCAGGCATTCTTCCAAGGTTAACTCCTCAGGAATCTTGCCTTTTGGAATTTTCACATTTTTACTTCCTGCTTTAATATAGGGACCAAACCTACCATTCAAAACCTGGATATCCGGATTTTCAGGAAAGCTCCGGATCAGTTTTTTAGAATCAGCTTCACGTTTTTCCTTGATCAATCCGATAGCACGCTCCAATTCAACTGAGTAAGGATCGTCTTCCTTCGGAAGGGAGATAAATTTTCCTTCATGCCTCACATAAGGACCGAACCTGCCAATATTGACATCCACTTTACTCCCTTCAAAATCACCCAATTCTCTGGGTAGTTTAAATAATTCGATTGCGTCCTCCAGCGTAATGGATTCTATAAATTGGCCATTGCGCATACTTGCAAACCTTGGCTTTTCTTCTTCTTCCTCACCGGTGCCAATTTGGACTACAGGACCAAATTTTCCAAGCCGGGCAAAAATTGGTTTACCTGATTTTGGATCTATTCCCAACTTTCTCATTGGACCAACGTCTGACTTTTTCAGTGTGTTTGTAAATTCTACGCGTTCATGAAAATTACCATAGAAGTCTTTGAGCATTTTGTTCCACACTTTCTTACCACTGGCGATGTCATCAAACTCTTTCTCTACCTCCGCTGTGAATGAATAATTTGTTACTGTTGGAAAATTTTCAACAAGAAAATCATTTACCACCATTGCGGTGTTGGTAGGAAATAATTTATTTTTTTCGTAGCCTGTAATTTCAGTTTCAACTGACTTAGTAATTTTACCATCCCTTAACCTGAAAGATTGATATTTTCTTTCCTTACCGTCCCTGGTTTCTTTTGAAATATAACCCCGCTTCTGAATCGTACTAATTGTAGGAGCATAGGTTGAAGGCCGGCCAATACCAAGTTCTTCCAGCTTTTTTACAAGACTCGCTTCTGTATATCGTGGTGGATGCTTGGAGAAAACCTCCCTGGATTTAATTTCATACATGTTTAAAACCTGGTTCTCCCGGAGGGGCGGAAGAATGCCGGAGGAGACTGAATTTTCATCTTCTTCTTCCCGTGATTCTACATATACCTTAAGGAAACCATCAAAAATAACTACTTCACCGGTAGCAATAAATTTTTCGGTTGTAGTAGAAATGCCAATTGTTGCCGTTGTCTTTTCTAACTGAGCATCTGCCATTTGACTTGCGATTGCCCGTTTCCAAATTAATTCGTAAAGCTTCTGCTCACGTTTGTCATTACTTCCGATCAAATCAGAAAAATCAGTAGGCCTGATGGCTTCATGAGCTTCCTGTGCACCTTTTGATTTGGTTTTATAATGTTTTATGTGAAGGTATTTATCTCCGTAAGACTGCTTAATCCTGGACGCGGCATTACTGATCGCATCCTCGGAAAGTGATAATGAATCAGTTCTCATGTAAGATATTTTTCCAGCTTCATACAATTTTTGAGCAAGTATCATGGTTTGAGAAACTGAATAACCCAGTTTGCGGCCTGCTTCCTGCTGGAGGGTTGAAGTGGTGAAAGGCGGAGACGAAGATCGCTTCCCGGGTTTCTTTTGAAGTTTTTCAATATTGAATTCTGCTCCCAAACATTTATTAAGGAAATCTTCTGCCTTATCTATTGAATTAAATCTTGATGAAAGTTCCGCATTAAGTTCCGAGCCATCATCTAATTTGAAGAGGGCTTGCACCCTGAAATTTGACCCGGACTTAAAACTTTCAATTTCCCTTTCTCTTTCGACAACCAGGCGAACCGCAACAGATTGAACTCTTCCTGCCGATAAACCTGTTTTAATTTTTTTCCAAAGTATCGGAGATAATTCAAAACCTACAAGTCGATCGAGTACCCTTCTTGCTTGCTGAGCATTCACTAAATCCAAATCAATTCCCCTGGGATTCTCCAGCGCATTCTGAATCGCGTTTTTTGTGATTTCATGAAACACAATTCTTCTTGTCCTGGCATCCTCTAAATTGAGCGCCTCTTTTAAATGCCAGGAAATAGCCTCACCTTCCCGGTCATCATCACTGGCAAGGTAAATCAACTCAGCATCCTTGACTAACTTCTTCAGGTTTTCAATTACCTCTTTTTTATCTTTCGAAATTTCGTACTTAGGTTGAAACCCATTTTCAATATCAATGGCGCTATCATCCTTGGGTAAATCGCGGACGTGACCATAGCTGGAAGCAACTTTGTATTCTTTGCCCAAATAGCCTTCAATGGTTTTTGCTTTTGCAGGAGACTCTACTATTACCAGGTTTTTTGCCATAATTCAATTTTCAAAAACGGCTCAAATATCAAGAAAAAAATATTAATAAAAAGATTCAAATATTTTTAAATGCGGAATATAATAAGGTAAGTAACCATTAACTTTCGGTTTATTTTGAATTCAATGGAGGCAGAATTATTCCTGATTAGGCATGCAGAAGCGTTGGATAAGTCACCGGAAATCAAAGATTTAGACCGTCAATTATCTCCGATTGGATTAAGAAATTCTTCCATTCAAGGAGAATTAATAAAAAAAAATAAAATTCTTCCTGATCTGATAGTATCCAGCAATGCGGTAAGAGCAGCATACACTGCTCATCTTATTGCGGAGCGAATAGGATATGATACTTCAAGAATAATAATAAATGACGAAGTGTACGAAGCCTCAGTAAGAACATTATTAAATGTGGTAAACCAGTTGAATGATGAATTGAATAAGGTATTCATAATCGGGCATAATCCTTCAATTTCATATCTGGCTGAGTACATTAGCAAATCGGAGATAGGAGATATTCTTCCGGGCTCAATTGTCAGACTAAAGCGACTTACGGATTCGTGGTCGTTAGTTTCTGAAAATACTTGTGAATTACAATCATATAATTATCCCGGAGAAACTGATGAAATAAATAATGAGTGAAATTGAAAATTTTGATCCGAATGGAGTGGGGGTAAAGGGAACTTTATTCGGGCTGCCGTTTAATGAAGAAAATGCTTCACTGATTCTAATTCCGGTTCCATGGGAGGTTACGGTTTCTTACGGAGCAGGTACTGCTGAGGGTCCTATGAATATACTTGATTGCTCAACGCAAGTTGATTTGTTTTCTCCACAGATTAAGGATGCCTGGAAAATGGGAATAGCAATGTTGGAAATTGATCCTGTAATTCAGGAAACAAGTTACAAACTTCGTGCAGAAGCGCTGGAATATATTCAGGAGCAGGAAATGGGTGATGATGATTTGGGAGAAAAACGAAATTTTTCTGACATTCCTTCCCGGGTTGATGAGGGATCTTTACAAATGATAAATTGGGTGCGTGAAAAGACGGCAAACATTTTATCCAAAGAAAAAATGGTAGGATTGATTGGTGGAGATCACAGTACGCCTTTGGGTTTAATAGAAGCACTTGGTTCCAAATACAGTGAATTTGGAATTTTGCAAATCGATGCGCATGCAGACTTGAGGAAAGCCTATGAAGGATTTACCTATTCTCACGCGTCTATTATGTACAACGCGCTCCAAAATGAATCCATAGGTAAATTAGTTCAGGTTGGAGTTCGGGATTTTTCCGAAGACGAATACCAAATGATCAAGGATTCAGGGGGTAGAATTTCCTGCTTCTTTGATTCTGACCTGAGAGAGCGCCTTGGAAATAATGAGAGTTGGAAAACAATTTGCAAAGAAATAATTAGTGAATTGCCCGAAAGTGTGTATATAAGTTTTGACATAGACGGAATGGATCCTAAATTATGTCCGGGCACCGGTACACCTGTTCCCGGAGGTTTGGAATTTGACATGGTAACAACATTGATTCGTGACTTATCGCTTTCGGGAAGAAAAATAATTGGATTTGATCTTGTGGAAGTCGGCGCTCATCCCTGGGATGGTAATGTTGGTGCGCGATTACTGTACAGTCTTTGCAACTGGATGGGTGTTTCTCAAAAAAAGTTGTCACCCGCCACTTAATTTTTTTTCTATCCTTCAACCTATATATTTGAAACTTTAACCATAAACCAAATTGGAAATTTTCAAGCTAATCGAATCAGGAATTGTCAGCTTCGCAAATTGGATCTGGGATTACCCGTTACTGATCTTGCTAATGGGAGGCGGCTTTTTCTTTGTGGTTTATTCAAGGTTCCTTCCATTCAAATATTTTGGGCATGCCCTGGGCGTTTTATCGGGAAAATACGACAAGGCTGATGAAGTAGGCGAGATAAATCATTACGAAGCACTAAGTACACACCTTGCGGCTACTGTTGGCATGGGTAATATCAGTGGGGTTGCGGTCGCTATCGCCGTTGGCGGACCCGGGGCTATTTTCTGGATGTGGATTAGCGCACTGGTTGGAATTGCCACAAAATTTTTCACTTGTTCCCTTTCAATTATGTACCGGGGAAAAGATTCATTAGGCGCAACGCAGGGTGGACCCATGTACGTCATTGTTGAAGGGCTTGGCAAAAGATGGAAGCCATTGGCAGTATTGTTTTGTCTTGCAGGAATGATTGGAGTGTTGCCCATTTTTCAGGCTAATCAATTGACACAAGCAATAAGGGATGTGGTCCTTGTTCCTAATGGGATAGGGCAAGGAGGATTTGTATCAGATCTAATAACCGGAATTGTTTTAACAATTCTCGTATCCGTCGTAATTCTTGGTGGTATTAAAAGAATTGCAACGGTTGCAGGTAAACTGGTTCCATTGATGGTGGTTTTATATTTCGTTACTGTAATGATTATTATAATGATCGACTACCATGATATCATCCCATCATTCGCCCTGATTTTTGAAGACGCTTTCTCCGGAAATGCGGTAATGGGTGGCGCCGTGGGCGCGGTCATTTTAACTGGAGCCAAGAGGGCGGCATTTAGCAATGAGGCAGGTATCGGAACCGCGCCGATGGCTCATGGAGCGGCAAAGACAGATGAACCTATCAGAGAAGGATTGGTGGCAATGCTGGGACCCGCAATTGATACATTGATTGTTTGTACCCTGACTGCTCTTGCAATCATAATAACCGGTGTGTGGAAAACAACTGATCATGATGGTGTTACTCTAACCATGGCTGCCTTCAATTCAGCATTGCCTGGCTTTGGTGGATACATCCTGATCCTGTGTGCGTTTATTTTTGCAACCACCTCTTTATTTTCTTTATCTTATTATGGAACTAAATGCTGGTCATTTCTGGTGGGTGCTGATAAAACCAGGTACTACGAATATTTCTACGTAATATCAATTATTATCGGTGCGGTTGCCTCTTTAACCGCCATTATCAGTTTGATAGATGCCTTCTATGCAATTATGGCAATTCCTACTATGACATCGGCAGTACTTCTTGCACCAAAAGTATTAAAGGAAGCAAAAAGATACTTTTCTTCATTACCAAAATAACTATTTTTTACCTGCTAACTCTTCAAGGTATTTGATGAAAGATTTTTTGTTATAATCCGCCATTCCAATTGTTTTGCTTACAACCATTCCATCAGGACTAATAATAAATGTTGTGGGAACGGCCGGAGGATTATAAATCTCTGGCAAAGGGCTCAATGGGAAGAATGCAGGAAGATCAAAGTTTTTCCTATGTAGAAATTGAATCGCGTCCCCGGATTGGGAATCCAAAGATATTAATATGAATTTCACTTTAGTGGTGTCCGTTTTATTATAAAGATTCTGGATTCCCGGCATTTCGGCAATACATGGCCCGCACCAGGATGCCCAGAAGTTCATAAAAATAACTTTACCCCGGTAGTCACTCAGGTTGATTATCTTTTCAGATGAAAGAGACTTGAGTTCCACATCATATACTGCTCTTTCCCATTTATCAGCATTGAGTTTCTTTGGAGCAATTATTCCGGTAGACAAAATAATTCTTTGGGTAAAAGCAATCACCTCAGTATGTAGCCCTGTCGCGTATAGGATTCCGAATACTCCAAGAATTACAATCCATTCCCTGACAAATTTTTTCATTATCAGAATTAATATATAAACTTAAGTACACTAAAAGCTTCAAAAAAGTTCACAAATTGTTCGGATTAGCAAATCTGATTGACTGATAAAAATAGAACCGGTATGCCAATTCATCGCACACGAAATTTGATTTGCCCGAAAAATGGTAAATTGCAAATAAAATCATTCAATGAAAAGAGCGGTAGCTTTAGTAATTGTGGCACTCATACTTAGCGTACAAAATGCTTATTCACAGAAAGTTAAGTATAAGGATTTATTTATTTTGTTGAATTCAAAGAAGTATGAAGAAGCTGAGCCGTTTCTTCGGGTCTTCATGGCTGATCCCAAAAATTCTGACCATGCCAACGCACATTTCCATATGGCATTGATGTTTGAATTTAAAGCTAACAGGAACGACATACTTACTCAAAATCACTTACTTGTAAATAACATTGATTCGGCGCTTTATTACTTTACCCTGGCTAAAAACATGATCGATGAAAAGGAGACTAGTAAGAATGATGAATATTACCAGACCTATTCACGAAGAGATTTGAGGACGGGCAAATTTGGGATAAAATTATCTGATATTCATTTAGAGATTGAAAACAAGGTTAAGGTAATGACAGGGCAAAAAAGCAGTTTAACAAATTTGTTCACACATTATGTAAGAACAGAAAAGTATTATACTGACGCTGATAGTGTTTTCCTTATCCTTCAAAATAAATATAAAAACCAGAATAATTTATTTTTGAAAGCAGGGAATACTGATTTAGCCAACTTAAAATTGCTGGCAGCTAAATTTGATTCCGTCAGGTATAATTTTAATCAATACAAGTCTTATCTCGAGAAATTCCCTGAATCAAAATATAATCAAAAAATTACTATAGTAGATGTAGGAAGACTTGAGGAAGTTGCGATTATGCCGATCGATTGGAAGGATGAAACAATAAAGGTGAGAAATTACCGGGAGTGGTCAGCTTCTACTGAAACGGTGATTACTGTTGAGCTTAAAAAGTTGAAAGAACATCTGACGACATATAATAATCAGCTTGATAAGTTAACTGAAAAGATTGTAAAGGATTCTGTTTCAGCAAAGAATGAACTTACTGCGCTCATTGACCAGATGTTAGCTGAGGATTTAAAGAAATATGATCGCAATCCTATGCCTCTGGCTATATTTGACTATAAAGTTAAAAAGATTCAATACCTGGATTTATTGTTTCAATATGATTTCGATGAACTGTATTTGAAAGACAAAATTATTGTTGCGAAGGCCAGGGCAAAATTGGGGGAGGAAACCCTGGCAATAGTTAAAGCAATAGCTGAGTTTAACCTCCCGGAGGAAACAATTAAGTATCCGGAGTTTTTTCAGACGATAGGGGAGACAGGTGGAATTTCAACACTTTTGGCGAATGGAAAGCGCGAAATGGAAGAAGCGGTAAACAAATGGACACTGGAAATGGAAATAATAATGGAAAGAATGAATTGGGGTATCAGTCAGGCTGATTCAATTTCATTGGTGCCTGCAATTGCACAGAGTTACAAGTATCACACCCTTCTTGTGAAAGATTCTATTGCCGAGGCAAGAGCCATAGTTTCCGGTTTGGTGAGCTCCGAATCTAAACTGACCTTTACAGCTATAATAGATGAAGATTATGAGATAGACACATTATTTGCTTTTGAAATGGATCCTTTTATTAATTCAGTCAGGCATGAAATAATTCCATTAATGCAAATAACGGATCTCAATAATATTCTGACTGGATTTTATGCATTGAAATCTGATACCGTGTCTAGAATGGATTTAAGTCTAATCTCCATTAACTCGGTTTCATGGACCACTCATTTAGATGTGCCGGGTAAAATTTCAAAGATTATTTATGTCCCGGATGTGGAGGAGGTTAAAGTATTTATAAAACGAAACGAGGAAGATGTGTTGGCTTTAACCCTGGATTCAGGAGGCAAGCCCAAGGATCAATGAAAGAATAAGTATCCTACAAAAATCGCGGCGATAATGCCCGCTAAATCCGCAATAAGTCCTGCTGTTGCTGCATACCTGATTTTCTTGATACTTACCGAGCCAAAGTACACCGCAATTACATAAAATGTGGTTTCTGTGGCCCCGCGAAATACACTTGATAATTGTCCTACAAATGAATCAGGACCAAATGTTTTCATAACTTCAATGTTCATGCCCCTGGCCGCACTTCCACTAAGAGGCTTCATCAATGCGGTTGGTAAAGCCTGAACCCAGTCGCTATTGAAACCCAAACCTGCAACAACAAATGAAATACCTGAAACAATGTAATCGAGTGCTCCCGATGCCCGGAATACTCCAATGGCTACCAGTATGGCAATTAGGAACGGGATAATCTTAATCGAAATTTGAAATCCTTCTTTGGCACCGTCAATAAATGCTTCATACACATTAACTTTCTTAGCCCAACCCAAAACAATAAAGAAGATAATCACTGAAAAAATAATGACGCTGCTCGCCACACTAGAGACAGAATTTAATTGATCCTGATTTAAGGAAGTGAAGTAATAAACGAGACCAATAATTATTATTGTAATTCCTCCAAGGTAAGATAGAATTACTCTGTCCAGGAGATTGATTTTCTGATAGAGAGCTACTGTTATTAATCCGACAATTGTGCTGAAGAAAGTTGCTATTAAAATAGGTATAAAGATATCGGTTGGGTTAGAAGCGCCAACCACAGACCGATCAATTAGTATTGTAAGCGGAATTATAGATAATCCTGATGTATTCAAAACCAGGAACATTATCTGAGCATCCGATGCTGTATCCTTGTCTGGATTTACTTCCTGCATTTCTTTCATTGTTTTTAAGCCAAGCGGTGTAGCAGCATTATCAAGTCCCAGCATGTTTGCTGAGAAATTCATTATCATACTTCCAATGGCAGGATGGTTACTTGGAATTCCGGGAAATAACCTGCTAAAAAAAGGTCCAATTGCTTTTGATAGGAGGCGAATAATTCCACCATTTTCCCCAATTTTCATTATTCCTAACCAGAAAGACATAACTCCGGTTAGATATAAACTTAGTTCAAACCCGGTCTTGGCCATATCAAAGGTTGAATTGAAAATTGCGGGAAATACTTCTGTATCCTGAAAGAAAACAAGCTTAACAAGGCCAACAATGAAGGCGATCAGAAAAAAGGCAATCCATAAATAATTTAAAACCATGCTCAGCAATTAATTAAATTAAGGGCTGATACTGCGTAGACACCGGCTGTTTCAGTCCTTAGAGTATTAGCACTCAAAGAGACTTTTTGAAAGTCATTTTCTTCTGCAAGTCTTATTTCATCCTGTGTAAAATCACCTTCAGGTCCTATTACTACACAATACGATTTGTTAGGTGTTGCCAAATTATACAGGTGGTTGGGTTGCAATTTATCAACATAACAAATAAATCGCTCATCCTCACTACTCGAAGAAATTAATTGGGTGAATGGAAGGATTGCTTTAAGCTCAGGGAGGAATGGATTATGTGATTGCTTAACGGCACTGGCAATTTTTTTTAATAATCGCGCTTCTCTTATTTTTATTCTTTCAGAATGCCGGCAGTTAATAATTGTGATTTTCTTGACTCCAATTTCTGTGCACTTTTCTATACACCATTCCAGTCTTTCATGATTCTTGGTCGCTGCAATAGCTAAATGAATCGAATAGGACCTTTGTGGAATAATTTCTTTATGTAAAATTCTAAATTGAACTTTTACCGGGTTGGCATCAATTATTTCAACAACAGCTTTGGCTCCTTTTCCGTTAAGAATTTCAATGTTATCCCCAACCGTCTGTCGAAGTACCCTGATACAGTGATTCGAATCTTCTTCAGTCAGAAATTCAACCCCATTAAGAAACTCCGGTTGAAAGAAGGCAATCATGATTTAAGACAATTTTTCTTTTAATTGGCTTACTAAGGCAATGTATTTTTGCATCGCTTCTTCCGCGCCCATTCCCTTAAGTTTTTCCCAGGTGGAATATTTTGCAATTGCTTTAAAGTCGAAGCCGGAAGGTTTTTCACCGGTTATGTCGCCATCAGTTGCCTGTTTATAGAAGCTGTAAAGTTGAAGCAAATCTTCATTGGAGGGTCTTGTAGTTAACGAATTTACTTCTAATGTTGCTTTTTGGAATTCTTCTTTTAACATGACAGTTTAGTTATTAAAAAAGGCCCGAAGGCCCCTTTCAATTATCGTTTGGTGTAATCAATGTAGTCTCTTTCTGTGGCTCCAATGTAGATTTGCCTTGGTCTGCCAATGGGTTCGGTATTCTCAATCATTTCTTTCCATTG
>DASWHX010000259.1:0-4944 GCA_036397995.1 Cyclobacteriaceae bacterium
AGAAATATCTAAACTTAAAAAGATTTGACTGCTAAACTCTATTACTCAAAACCTAATCAATTTGAACAGGTTTTTTTATGCGTAATTCTGGTTTTTGGAATTCAATTTTCGTCATGAAATTGGAACACAAAAAAGGCCGCTCTATCGAACAGCCTATTTGCGTTATCGGGAAAAATATTTACCCGTCGTCTTCTTTCTCTTTCTTTTCCTTGCCCGATCTTTTTTTCTTGTGCTTTATCGTAAGCTCCTCCTTGTCTTTTTCGTAATCTGCCACTATTATATCTCCTTCACCTACCTCCCCTTTCAAAATCTCTTCGGCAACCGGATCTTCCAGGAATTTCTGAATGGCCCTGTTAAGGGGTCTTGCTCCGTACTGGGGATCATATCCTTTCTCTGACAAGAAATCTTTAGCCTTCTCAGTAAGCTCTACACTGTAACCGAGATCTTTTACTCTCGCAAATAATTTGTTCAGCGTTAAATCAATAATCACATGGATGTGCTCGCGCTGCAAGCTGTTGAAAACAATTACATCATCAAGCCTGTTCAGAAACTCCGGACTAAAAGCTTTCTTTAACGCGCTCTGAATTGTGGATTTCATGACCTCATCAGAGTACATGCCTGTAGTAGTTGAGGTTGTAAAACCTATCCCGGCGCCAAAATCTTTCAAGTCCCTCACTCCAATATTAGAAGTCATTATCAGAATTGTATTTCTGAAATCAACTCTTCTTCCAAGACCATCTGTCAGGATTCCATCATCTAATACTTGCAGCAAAATATTGAAAACATCCGGATGCGCCTTTTCAATCTCATCCAGTAAAACTACGCTATAAGGTTTTCTTCTTACTTTCTCGGTAAGCTGGCCGCCTTCTTCATAACCCACATAACCAGGAGGTGCTCCCACTAATCGCGATACACTAAACTTCTCCATGTATTCGCTCATGTCAATGCGGATCAAACTGTCATCTTTATCAAACAGGTAAGTCGCCAGTACTTTTGCCAACTCGGTTTTACCAACACCTGTAGGACCAAGAAAGATGAATGTTCCAATAGGTTTTCTAGGATCTTTTAGACCAACCCTGGTACGTTGAATAGATTTTACAAGCTTCCTGATAGCTTCTTCCTGCCCAATAACTTTTCCTTTCAGCTCAGTCTCCATTTCAAGAAGCTTATTACTTTCATTCTGAGCCACCCGCTTCGTAGGAATACCCGTCATCATACCAATTACCTCAGCTACGTTGTCTTCCGTAACGGTATAACGTTTTGTTTTAGTTTCATCCTCCCATTCTCCTTTAGCAATTTCCAGTTGTTCGAGTAATTTCTTTTCCTTGTCCCTGAGTTGTGCAGCCTCTTCATACTTCTGACTTTTTACAACTTTATTCTTCTCCTTCTTGATTTCCTCAATTTGTCCTTCAAGTTTCACAATATTTTCAGGAACATGAATATTATTAATGTGCACTCTTGCTCCGGCTTCATCCATTACATCAATGGCCTTGTCAGGTAAAAATCGATCACTGATATATCGATCTGATAAATTGACGCAAGACTTTATTGCTTCCTTAGTATAATTCACATGATGATGATCTTCATACTTTTCTTTGATGTTTTCCAGAATCTGAATTGTTTCCTCAGGGGTGGTTGCATCTACCATCACCATTTGGAATCTCCGTGCCAAAGCGCCATCCTTCTCTATGTACTGGCGGTACTCATCTAAAGTGGTTGCACCGATACATTGAATTTCACCACGCGACAGGGCCGGTTTAAACATATTACTTGCATCCAGGGAACCTGAAGCACCACCTGCACCCACAATAGTATGGAGTTCATCAATGAACAAAATCACTTCCGGGGATTTTTCCAGTTCGTTCATTACAGCTTTCATCCGCTCTTCAAACTGACCCCTATACTTTGTTCCCGCTACCAAAGAGGCAAGATCGAGAGTAACTACTCTCTTACCGAACAAAACACGGGACACCTTCTTCTGAATGATGCGAAGCGCAAGACCTTCTGCTATCGCAGTTTTACCCACTCCGGGTTCACCAATAAGTATCGGATTATTTTTCTTTCTTCTACTTAATATCTGGGCAACTCTTTCTATTTCTTTTTCTCTTCCGACTATAGGGTCAAGTTTATCAACTTCTGCAAGTTTGGTTAAATCTCTTCCAAAATTATCCAGCACAGGAGTTCGTGATTTCTCAGTTCCTTTAGCTCCGGGATCTCTTCCACCGGTACTTCCCCCACCAAAAATCCTGCTGCTGTCGTCATCATCATCGTCAGTTTCGCTGGCCGAAGAAATTGGATTCTCTGTCTGGTATTCCAGGAGTTCCTTAACAACATCGTAGGTTACTTCAAACTTTTCCAGAATCTGTGTGGCAATATTATCTTCATCCCTTAAAATTGAAAGCAAGAGATGTTCTGTACCTATTAATTGGCTTTTGAAAATCTTCGCTTCAAGGTAGGTAATCTTTAATACCTTTTCAGATTGTCTTGTTAAGGGAATGTTAGCAAGATTTTTTACATTATGTGAAGCAGTTCCCTTGGTTGCCTGCTCTACAGCCAGACGCAATTCATCCAAAGAAACGCCAAGTTTTTTAAGAAGACTGATAGCCACTCCTTCACCCTCTCTAATCATGCCCATCAGGAGATGCTCGGTTCCTATATAATCATGCCCAAGTCGCAAAGCTTCTTCCCGACTTAGGGAGATTACTTCTTTAACTCTGTTTGAAAATTTAGCCTCCATAGAGATTAATAAATCATGTTACTAGTAAATCTATAATATTTAGGACTAAAAAACATCAACGTGTAATTTATTTATAAATAACAATAAATTGGCGTTAAGGTTCCTTCACTCTTAATCTTTCTTACCTGCCAGTTTGTAACCTGCATTGGGTCCTTCGCAGAAAAGTAAGTCAACTATGCTTAAATTTTTAACAAACTCTCTGCCAAAAACCTGCATATAGGAAATAGAAGGGAATTTGAACTCTAAAATAGAATCTTTCTTGGGATGAATCACTGACCTTAAGTCAGTTATGCCTTCCTGAATGCCTTTTGAATATTCCAAGGTGCAAGACAGGTTGATTTGCCACCCAAGCATTTCAAGACAATTTGACATGATTGATAAATTAAGGTCCAGGAGATAGGTATGTTTTTCCTCTATAAGCTTCCTAATCAATTCGGAGTAGTAATTAAAATAGGGTGAATTGCCATAGGCTGATGTGATCGCTCGCCAGTGGTTAGAGATCCAGTCTTGTGAATAGTCAATTTTGATTTCTTTGTAAGGTAATTTGGAGGATTTATGCAAAGGGATGGAGAGGGCTAATGGCCCGTTTGCAGATAAGATATAACAGCGATTATTATAATTCTGTTTCAGGAAATTCTCACACATTTCCAGGATAACTTTTTCTGAATAATACAGAACCTGAAAATATTCCAGGCAGGGAAAATAATGAGGCTCAATAATCACTTTTTTGAAATGCATAAGGTTCAATATGTATTCATTTTCAACAATGTGTTACTTTTGCATTATGAAGAAAAGAAAAATTCTGGCAGCATTCATAATAACCTTTGCAGTAATGCTCTCCAGCGTTTCTTTTTATACATATCAAATTGTGAATGTACCAAACATTTTGGTAGAGGGAGAAGACATGTATTTATTTATACCAAGAAATGCAACTTTTCGCTCTGTACAGGATTCACTTTTCGATAAGGGAATAGTAAAAGATCCGATTTCATTCTCATTCCTTGCCAAACTGATGAACTATGACAAGCAGGTTAAACCGGGACGGTACCTGCTCAGGAGAGAAATGAATAACCTTTCAGCCATACGATATCTGCGTGCCGGAATCCAGGACCCTGTTGATATTACCTTTAACAATGTGAGGCTGCTTCCAGAGCTTGCTAAAAAGATTTGCAGGAATATTGAAATTACTCCGGATGAATTTTTACCTGCACTCAATGACTTTGTTGAGAATAATCATGAGGGCTTTACAGACAGAAATGTGATGGCTATGTTCATTCCAAACACCTATGAAGTTTATTGGAGCATAACCGCCACTGATTTAGTTGGTAGAATGCATGCCGAATATCTTAATTTTTGGAATGAAGAAAGAATTCAGAAAGCAAGAGAAATAGAATTGACACCAATTGAAGTTTCCATTCTTGCTTCAATTGTTCAGGCAGAACAGTTGGTTCATCCCGATGAGCGACCTGTAATTGCCGGTTTATATCATAACAGGCTGAAAATAAATATGAAGCTGGATAGTGATCCTACGCTTATCTTTGCAACCGGAGACTTTAGCATTAAGCGAGTGTTGAACATTCATAAAGAAATTGATTCGCCCTATAATACGTATAAGCTTGGCGGACTGCCGCCTGGACCAATTAATATGCCCGACATCAATTCCATTGATGCGGTTCTGAATTTTTCGAAACATAACTATCTTTTCATGGTTGCACGGGAAGATTTTTCCGGATACCACCGGTTTGCTACAAATATTCGTGACCACATTAATAACGCTAACCGGTATCAGCGTCAACTTTCTATTGAGCAGAGAAAAGCGAGAATGCAAAATTCAAACTGATGTATCAATATGAAGTAAGACAAAGAATTCGCTACGGGGAGACTGACCAAATGGGAGTTGTTTATTATGGCAACTATGCCCTGTTTTATGAAACCGCGCGTGTTGAAGGTTTCCGCAACATAGGTTTCTCTTATAAAAAACTCGAAGAAAGCGGAATCATGATGCCCGTACTGACCATGAAGAGCCGTTTTTTGAAAGGTGCCACCTTTGATGATCCTATCACGGTAAAGGTAACTGTACCTAAAATGCCTGGAGTTAAAATTACTTTTTTATACGATATTTATAATGAGGCCGGCGAATTAATCCACCAGGGTGAAACTGAACTGGCCTTTGTAAAAATGAAAACGGGTAAACCCTGCAAGCCACC
>DASWHX010000260.1:0-3014 GCA_036397995.1 Cyclobacteriaceae bacterium
GCCGGATTTCACAAGATGCTTGATGAACTGGTAAAGCTGCAGGAGAGCTTTCTCGAAAATAACTGATCCTTTAGTATAATTCATGCTCACAACTTAAATCTACCTTTATGAAGAAATCATTACAATGGATTTTGATTCCACTTTTCTCGTTCCCATTCTATGGACAAACTCAAGATAAAAAATGGGATGTAAGCAATACCGGTGAGCCTTTGAAAGAGATTGAGATTGAAACTTCTGAAGGAACGTGGATGAATCTCGATGTAAGTCCGGATGGCCGTGAAATTGTGTTTGACTTATTAGGTGATATCTACATAATGCCGGTTGGCGGTGGCAATGCAACAATACTTAGAGAAGGTCCTGCTTATGAAGTTCAGCCCAGGTTTTCTCCGAATGGTAAGCAAATCAGTTTCACCAGCGATGCCGGGGGCGGTGATAACATTTGGATTATGGAGAAAAACGGTGCTGAAGCGAAACAAGTTACCAAAGAAGACTTCCGGTTAATGAACAACGCAGTATGGACGCAGGATGGAAAATATCTAATCGCGCGGAAACATTTCACAAGCCAGCGTTCGCTGGGAGCAGGAGAATTATGGATGTACCATATCACCGGTGGCTCCGGAATACAATTGACAAAAAGAAAAAATGATCAGCAGGATTTGGGCGAACCTTCTGTGAGTCCGGATGGAAGGTATGTTTACTATAGTGAAGATGTTTATCCTGGCGGCTTTTTTCAATACAATAAAAATCCGAACTCCCAGATATATGCAATTAAAAGGTTAAGTCTTGAAGACCATAAAATCGAAACAATAACGGGTGGTCCTGGTGGCGCGCTTCGACCTCAGATTTCTCCGGATGGAAATTGGCTTGCCTTTGTTAAAAGAGTTCGTACTAAATCTGTTTTGTATATCAGAAACCTGGCTACCGGATCGGAGCGCCCTGTATATGATGAGTTAAGCAAAGATCAGCAGGAAGCCTGGGCTATATTCGGTCCCTACTCTAATTATAATTGGCTCCCGGATAACCAAAATATTATCATCTGGGCAAAAGGTAAAATTAAGAAAGTAAATATCACCAATTACCAGGTAATTGAAATTCCCTTTGCCGCTAAAGCAAAGCACAAAATAATAAACTCTGTTGAATTCAAGAATGAAGTTGATCCAGATCAATTCACTGCCAAAGCCATACGTCATGCGGTAACAAGTCCGGATGGAAAAACACTAATTTTTAATGCTGCCGGTTACCTTTACAGGAAATCCCTTCCTGGTGGAACCCCTGCCAGACTAACTAAAGGAACTGATCTGGAATTTGAACCTGCTTTTTCCCGGGATGGCCGAAAGTTAACTTTTGTTACCTGGAGTGATGTGGAAATGGGAGCCATTAATGTTCTTGATTTAACCAATTCCAGGGCAACCCCAACAAAGATTACCAAGGAAAAAGGTATTTACAGAAATCCTTCCTTTTCGCCAGATGCAAGTCAAATTGTGTATGAAAAAGAGAATGGTAATAGTCATCAGGGATTTGTTTATACAGAGGAGCCGGGTATTTACCTGATTTCAGCGTCCGGTGGGAAACCGGCCAAGGTGAAGGATAACGGTGTTAATCCTATTTTTAATCGATCAGGCGATCGAATCTTTTTTCAGTCCGGAGGATATCTCTTTGGAAATCTGACAAAAACGTATCGAAGTGCTAAGCTGGATGGCACAGATGAGCAAACGCTTTTTGAATCAAAGTATGCACATAGAATAATCCCAAGCCCGGATAATGAATGGGTTGCTTTTTCACAATTATATAAAGTTTATGTTGCTCCCTTTCCAAAAACCGGAACAACATTGAACCTGGACGGCAAGTCGAACCCCTTCCCTGTTTCACAAATTGCCCGGGATGCAGGAATAAATATTCACTGGTCCGCTGACAGCAAGAAAATCCATTGGACTTTAGGGGAAGAGTATTTTTCTATTGATATAAACGACCGATTCACATTTCTGGAAGGTTCACCGGACTCAATCCCACCACTTGATACTGCCGGAATCAAAATTAATTTAATCTTAAAATCAGATAAACCTGGTGGCCAGATTGCAATAAAAGGCGCCACAATACTTACGATGAAGGGAGATGAAGTGATTTCAAATGGTGTGATTTTGATTGAAGGAAATAAAATAACCGCAATAGGCACCGAAGATCAGGTACCTTATCCAAACAATGCCTATGTGATTGATGCCACGGGAAAATATGTAATGCCGGGATTAATTGACGCACATGCTCACGTTGGCCAGTTCCGTTATGGTTTAAGTCCTAATAAGCATTGGGAGTATTACACCAACCTGGCTTATGGCGTAACAACTACTCATGATCCCTCGGCAAATACCGAAATGGTTTTTTCACAATCTGAAATGGTAAAGTCAGGTGTGATGGTGGGACCCAGAATATTTTCTACAGGAACTATTCTTTATGGAGCTGAAGGAGATTTCAAGGCGGTAATTAACAACCTGGATGATGCCCGCAGCGCAATGAGAAGAATGAAAGCCTTTGGCGCATTTTCGGTGAAAAGCTATAATCAACCCCGGAGAGAACAAAGGCAACAGGTGATTAAGGCGGCGCGCGAATACAGCATAATGGTTTACCCGGAAGGGGGCTCAACTTTTACCACTAATATGACCATGATCCTGGATGGACACACCGGTATTGAACATAATATTCCGGTGGCACCACTTTATGAGGATGTGATAAAACTTTGGGCTGCCAGTGGAACAGGCTACACTCCTACACTGATTGTGAACTACGGTGGATTAAGCGGCGAGTATTTTTTCTATCAAACTACGAATGTTTGGGAAAATGAAAAGTTGTTAAAATATTTTCCGCGGGGTTCTATAGACAGCAGATCAAGGCACCGAACAATGGTTCCCATTGAAGAATATGAGAATGGACACATTTTGACCAGTCAATCGTGCAAAAAACTAACCGATGCCGGAGTTAAGGTAAATTTGGGAGCTCATGGGCAATTGCAGGGGTTAGGA
>DASWHX010000261.1:0-23450 GCA_036397995.1 Cyclobacteriaceae bacterium
TAAAGCTACAGCCATTCCGATATTGATATCTTTCTTCCTGATGATTTTGGTTCCATCCACCTGGATGTTGATCATTGGATAGTCTTTTATCGCCCGGATGACGGCGTCAATCATGATGGGTGTGAATGTCAGGTTATCGCCTTCTTTTTGCTTGAATTCGTTTTTATATTTATTTCTCCAGGCCACAATATTGGAAACATCCGCCTCCACAAAGGAAGTGACATGGGGAGAAGTACGCTTTGATTCAACCATTCGTTCAGCAATCATCTTACGCATGCGATCCATCTCGATGATCTCATCTTGTCCGGATGAGATTACAGAGAATGATGAGGTCTCCTGGTAAGCAGGCATAAGTACACCGCCAGACTTGCGCTGTTCAACATACGCCAGGATATCATATTTCGTAAGCCGGCCCTTTTTACCCGAACCGGGCACAGCTTCCAGCTCTATTAAAGGAATTTGCTCCTGTTTGGCAATACTCTTCACCAATGGAGAGTAAAACCGGGTTGATTTCTGTCCATTGGAACCATTATTTGAAATCGTTTCTACTGGTGCTGCGACAGGTTCTGGCCTGGATTCTTGCTTTACTTCTTTTTTTTCTTCCCGGGCGGGGGCTTTAGTTGTGACGGTATCGTCACCTTCGGTTACAATAATAGCAATGGGTTTACCAACCGGTACAACATCGCCTTCTTTGGCCAAAATTTCTTTAAGAATACCAGCATGCGTTGCAGGAACTTCTGTATCTACTTTGTCGGTGGCTACCTCCAGAACGGATTCATCCTGATCAATTTTGTCACCTTCTTTTTTCAGCCAGGTTAATACCGTGGCTTCCATAATACTTTCGCCCATTTTGGGCATCAACATTTCAACTAAAGCCATTAAAAAAGTTAATTATTCTTCAAATTTAGCATATACAGGCAAGTATTCAATCGATTTCGAGCAATCTTTGCCACAACATAAACAGAGCAGCCAGTGTAGAAAAATGGATATTGGCCTCTCTGTCTCCGCCAAACGAAAATCTTTTGGCGTGAGTACCCCAGGGACCGGCCAATCCAATCCAGACTGTCCCCACCGGTTTGTCTTCCGTACCGCCACCAGGTCCAGCTACTCCACTCGTTGAGATTCCAATGTCTGCTTCAAACAATGATTTTACATTATCAGCCAATTGTATTACGGTATTTTCACTTACTGCTCCTTCCGTAAAAAGGGTCTCTTTGTTCACGTTAAGTATCGCACTTTTAAATTGATTGTGATAGGGAATTACACATCCCTGGAAATAATCTGAACTGCCTGCCACGGAAGTTATGGTTTTGCTCAGGTTGCCGCCGGTACAACTTTCGGCACAGGCTACTTTCAGTTTCTTGCTCCTCAGGCTATTCCCAACAGCGCCGGCTAATGTATCCTTATCATATCCATAAATATGCACGCCGATTAATTGCTTTAACTTTTCTATTTCAATTGAAATAAGTTCATCGATTTCAGATTCCCTGGCACCAATACAGGTTAGTCGCAATTTTACATCACCAAGGCCAGGGAGATAGGCAAGTTTGAGTTCAAGTGGCAAATTATTTTCCCATTCTTTTATTTTATCAGAAAGATAGGATTCGCCAATACCAATGGTTTTAATTATTTTATGTTTGATAAATGGAGTGGGAAAATACTCTTTAATCCCTGGTATAACTTGCCCCCTCATTAAATGTTTCATTTCACGGGGAACGCCGGGCATGGATACAAATATTTTTCCATCTTCTTCGAACCACATCCCCGGGGCAGACCCTTTCGGATTTGTAAGGGGTTTACATTTTTCAGGCAACTCAGCCTGATGCTTGTTGGTCTCAGAGAGTTCCCTACCGAATTTTTTGAAGAGTTCAGTTATATGTTTGAGCTGATCATCATTTAGCACTAATTCGCAATTGAAGAATTTGGCAAGACAAGGTCTTGTCAGATCGTCAGAAGTAGGTCCCAGGCCGCCCGTAATCAAAATCAGATTTGCCCTGGATTTAGCTTCTTTGAAAACATTGAGGATATCTTCCTCATTATCACCAACGGTGGTTCGCCAGCGTGTTTTAATCCCTATTAAATCCAGTTCCGAGCTGATCCATTGTGAATTTGTGTCAGAAATTTGCCCGTAAAGTATTTCATCGCCGATGGTAATTATTTCGGCATAAACATTGTTCATAAAATAACTTTTGAATCTTATTGATTTAGGAAATGTAGATAAATCTCATCAATTTTTCTTTGAAAATCCTCGAAACTATGAAGACGTTCAAAATTTTGATTATTGCTACGGGTTTGTGCATCAGTTGTCCCGCGAGTGCTTACCAGGTTAAGGGTCTCTTTAAAAAAGCGGAAAAGGCATTGACCAACTCCGGTTTATCGGAAGAAGAAATTGGAAAAGGTTTGCGCGAAGCTTTGATAAAAGGAATTTCGGTCGGTTCTGATCTGGCAAGCCAGCTGGATGGTTACTTCGGAAATCCATCTATCAAACTTCCTTTTCCTCCGGATGCTCAAAGGGTGGAAACCACGCTTCGTAATATGGGCTTTGGGGCAAAAGTTGATGAATTCATTTTGACATTAAACCGTGGAGCGGAAAAGGCAGCCAAAGAATCTAAAGACATATTTATTGAAGCAATCAGAGCAATGACTATTCAGGATGCATTGGGTATTTTAAAAGGGGAAGATGATGCTGCCACTCAGTATCTGATGCGAACGACTTCACAAACTCTTTTCAGAAAATTTCAACCTATAATAAAGAGAGCGTTAGACGAGGTTAATGCAACCCGTTATTATGCCGACTTGGTAAATACTTATAATAAAGTCCCGCTTGTTCGAAAAGCAAATCCTGATCTGGATGAATATGCAACCAATAAAGCTATTGAAGGTTTATTTTATTTGATTGCTATCGAAGAAGGAAAAATCAGGAAAGACCCATTGGCCAGAACTTCTGACATTCTCAAAAAAGTTTTTAGTCAACAAGATTAATTCTCAACTTGTATGCGGAAAGATTTCTGATGCTGAGAGGAAATTACATTTACCAGGTAGATACCATTTGAAGTATTTTCATTAAGCAAAATCATTACTCCCTCCGGCATTTTTGTGATTTGAAATTCGATTCCTTTTCCTGTTAAATCCAAAATTTCAACTTTACCTGGCGTGAGTCCTGATATAAAGAATTGATTATTTCTAACCGGATTCGGAAAATAGATAAGAGTTCCATCACTTTCATCAAAGGAGGTGATATCCGCAACCAGTACCGAGCCAAGAGTTGTCGAATTGCAGCCAAGAGAATCCGTTACTGTAAGTTGAACGGGATAAAGTCCGGGTAGCAGGAAGCTTACCGTAGGATTTATGACTGAGGAGAAACCCGCGGAACTGAAATCCCAGGAATAGCTGGATAAGAGTTTTTCTTCCGCCTGGAATTCTATTTGGCTGATTCCGTTACTCATGAGGGTATCCTTCAGTGGTGTAAAACCGGAATTCGGAAAACTAATTTTAATTTCAAATTTCGCCGGTGCGCTTTCCAGGAGCGAGTCAATTGAAGTAAAATAAAAAATACTGTCGCGATCAAGATTTGTTAGTTCCAGGTACCTTCCTTTTTGGATAATTTCATTTTTGTTATTATAGAAGACAAAAATGGATCCCGGTTCGGGTATCAACGAGGCAAAACTATTTTGACAAATTGTAATCATTTCCTCTTTAGGTGCTGGAGAAATCTTTAATGGGATAGATTTAACCAGGCTGTCAAGACATCCAAATTCCGAAGCGACTCTTTGTTTTATTAGCAACTCATTTAATCCGCTGTAATTTACAATCTGAGTATCACCGGATCCCAGGTAAGTATCTCCTAAATACCATTCACTCGAAACGCCGGGAGTTTCTGAGTTCAGCTGCAATACTGTTGGCGACTCAAAGTGGGTAGTGTCAATTGAGAAGTCAAACCCAGTCATTAAATTTTCGATGATGACATCAACCCGGGTTGGCAGACTTTCAGGTTTAAGGCCCACCTGGGTGAGATAAAAAGTGGTATCGCTAATCAAGTCATCAGTGAAAATTTCAGATCCCGATGCAACCGGAGGGGAGATAGAATCAACATAAAGATTTAGAATTTTACCTGAATCAGAGAAAGAAAGATTTTCTCCATAGCAAATGATAATAAACTCCGGGAATACCGGTTTTTCATAACTTTCAATTACAGAAAGATGCTTAGTTATGCTTTCCTCACAACCGAGATTATCGGTTGATGTAAGTTCAATATTATAAGTCCCCGGAAGGGAATATTCGGGTTTTGCATCGTTGTTTATACTTCCATATCCATTTCCAAAATCCCAGGTTCGGGAAATACTACCTGTCGTAATATCCTGAACTGCAATACTGCTTTTTTCTCCTGGATGGAGCACCAGGGAGGCAGAAGACATGATAAAGTCTACATTAGCATAATGCAGGTCCACCTGAATTGAATAAGACTCTTCTTCAAGCTCATTAATCAGGGAAGTGATATAATAGGTTTGCTGATTCTGAAGAGCGGGAGTAATAAATTCATTTCCTGTGAACAATAAGTCAGTATGTTGTGCATCACTGAACAGTTTAAAGTCATTCAGATTTGCAGGATTTATTACCGCGCTCTCTCCTTCACAGGCCAGGAAAGTTTCTAATTCAGGATGGTATTGAGAATAGGCATCATATCTGGTTTCGGCCAGACTAACTTTTGCTTCCAGGTCCGTCAGTGATGTTCCGAAAATAATGGAAAAAGCAATCGTGACACTTTCCAGTGGAGCAATAACCGGGATTACGGCACCGAATACAATGGCTACATCATTTCCGCTGCCGTTAACTCCAGCATCGGTTTGAGTAAGGCCTTCATTCATAAATTGAAATTTTTCCGTATCACCAAAGGTGATTCCAATATCAGGTACGTTGCCGTTGAAATTGCCAAAATCTATACCACGCGATACGGGGTTTTGGTTGGTGAGTAATGCAATTCCGAAGGCTTCATTGTCAGAGTATATATATCCAAGTTTACTGTCGGAAGAAAAACTCGTCTTATTTTGAGTATAATCCTCAAGATCGATGTCAAGGAACATTCCAAAATCAAAACCATTAATAGATTCAGGATTTAAATTTGTTACACGGTATTCCAGAATCATGAAATCCTGATCTTCAGCATTTTTCCAACCTAACAATTTCTCATCGATTCGGATTCCTATTGCTGTAGCAGAAGGCTTCTCTTCAATCCGCAATCTGTAATCAATATCTGAGTAAGGCGTTTGATGGGATTTTACAAAGCGTATCGTTTCAAAATCATCATCTTGAGTATAGGTAACAAAATCATTGATGACTGTTCCTGATACATGGGATGCATCTGTTGCCGCGATTATACCCGCGTGCCACCCATAATCAATATTCTGGAATCTTAGCGAGTGACCGTTGTAATAATCGTCAAAATATCCAAGATGTCCTGTGCTGTTTGCAGTCCATGTAATTTTTTCATTATTGAATTCAATAAAGTCAGGACCATTTCTGAATGGCAGCATTTGAAAATCAACATAAGCTCCGCTTTCGAAAGAGAAATAGAGTTGCAAAAATTCGGAGGGTGGAGTTAATTCATCTATCTTAACCGAGAAAGAATAAGATATGCTGGTTTCTAAAGTATTTAATGAATTCAGGGTTATTGATTGAGACACCATCGTAATATTACTGCTAAGAGTATTCAGGGCTATGGTCAGCGGGGAACTAATGGGATCAAGAAAATTTTTGAAAACAACCTCAAAGTGCAATGAGTCGTCATAAAAAGGCTGAATAAAATCCGGTTGAATAAATGCACGGACCACAGGTCCAGCGGATGATTCCAGGGCTTTTCGCATATTTACCCGGCCTTTTCCCAGTAAGCCAAAGAAATTCTCATTACCAGGAACAGAATAAATATCATCCGCAGAAACCCGGATTTTTTCCATTATTTGCAGCGCATTTAAGAGTGGAAAACTTTGTCTTACCAGTGCCGCCAGACCTGAAACAAGCGGTGCAGCCAGGGAACTCCCCCAACTATTCGCATAACCGTTGGTAGGTTGAGTAGTGTAAATATCGATCCCGGGGGCCGACAGATCAATATATTCGCTAATTGTACCCCAGTCAGTTTTTTGATCAGAGGAATTGGTGGATCCTACAGATAAAACGTTATCATAAGAAGCGGGGTAGAAGGCCAGATGTTCATTGGTATTTCCCGCGGCGGCGATTATCACTGCATCAAAATCTATGGCTGCGTAATTGATAATGTCCTGTTCAAATTGTGAGTATTCTCCTGCATCACCCCAGGAAAGGTTAATAACTTTTGCTCCTTGTTCAACTGCATAGACGATTGCTTCATACGCGCCGGTCAGCTCATTCAGAGCGGTAGAGTGAATTTTGATAGGCATGTATTTTGAATTGTAACCGGTTCCGGCACCACCCAAAGTATTATTTGCGGCAGCAAATCCTGCTCCGGCTACAATTGTTCCATGAGCTTGCGACAACGAGGAAGGGTCATTATCATTATCTCCAAAATCCCAGCCAATGAAGTTATCAATGTACCCATCATTATCATTATCAATACCATCAACAGGATCATTGTCATTTGTGTAGAAGGTATTCGCCAAATCTTCATGGCTTAAATCGAATCCGGTGTCTATGATTGCGGTGATAACCGGATTTGGAGCAGGGGAAATTAAGTCCCAGCCAAGGTATGCAGACATTGCCGCAAGATGCCATTGCTCAGATCCCGGTTGTGCCGCGGGATCATCCGGCACAAATAGAGGTCTGTAGGTCTTTTCTTTTTCAAGAATTTCAATATCAGGGTTGGATTTAAGAATTTTAATTATTTCCCCGGTTGAAAACTTTGCCTTGATCCTGTGGTAATTCCGCAATCGTGATCCTGGTTTTCTCCCTGGAAAGACGGGCTCCATTTCATTGGCAAAACCTCTTGATTTAAGCCACTGGGCGACTGCCTGGATCTTCCCTTCTTTTATTTTTAGGATAAAAGATTCTTCTGTTGAATTATTTGATTGAGTAAACTGCAGGTGAGTGAGTGATACTAAAAGAAAGAAAGTGAGCGAAGATTTCATTAAAATTCCATTTATTGTCTAGTGCGGGTCTGTAGATAATGCCTGCTATAATAAATTTGAAAAAACATATATTTCAACAAAAATACAGTTAAAAGCTTATTATTAATTAGATAAGTAATGTTATCATAAAAAAGGTGAGGAAAAATTAATTGGAATGTTAATATTCAGGTTCTTTTACAACTTTCCAGCGTCCAGGAACATCCTTAAATCAGAAAACAATTAGCGCAAGCAAGTACTGTAGTACATTTTTTGCTCGTTAAGTAACCAATAACAACAAAAGACAGTATTAGTAATTACCAGGTAATCCGTCAAAATCCCAAAATAACCCCAAAGTCATGAATAAGCGAATACTAATCGGAGCAGGACTCATAATATCGGTTGTAGTACTTGTACTCATTTACCAATCCACAAAAGGAAGTTCCAGCGAAGATGTAGAAGTCCTTACAGAAGCCCAGTTTGGAGACTTCATAATTGATGTGACCACCACAGGAGAACTGGAAGCCAAAAGTTCTGTCAGGATTACCGGGCCTAACGGACTCCAGCAGGCTCAGATCTGGCAGATAAAAATTGATGATATTGTTGAAGAAGGCACACTTGTAAAGAAAGGAGATTACATCGCTAAGCTGGAGCAAACCCAACTGATGGATAAGATTCAGCAGGAACAAAATGATCTTTCCCAAAGTGACTCAAAATACACCGAGATGAAACTGGATACTGCCCTCGAACTACGAAAGGCCCGCGATGAGCTAATTAATCTGGAGTATGAAATTACAACCAAGAAAATTATTGTTGAACAATCAAAATTTGAACCGCCTGCCACCCAGACAGCCGCGCAAATTGAATTTGAAAAGGCAGAACGTGCTCATAAGCAGGCGTTTGACGGGTATAAATTAAGAAAGGAAAAAGCTGTCGCACAGATGCAGCAAGCGTGGGCAGAGCGTCAGGAAGACCAAACAAGAGTTGATTTTTTGATGCGGCTGGCCCAGGAATTTACCGTTACCGCTCCAGAAGACGGTATGGTAATTTATGCCAGGACCTGGAATGGTACCAAAAAAGGAGTCGGAAGTACGGTTCAGGCGTGGGATCCGGTAGTGGCCACGCTTCCGGATTTGAATAAAATGATTTCAAAGACGTATGTCAATGAGGTTGATATTCGAGTGGTTAAGGTTGGGCAAACTGTTCAGGTTGGTTTAGATGCCTTCCCTACAAAAAAACTGACAGGAAAAGTGATCACCGTTGCCAATGTAGGCGAACAAAAACCCAATTCTGATGCAAAAGTCTTCCAGGTAGATATACTCATTAATGAATCTGATACAACGCTTAGGCCTGCAATGACCACCAGTAACACTATTATCGCGGAAGTTGTTCCAGGCGTAGTATTTGTTCCGCTTGAAAGCCTGCATTCGCAGGGAGACACCTTAACCTATGTCATCAAAAAAGATGGACTAACATTTTCAAAACAAGAAGTAAAGGTTGGGAAAACAAATGCTGACAAAGCTGTAATTCTGGAAGGAGTGAAGCAGGGAGAAATAGTGTATTTATCGAACCCGACAGGTTATGAATCTAAAAGACTTATAAAATTGCCAGAAAAGGGAACGTCGGTAGCTTCTTCCAATTAGTATGACTAAATATCTTTTCAATTTTCATATTGCGGTCGAATCTGTTTTATCCAATAAATTTCGTTCACTGCTTACGGCTTTGGGAATAATTTTTGGGGTGGCCGCCGTAATTGCCATGATGGCTATTGGAAGTGGAGCTCAAAAGGAAATTCTCGAACAAATAAAGTTGGTCGGTGTAAACAACATAGTAATTACACCCGTTGTAGAACAAAAGGAAGAAGTTCTTTCAGATGAAACCGCTGCCAAAGAGAAACCCAACTTCTCGCCGGGATTAACTTTGTACGATGCTCGAAGTCTTGAAAAAATAATTCCCGGAATCACTCACTTGAGTCCTGAGATTGTGCTGGAGACAAATATAATAAAGAATGGCAGAAGAAGGTCAGCGAAATTAGTTGGGGTGGACAACAGTTATTTTTCTGTGGCAAATTTTACTTTTCAAGGTGGTTATATTTTTAGTAAGGAACAACTTGAAATGGGGGAAGCAGTCTGTATAATTGGCAAGGGAGTTCAGGCAAAGTTTTTCAGCCAGGAAAACCCTCTTGGAAAAATGCTCAAGGTAGGAAAGCACTGGCTCAGAGTGATAGGTGTACTTGATCAGCGGTTTATTTCTGAAAAAAGCTTAACCAATCTGGGCATAAGAGATTACAATATGGATGTGTATGCCCCCCTTAATACCGTATTATTGCGATATAAGAACAGGTCATTAATCACGGAACGTTTACTACTCCGGGCTCAGTTTCAGGAAGAAGAAAATGAAGAAAATAAGAAAGCGGAAAATTATCATCAAATAGACAGGCTGGTAATTCAGGTGGAAAAGACAGAAAAACTCACTGGAGTTGCTGAAGTGGCGTCAAAGCTGTTGAAAAGGCGGCATTATGAAATGGTTGATTTTGAAATTACCATTCCCGAATTATTGTTGAAGCAGCAACAGCGCACAAAAAGTATCTTCAATTTTGTTTTAGGCGCGATTGCCGGAATTTCCCTACTGGTTGGAGGCATCGGTATTATGAACATAATGCTTGCCTCTGTGATGGAGAGAATAAAGGAAATTGGGTTAAGAATGTCGATTGGTGCGAAAAAGCGGGACATCATTGCGCAATTTCTATTTGAGGCGGTTATGATATCCGTTTCCGGAGGCTTTGTTGGAGTGTTTTTGGGGGTTGTATTTGCGATTTTGGTTTCCAACTTTGCTGATATAGAAACTTCTGTCACTTTTATTTCCATTTTGATTTCCTTCGGAGTGGCAGCATCCATAGGAATTATTTTCGGAATTACTCCCGCACAAAGAGCAGCTCAGCAAGATCCCATTGTGTCACTTCGACACGAATAAATAATATCATAGTTTCAACGGCGAGTTTTTGAAAGACGACTATTAGCAGAAAAATAATTAACTTGCGCACCTCATTTAACTGATAACTATAAATTTCCAATGGATTTATTTGAAAAACACAAGTCTATTATAGAAAAGGCAATCTCAGCTTTGCATAAAAGGGAATTCTTTGCCCAATATCCGGAACATCCCGGCGCCTATCCGGAGGATGCTGATGCAAAAGGCAGAGAAAAATATATGTCTCTTTCCGGAAATTATTTTGACGAGATAAGTGCTGAGGGATCGGATGGATGGATAGGAGTGGAAGTAAGTCCTTATACTCAAGAGGAAATCAATATTAAGTATCCCGCATTTTCAGTGGATACATTAATAAGTAATGCCAACAAAAGCTTTGGTGCATGGCGAAAAGCTTCCCCGGAGACTAGGGCAGGAATTCTCGTGGAAAGCCTGGAAATGTTAAAAGAGAGATTCTTTGAAATTGCCTACGCAACCATGCATACTACCGGCCAGGGGTATATGATGGCCTTTCAGGCATCCGGGCCTCATGCTGCTGACCGCGCTCTCGAAGCAATAGCGGCGGGCTATGAAGAACTAAGCCGATTTCCCCGGCAGGCAACCTGGGATAAACCTATGGGCAAGTTCAACATCAAACTTGAAAAAGAATGGAAGGCGGTGCCAAAAGGGATAGGTGTCGTAATTGGATGTTCCACTTTCCCCACCTGGAATTCCGTTACAGGTTTATATGCAGACCTGGTTACGGGGAATCCTGTCATTGTAAAACCTCATCCTGGAGCAGTTTTACCCATTGCCATAGTTGTTGCAGAAATTCAGAAAGTGCTCAGGGAAAATGGATTTGATGCGAATATTTGCCAGCTGGCGGTGGATACTTTTGAAAAGACTATCACTAAAGAATTAGCGGAGCATCCTCAGGTGAAGCTGATAGATTATACGGGAAATTCTGAATTTGGGTCCTACCTGGAAGGATTATCCGGAAAATGCGTTTTTACTGAAAAAACCGGGGTAAACTCCGTCATTATTGATAGTGTTGAAAACGCGGATGCCGTAATTCAGAATTTAATCTTTTCGCTGGCGCTTTATTCCGGACAAATGTGCACAGCTCCTCAAAATTTCTTTATTCCTGAAGGAGGTATAAATACACCAGATGGAATTATTACTTTTGATGAGTTTGCTGAAAAGTTTGTTGCTGCAACTTCCGGATTGGCGGATAATCCTAAAGCCGGACCTTTTGTGCTTGGAGCCATCCAAAATCCCAAAACCAGTGAGAGAGTGAAAACTGCGGAAAAGATCGACGGCAAAGTATGGTTGAAAAGTAAAACCATTGAGAATCCACAGTTTAAAAATGCACGTACTGCAACACCGGCAATTATTGAGGTTAATGCATCGAATAAAGATAGTTTCAGCAAAGAACTTTTTGGCCCGATAGCTTTGCTGATAAAGACAAAGAACACTAATGAATCAGTTCAACTTGCAAAAGATATAGCGATGAAATTTGGGGCCATTAGCTGCGGCGCTTATACCACCAATCCTGAAATAAAAGAAATGATCAAAGATGAGATGTCGCAAGTCGCTACTCCGGTTTCATTCAACCTTGTTGGTGGAATTTATCTAAATCAGCATGCCGGATTCAGTGACTTTCATGTTACGGGAGGAAACCCCGCAGGGAATGCATCTTTTACAAATCCGGAGTATGTTATAAAGCGGTTTGTGTGGGTAGGATTCAGAGAACCGGCAAAAGCTTGATTTTAAAAGAACCAAAGTCTAATCGCGAGCACTATCACTGTAACAAACAAAACTCTTTTTATCCATTTGTCTCCCTTCTTTACAGACCAGCGGCTGGCAATCCAGCCGCCCGCTGAATTGCCGACTGCCAACGTGAGACCCCAGGTCCAGTTGATTTTATCTTCAATGATATAAACAATAAGGGCAGAAGACGTATACATCAACGCGGCAAGAACTTTGAGACTGTTTGTTTTCACCAGGCTCAGCCTGTTCACAATAGTTACACCGGCGATTATCAGAAATCCAACGCCTGCCTGTATGAATCCACCATAAATTCCAATAAAAAAGAACATGATTACTCCATAAATCTGATGTCTCTTGTCAAGTCTTTCTTTTGTTTCATCTGAATTGCCACTTCGATCCAAAATGGTCCATACAACAACGGCAACCATAATGATTGCGAGAATCTTGTTAAAGAGATCGCTGTCAATTTCTACTGAGATTTTTGCGCCGATTACCGCACCGGTAATTGAAGCAAGGCCTAGGTATATTCCATAGGGATAGATGAAAACACCTTTACTTTTGAATCCTGCAACTGCAAAAATATTCTGAAAAATAATGGCCACTCTGTTGGTAGCATTTGCTACGACGGAGTCCAGTCCCATGAAAATCATTAGTGGAAGAGTAAGCAACGAACCGCCACCGGCAACAGTATTCAGAAAACCCGCGAGGATGCCGGTGAGAATAAGAAAGATGGCCTGATAAATTTCCATGAATCAAAATCACTTCCGCCGGGATTTTTTAAGCTGTTTCCCTCTTTCCTGGTTGAAGCGACGATAGTTTAACCAATTGATAAACAAAAAAAGACTTGAGAATAGGATTAAGCCGACAATTCCCTTCTTTTGATCTTCATCCGCTTCAGTAAATCCATAGTAAGCGAAGAGCAGGGATAACGCAAATACGATGAAGGATATGTAGAATCCTAAAACAGTAAATTGTTTTCGCATGGTTTCAAATTTGTCAGGCAAGTTCTTTCAGAACATCTTTGGTAACTCTTTCTCCGGTAATTATCAATACTACATTCTTATCTTCCAAATCCTGATGTCTTTTCAAAAGGCCGGCAACAGTAAGAGCGGCGGCACCTTCAATCAGCATATCATGATATGAAATCATTATTCTTATTGCATCCAAAATTTCCCATTCCTTAACCAGAACCCAATCATCAATTACCCTGGAGCAAATTGGGAATGTTATGGCTCTTTTTTCAATTCCGCCGGCGGTTCCATCTGCCAATGTGGATTCGGATTTCAGCTTCAGGATTTTGCCAGCCATAACAGATTCATACATCACCTTTGAGTTGAAAGGCTGACATCCAATGATCTGAGTAAGAGGCCGGGCTTTCTTAAAATAGGAACCGACCCCGGCAGCTAGCCCGCCCCCGCCAACGGGTATAAAAACGGTATGCACATTGAGAAGCTGATCATGAATTTCCAATCCCAACGTTCCCTGACCCTGAATTACACTGAGATTGTTATATGGAGACACATAAGGCATTTCCTTTTCTCTCCCAAAACGCTTGGCTTCGTACTCAGCTTCGAGTGTATCGTAACCAAATTGAACCACCTGAACGGGATATGACTTCAACGCGTCAAGTTTCGCTTTTGGAACAGTAACAGGCAGGAAGATAATGCCTACAAAACCCATTTGTTGAGCTAAATAAGCAAATGCCGCCGCATGATTTCCTGAGGAGGCTGCGACAAACCCGTTCTTGGTTGATAGTTTCGTAGTTAAAATCTTATTGCAGGCTCCTCTAATCTTAAATGAATTTGTTACCTGCCTGTTTTCCAATTTAAGATATACCTTGCAGCCACACTGACTGCTAAGATATTCCGAAAACTCTAACTCGGTTTTAACAATGTAATTTTTGATGCGGGTCCGAGCCGCTCTGATTTTCATGATCATGCCACTATTTTTTCTAGTAAAACAAAATTATAAGGATATGCGTGTTTTTCATCAGGTAAATTCTGTATCCTGGAAATTTCTTTCCACTCTGCTTTATAATAATCGGGGAAGTAGGTATCTCCGGAAAATTTCGCCTTAACTTCGGTGATATAAAGCCGGTCTGCCCTGTTCATGGATTGCCGGTAAATTTCACCACCACCAATTACAAATACCTCCTGCTGGTGAGCTTCTGCAGCCAGATGAAATGCTTCTTCCAGGGAATGCACAACGATGGCTCCTTTGGCAAGAAATTTCTTCTGACGTGTAACAATAATATTAGTTCTGTTTTTAAGAGGCCTGAATTTTTCAGGAATGGATTCATAGTTTTTTCTTCCGGTGATTATATAATGACCCAAAGTAGTGTCCATAAAAAATTTCATATCCCGTGGCAGATCCCAAACCAGTTTATTGTCTTTGCCAATTACTTTGTTCTCTGATACCGCCGCGATTAACGAAACAATCATATTTTATTTCCTACTAAAAATTCCTTAATACCCATCTTTCTTTTCCCTTCTTTTTGAATTTCAAGTATAGAGATAATTCCGTCATTAGTGGCAATGTGGAGAAAATTTTTACTATCCGAAATAACGCTTCCGGGTTCAGACTTTTTGCCGGCCTTTAACCGAGATGCTTTATATATTTTATATTGAATGCCATTGAGTTCGGTCCATGCACCTGGATACATGGCAAGTCCCCGAATCAGGTTCACAATATTTTTGGACGAATTACTCCAATTAATCCGGCACATTTCCTTATTCAATTTTGGTGCATTCCTTTCCTTGCCGCTTAAAATCTGTTCATACGGATTTTCCTTTCTTTCAAAAATTAAAGAAACAGTTTGGTTAACAAGGTCAGCACCTTTCATCATTAGTCTGTCATGTAAATTGCTCGCGGTATCTTCTGGAGATATTAGCTCCTTTTCCTGGAGAAGAATTTCGCCTTCATCGATTTCATGCCTTAAAAAAAAAGTCGTAACACCCGTTTCTTTTTCCCCATTAATAATCGCCCAATTGATTGGTGCGGCACCCCGGTAGTTGGGCAACAGAGAAGCATGAAGGTTAAAGGTTCCAAGCCGCGGCATTTGCCACACTTCCCTGGGCAGCATTCTAAAAGCCACAACTATTTGTAAGTGTGCGTTAAATGTTTTTAATCTGGAAATAAATTCAGAGTCTTTAAGATTGGTGGGTTGCAGTACTGGAATCGACTTCTGTTCTGCATACTCTTTAACAGGTGATGAAGATACTTTTTGACCCCTGCCGCTAGGCTTGTCGGGGGCAGTTACAACTGCCACGATGTTCCAATTATTTTCAACTAGTTTTTTTAGACTGGCAACGGCAAAATCCGGAGTTCCAAGAAAAATTATTCTAAAACCGGACTTATTCATTGGAGTGATCCGGGTATAACAAATATTTTGCGCGTATTTTCTTGTATTGATCCAAGTCCGGCTTCCAGGTTTCCTTTATTTCATCTTCACTCATCCCGGCTTTTATTTGTTGCATCAAAACATCGGTTCCGGCGAGCAAATTGAAATAGGAACGAAAGAAACTCTCTTTATCTTCAACAATATAATAAAACCTCAATAGGTACTGCAGGTCCAAACCTTTGGGTGGGGTTATATTTCTTAAATCTATTCCATAGCATGTAATACCAAGATGAGGTGGGTTTGTAGAAATGCCTTCAATAGACCTCGGAGTGAATGAAAAATTACCAAAAGTTGAATCCGGACAGCCAATTGCCTGAAAAGGAAAATCGGTTCCGCGGGCCACACTTATCCAAGTCCCTTCAAATAAAGCAAGAGTAGGGTACCATGACACAGCGTGATCATTGGGAAGATTCGGAGACGGTCGAATTGGCAGTGAATAAGGCATCCGGTGATCGTAGTTCTTCGCTTTTACAATACTAAGGTCACACTGAATACCATCCTTCAGCCACCCTTCACCATTAATCATTTGAGCCATTTCCCCAAGGGTTAAGCCATGAAGAACCGGTATCCTGTTTTGTCCGATTCCGGACCGGAAAGCGGTGTCCAGTACAGGGCCGTCAACTTCATCACCATGTGGATTTGGTCTGTCCAGGAGAACAAATTTTTTGTTGCTTTCCGCCACTGTTTGCATGGCAAAATGCATATCCACAGAGTAAGTATAAAATCTTGTACCAACATCCTGCATATCAAAAACCAACACATCGATATCGGCAAGATCCCCTTTAGAAAGCCTGCGTCTGGATCCATAGAGTGAGATGATGGGGATTCCGGTCTTTTCATCAACTTCGTCACTGATTTTTGCACCATCTGCAGCCTGCCCTCTGAAACCATGTTCAGGTCCAAATATTTTCACCACATTAATGTTCAGGGAGAGTAAAGTATCCAGCAAATGGGTTTGATTTATTAGTGCCGAGTGATTGGCAAACAACCCAATTCTTTTGCCATCCAAAAGAGATTTTATTTCATCCATCTGAAATGCTCCGGGTAAAACAACATTTTCAGTACTTAGTATTTTGTGCTGACAATTAGAGGGAAGGATAGTGAAAGCAGCTAAATAAGCAGATAAAAATGCTTTATTTATTTTAAGTTTGGTTAGAAAAATCATCGTGATTCAAAATTAAGGAAAATTTGAACCTGTCCTATTTCATATCGAAGAGAATAAGCAAGCCAGCCGCCAACACCTTCTCCAGTACAATATATAAAATCGGGATAGCTTCAGTGGGGATAAGCCTGGCCACAATGATTCTCTCATTTTGTATTCTGCTGGGGTTCCGGGGAATTATTGAAGAGAAAATTATCAGCTTTGGTTCGCACCTTAATGTCACCAGGTTTACTTTAACCAGTTCATATCTGGAAAATCCTATCTCAACCGGCAGAGACATTTATGTGAATTACCGGCAATATCCATTCATTGATCATATTCAAACTTACAGTTATAAACCGGCATTATTGAAAACAGAGGAAGAGGTACTTGGAGCTTTTCTCAAAGGCGTTGCCCCTGACTTTAACCTTAAAAGATTTAATGCCAACATGGCTGAAGGAGGGTTTGTTGAGTTTGATGATAGTGCAGCCAGTAATGATGTTGTCATCAGTAAAATAATAGCGAATAAGCTAAAACTTAAAGTCGGCGACCCACTGATAGCTCACTTTTTTCAAAATCCTCCCAGGGTTCGAAGACTTAATGTGAAAGGTATTTATGAAACCTGGATTGAGGAGTTTGATGAAAAAGTCATTCTTGTTGATATCAAATTAATCCAGCGATTAAACAATTGGCCGGATTCACTGGTGGGTGGTTTTGAAGTATTCATAAAGGACTTTAATCAGTTAGAAGCTAATGAAGAAACCCTTTATGACAATATTGATAGTGACTTATACGTAGAAAAGGTAACTGATCAATATCAGCAGGTATTTGAATGGCTGGGGTTGATTAAACAAAACATGTTAATCTTTTTGGTGCTGGTATTATTTGTGGCCTCATTCAACATGATTTCAATTGTCATCATTTTGATCATGGAAAGAACCCCGATGATTGGCATGCTAAAAGCAATGGGTGCGCCCGACAAGCAGATTCGGGATATTTTTACTTACAACGGCTGGAAATTAATTCTCTGGGGACTGCTAATTGGAAATGCTTTGGGCATAGGGCTTGGTATGTTGCAGGATAAATTTAGGTTAATTCCATTAAATCCTGAGAATTACTATATGAGTTATGTTCCAATCTCATGGAACTGGCCAATAATAATTGGATTAAATTTTTCGGTGAGCTTGCTTATCTTGCTCGTCTTATTTATTCCAACCGCCATCATCAGCAGGATACAGCCTATACGGTCGATACGGTTCGATTAACTTTCTTATACTTTTTAAAAAGTGAACCTACTTTCATTTGAATAACACCGAACAGCGCTTCATTGAAAATTTTGATTGACATTTTGGAATCGCCGCGGATTCGGTCAGTAAATACAATGGGTATTTCTTTTATCTTAAATCCATGCTTCCATGCATTGAATTTCATTTCAATTTGAAAAGCATACCCGACAAACCTAATTGCGGATAAATCAATTGTCCGCAATACTTTGATTTTGTAGCACTTAAAACCAGCCGTGGCATCATGAACAGGCATGCCCGTAATTATCCGGGTATAAAGGCTGGCGATATAAGAAAGCAATACTCTTCCAAGAGGCCAGTTTACCACATTAACTCCTTCAATATAACGTGAACCGATAACAAGGTCGTATCTTTCAACTCTTGCCGCGCGAAGCAATCTCTTTAAATCCTTTGGATCATGGCTGAAATCTGCATCCATCTCAAATACATAATCATAATTATTGGCAAGAGCAAATTCGAAGCCTTTCAGGTAAGCCGTTCCTAATCCGAGCTTTTCTTTCCTTTCAATAAGGTGTAATTGTTGATGTTTCGAATTAAATTCATTCTGAAGATCTTTCACCTTTTCTGCGGTTTTGTCCGGAGAACCGTCATCAATGATCAAAATATCAAAAGTTGTTTTAAGTGAAAAGATAGAACGAATTATAAGTTCGATATTTTCAATTTCATTATAGGTCGGGATAATGACAAGGCTTTTCACTCGGAGAGATTTTTTGAATTCCAAACTTAGGATTTTAATCAAGATTTTTGAGTAAAAAACCGGGGAATTTAGTATCCAAGAATCTTTAGCATGCTGCTGCTTGTTTGTTCATCCCTGAATAATCGGGTTTTTATCTTTCCTTTTGCATCCTTATCAATTAGCACATGTTTTGGAGCGGGAATCAGGCAATGCTGAAGTCCGCCTACTCCGCCTAAAGTGTCCTGGTAAGCACCGGTATGAAAGAATCCGATATACAGTGGTTCTCCGTTCTCAATTTTAGGAAGAAATACCTCCGAAGAATGAGCTTCTGAATTATAGTAATCCATTGAATCGCAGGTGAGGCCGCCCAGATTAACCCGGTGAAAATTTTCAGCCCATTTATTAACCGCGAGCATTATGAATTTTTGATTTAACCCCCAGGCATCGGGCAGGTGGGTGATAAATGAACCATCGATCATATACCAAAGCTCCTTGTCATTTTGGAGTTTTTGGTTTAAAATTTGGTAAAGCAATGCACCACTTTCTGCTACCGTATAACTGCCGAATTCTGTAATGATGCTGGGAGTTTCAACATGATTTTTTTTACAAATCCACTGAATATTTTCAATAATTTGTTCTGTAATGTATTTGTAATCGAAATCAAAATGCATGGAAGACTTAATCGGGAAACCACCGCCTATGTCAACCGTATCAAGGGTTGGACAAATCTTCTTTAGTTCGCAATACTTGTACATGAATCTGCTTAATTCGCTCCAATAGTACGCGGTATCTCTTATTCCCGTATTAATAAAAAAATGAAGCATTTTGAGATTTGCAGTTGGACTTGGAGCGATTACTTCATTATAAAGGTCTCTTACATCGGTGTATCTGATACCAAGCCTGGATGTATAAAATTCAAATTTGGGCTCTTCATCTGCGGCAAGCCGGATTCCTAAATCATAAGGAACCTTTATATTTTCATCGTAAAATTTGATTTCATTCAAATCGTCTAAAATCGGAATGCAATTCTTGAAACCCTCATTTAGCAGCTCTGAAATGTATTGACGGTAAAGCGGTCTTTTAAATCCATTGCATATTACGTAGGTATCTTTGGTAATCTTGCCTTCTTTCAGAAGTTTTCGCACAATGGGAATGTCAAACGCCGAAGAGGTTTCTATATGAACATCATTTTTCAATGCTTCATCGAAAATAAATTTGTAGTGTGAAGATTTGGTGCAATAGCTATACAGGTATTTCCCCTTATAATTGAATTTTGCCATGGCATCTCCAAAAAGCTTCTGAGCAATCTTTATGTTCTCGCTGATTTTTGGAAGGTAGGTGACCTTGAGGGGTGTCCCATATTCCTTGATTAGCTTCATGAGAGGGACATCGTTGAAATAGAGTTCGTTGTTTTCAACCCTGAATTCCTTCTGAGGAAATTCGAAGGTTTGCTCAATGAGATCTATATATTGCTTCATTATGTGAAATGCATAAAATGGATTTTAAAAGGACCTGCAATAATCTAATAATTTAACAATTAATCCAACTAATTGCCCCACCAATAAACCTGGAGATGGAAATTCTGAAAGTCTGGCAACCTGGGTAAAAGTAAATCCCAAACCCCATAGTTCTTGATAAGGCCCAATCGAGTAAATTTGGGCATAAATTCTCATTTATGAAGCTTCAGGTTCGGGATGAAATTTCGCCACTCCGGTCAGTTATTGTGGGATCGGCTTTTGATTTTGGGGGGACACCTCTGTATAAAGAAGCTTATGATCCGAAATCAAAAGAGAATATTCGAAACGGCACTTTTCCAACGGAAGAGGATCTGTTGGAGGAAATTGATGGCTTTGCGGAAAAATTGAAAGCCATGGGGGTTTATGTTTACAGGCCTCAGAATGTAGAAGGTATCAACCAGATATTTGCCAGGGATATCGGCTTAGTTATTGAAGATTTTTTCATAAAAGCGAATATCGTCGCCGACCGGACAAAGGAAATAAGAGGGATATTACACCTGCTTAAGAAAATTGACTCCCGAAAAGTTGTTCAGCCGCCTGTGAAAGTCCGAATTGAAGGTGGAGATGTGATGCCCTGGTATGATAAGATTTTCATCGGCTATTCAAAGTATGCCGATTTTCAAAAATTTATTGTCTCCCGAACCAATGAGGCAGGGATAGAATTTGTTAAGCAGCTGTTTCCTGATAAGGAAGTAATTCCTTTTGAACTTAATAAGTCAGATAATGATGCCAGGAAGAATGCACTGCATCTGGACTGCTGTTTTCAGCCGATAGGTAAAGGTTTTGCTATAATGTACCGTGATGGCTTTAAGAATAAGCGGGAAGCAAATTACCTGGTTAATTTTTTTGGGCAGCCCAAAATGATTTTCATAGACCAGCAGGAAATGTATGATATGTGCGCAAATATTTTTTCCGTAAATCCGAATTTAATAATTTCATCAAAAAATTTTGTTCGTCTTAACAAGGAACTCAGAGATCGTGGCTTCAAAGTTGAAGAAGTAAAATATAATGAAACGGCAAAAATGGAAGGACTTTTGAGATGCTCAACATTACCTTTAAGAAGAAGTTGAAATTTATGCAAATTACTTCGCACATATTGATGATTAGACCCGTGCAGTTTCGTTACAATGAACAAACCGCTGAAAACAACTTCTATCAAAAGGATCCTGATAATCTTGATGATGAAACTGCAGGAGAAAAGGCGCAGCGTGAGTTTGACAACTTTGTACAGGTCTTGCGCTCAAAAGGCGTGGATGTGCTGGTGGTGGAAGATACTTTTAGTTCCGATACTCCTGATTCTATTTTCCCTAATAACTGGGTCTCATTTCATGAGGATGGCACAGTTGTTTTATTTCCGATGTTTGCCCCCAACCGGAGAAGGGAAAGAAGAAAGGATATTCTTAACGATATTTTACCAGGACGTGGTTTTGCAGTTAAGAAGATAATTGATTTTTCTGATTTTGAAAAAAGTGAAAGATTTTTGGAAGCAACCGGAAGCATGGTAATGGATAGGGATAATAGAATTATTTACGCGTCCATTTCAGAAAGAACCGACCCTGGCCTTGTTGATGAATTCTGCATAAAATTTGGATACAAGGCTGTGAAATTTCATTCTTATCAAACCTACCAGGGAGAACGGCTTCCCATTTATCATACAAATGTAATGATGACCTTGGCAGATGAATTTGCCATTATTTGCGGAGATGCCGTTGATAATAAAGAAGAATTGAAAGACGTTGTCTCTAATCTCAAAAAAACCGGGAAGGAGATAATCTATATTACTGAAGAGCAAACCAGGAAATTTGCGGGAAATATGCTCCAGGTAATAAACAAAGACGGAAAGAAACTGGTGGTAATGTCTTCAGCGGCCTACCATAGTCTTAATCCCGAACAAGTTCGGCAAGTGCAGCACTACGGTGAGTTGGTACACAGTGATTTGAAGACCATTGAAACCTGCGGAGGCGGAAGTGCAAGGTGCATGATGGCGGAAGTATTCCTGCCAATGGTGGATTTTTCTCTTGATAAACCTTCAGAATTGATAAATTTGCCCTCATCAAACTAATTATTACGTAATGCCAGATGGACCTGTAACAGCTTTTATTGAAAAGCACTATTTGCACTTTAATGCCGCTGCCCTTGTTGATGCTTCCAAAGCCTACATAAAACATCTGGAAGAGGGTAAGAAAATGATGATTACCCTGGCAGGAGCCATGAGCACCGCGGAACTGGGGATATCACTCGCAGAAATGATCCGACAAGATAAAGTTCAGATCATTACATGTACCGGAGCAAACCTGGAAGAAGATCTGATGAATCTTGTCGCTCATAATTCCTATAAACGCGTTCCGAATTACAGAGATCTAACTCCAAAAGAAGAATGGGAACTGCTTGAAAAGGGTTACAATCGGGTAACGGATACCTGCATACCTGAGGAAGAAGCCTTCCGCAGACTTCAGAAACATATCTTTAAAATCTGGAAAGAAGCGGAGGAAAGCGGAGAACGTTATTTTCCTCATGAATATATGTTTAAGATGCTGCTTTCCGGCGTTTTGGAACAATATTATGAAATTGACTCAAAGAACAGCTGGATGTTAGCAGCAGCAGAAAAGAATTTGCCAATCATTGTTCCGGGTTGGGAAGATTCTACCATGGGAAACATTTTTGCCTCCTATTGTATTAAGAATGAGTTGACACCGTCTACCATGAAGTCCGGAATAGAATATATGACCTGGTTGGCTGATTACTATACCAGGAATGCCGGAACGGAAGGCATAGGATTCTTCCAGATTGGCGGTGGTATTGCCGGAGATTTTCCCATCTGTGTTGTCCCTATGCTTTACCAGGATCTTAAAAGAACAGAAACTCCTTTCTGGAGTTATTTCTGTCAGATTTCAGATTCTACTACAAGTTTTGGTTCTTATTCCGGCGCGGTTCCAAATGAAAAAATAACCTGGGGCAAACTAGGGATTGATACACCTAAGTTTATCATAGAATCGGATGCCTCTATTGTGGCACCGCTCGTATTTGCCTATATACTCGGCTGGTAAGATGAAAACTTTGCGAATTGAAGATCAGATAAAAGAAGGGATCACTCTGGCCTTTAATCAATTATTTAAAGCGGAGGTAAAGTCAGAGGAAATAAAGTTGCAACCAACCAATAAAGAATTTGAAGGCGACTTCACATTTGTTGTTTTTGCATTTCTGAAAGAAACAAAAAAATCACCGGAAGAATCCGGAAAAATGATTGGGGAATTCATAATGAATCACACCGGATTGATCGACTCTTATAATGTTGTAAAGGGATTTCTGAATTTAGTGATTTCTGGAGAAGTGTGGATATCAACACTAAAAAATATCGCAAACAATGATCAGCACGGGTTCAAGCAACGTAACGGCACGCAGGTAATGGTTGAATACTCCTCACCCAACACCAATAAGCCGCTTCACCTCGGACACCTGCGAAACAATTTCCTTGGATACTCTGTAGCGAAAATTCTTGAAGCAAATGGCAATACAGTTCATAAAGTTCAGATTATAAATGACAGGGGAATTCATATTTGTAAATCTATGCTTGCGTGGATAAAATTTGGCAAAGGTGAAACACC